>NZ_JADCLG010000008.1:0-142012 GCF_014982425.1 Enterobacter cloacae complex sp. I1M | reverse complement strand
ATGGCGGTGAGGGGGGGATTGACTCGCTTCGCTCGCCCTGCGGGCAGCCTGTTCGCTTCGCTCTCAGTCTGTCCAACTGGCTGCGCCAGTTGTCGAACCCCGGTCGGGGGTTCTCATCCCCCCCTTGCGGAGAATATATAAGAAAAAAGCCCGTACTTTCGTACGAGCTCTCGTCTTGAATATGGCGGTGAGGGGGGGATTCGAACCCCCGATACGTTGCCGTATACACACTTTCCAGGCGTGCTCCTTCAGCCACTCGGACACCTCACCATATTGTCATCCCGTTGTTGTCGGGACGGGCGCTAATGTAAGGAAAAGCCGTACTGCCGTCAACCCACTTTTTCAGTAATTTAGCGTGTTTAGACAAACTTCAGGCAACCTGATTTCGAAATGTGCGAAAAGCGTCTCTTTTATCAGCAACGCGGTTTAGCGATAAATTTGTTATGCTGACAAGCCAGTTGAAAATGAAAATAAAACAGCGCAATAAAAGGCAATGACTATGGATATTATCTTCTATCACCCCACTTTTGATACGGCTTACTGGATTAAGGCGCTCACGGCGGCACTGCCTGGCGCACGCGTTCGCGAATGGAAACAGGGCGATAATGAACATGCCGACTACGCGCTGGTCTGGCATCCCCCGGTCGAAATGCTTCAGGGACGCCGTTTGAAGGCGGTGTTTGCTCTTGGTGCGGGGGTGGATTCCATTCTCAGTAAGCTGAAGGCTCACCCTGAAATGCTGCCGGAAGATATTCCCCTGTTTCGTCTGGAAGATACCGGTATGGGGGAGCAGATGCAGGAATACGCC
The DNA here is from genome assembly GCF_014982425.1 of Enterobacter cloacae complex sp. I1M. Classification (NCBI taxonomy): domain Bacteria; kingdom Pseudomonadati; phylum Pseudomonadota; class Gammaproteobacteria; order Enterobacterales; family Enterobacteriaceae; genus Enterobacter; species Enterobacter cloacae complex sp. I1M. Next base: position 141,204 of record NZ_JADCLG010000008.1, on the reverse strand, counting down.
GTAAGCCAGGTGCTGCACTGGTTCCGCCGCTTCGACGATTATCAGGCGTTTAAACAGCAATCCCACTGGGAACCTCTCCCGGATTATCAGCGTGAAGATTTCATCATCGGCATCCTCGGGGCGGGTGTGCTGGGTTCGAAAGTCGCCGAAGCGCTCGCCCCGTGGGGCTTCCCACTGCGCTGCTGGAGCCGGAGCCGTAAGGATTATCCGGGCGTCGAGAGCTTTGCCGGAACGGACGAACTCCCGGCGTTCCTGAAAGGGACACGCGTTCTCATTAACCTGCTGCCGAATACGGCGGAAACGGTCGGCATTATCAATGGCACGCTCCTCAACCAGTTGGCAGAAGATAGCTACTTAATGAACCTGGCGCGCGGGGTACACGTTGTGGAAGACGATCTGCTGAAAGCGCTGGATAGCGGTAAACTGAAAGGCGCAATGCTGGATGTGTATAGCCGCGAACCGCTGCCGACAGACAGCCCGCTTTGGGCACATCCGCGCGTGGCGATGACGCCCCATATTGCGGCCGTGACGCGCCCGGCGGAGGCCGTGGCGTATATCTCGCATACCATCAGCGAAATAGAGAAGGGCAACGCGGTGACCGGACAGGTCGACAGACAGCGAGGCTACTGAGAGAAACCCGGCGTTCGCCGGGTTTTTGCTAATATTCGCCGCTGATAACTGCTATCCTTTGGAAAAACCGCAGAGGAGAGAAAGATGTATCCCGTTGACCTGCATATGCACACCGTCGCCAGTACTCACGCTTACAGTAACCTCCATGATTATATCGCTCAGGCGAAGCTGAAAGGCATCAAGCTGTTTGCGATAACCGATCACGGTCCGGATATGGCGGATGCGCCGCACTACTGGCATTTTGTGAATATGCGTATCTGGCCACGTCTGGTTGACGGTATCGGGATACTGCGAGGCATCGAAGCGAACATCAAAAATACCGACGGTGAAATTGACTGCACCGGCCCGATGCTGACCTCGTTAGATCTGATCCTCGCCGGCTTCCACGAGCCGGTCTTTGCGCCCCAGGATAAAGAGACCAACACCGCGGCGATGATTGCCACCATTGCCAGCGGCAATGTGCACATTATCAGCCACCCGGGAAATCCGAAATACCCGATCGATATTCAGGCCGTGGCACAGGCCGCAGCGAAGCACCGCGTGGCGCTGGAGATCAACAACTCCTCGTTCGTGCATTCGCGTAAGGGCAGTGAGGCCAACTGCCGCGACGTTGCGGCGGCCGTGCGTGACGCGGGCGGAATGGTGGCGCTGGGCTCTGATTCACACACGGCCTTCACGCTGGGTGATTTCAGCGAGTGCCTGAAAATATTGCGGGACGTGAATTTCCCGGAAGAACAGATCCTGAACGTCACGCCGCGTCGTATGCTCGACTTCCTTGAGTCGCGCGGCATGGCGCCGATTGATGAATTTGCCGATCTTTAATTAATAACGGAATAAAAACATGAATGAGTTTTCCATCCTTTGCCGCGTGCTGGGCACCTTATATTACCGCCAGCCGCAGGATCCGCTGCTGGTTCCGCTGTTTACCCTGATTCGTGAAGGTAAACTGGCGCAGAGCTGGCCGCTGGAACAGGATGAGTTGCTGGAACGCTTGCAAAAAAATTGCGATATGCAGCAGATTTCAACGGATTACAACGCGCTGTTCGTGGGGGAAGAGTGTCGCGTGTCGCCGTATCGTTCTGCCTGGCAGGAAGGTGCGACCGAAGCGGAAGTTCGGGCGTTTCTTTCAGAACGCGGCATGCCGCTGACGGATATGCCTGCCGATCATATCGGTACCCTGTTGCTGGCGGCCTCATGGATTGAAGATAAAGCAGGTGATGATGAGAATGAGGCGATTGAAACCCTGTTCGAAACGTATCTGCTGCCGTGGGTCGGAACCTTCCTGGGTAAAGTTGAAGCCCACGCCACCTCTCCGTTCTGGAGAACGCTGGCTCCGCTGACGCGTGACGCTATCGCTGCCATGTGGGATGAGCTGGAAGAAGAGAGTGAAGAGTGATTTAAATCACAAAAATCCTGCAACGATACATTTCAACTTGCACGTAACGTGCTTCTGATCTCATTTCTAGGGTGCGCATCTGCTAAGATGCGCACCATGAACATATTACTTTGTATTGCAATCACGACTGGCATCCTCTCCGGCCTCTGGGGTTGGGTGGCGGTATCTCTCGGTTTGTTGAGCTGGGCCGGTTTTCTTGGCTGCACGGCCTATTTCGCCTGTCCGCAGGGTGGTTTTAAAGGGCTCTTTATTTCAGGCAGCACGTTACTGAGTGGCGTGGTCTGGGCGCTGATCATTATGAAGGGCAGCGCGCTGGCGCCGCATGTGGAAATCCTGGGGTACCTCATGACCGGTATTGTGGCTTTCCTGATGTGCGTTCAGGCAAAACATCTGCTGTTGTCCTTTGTGCCCGGCACGTTCATGGGTGCCTGCGCGACCTTTGCAGGCCAGGGGGACTGGAAGCTGGTGGTCCCTTCGCTCATGCTGGGATTACTGTTTGGCTACGCTATGAAGAACAGCGGTCTCTGGCTTGCAGCCCGACGCGTGAAGAGCCAGAACGTTCCTGTGGTAGGTAAATAAAAAAAAGGCGAGACGAAAATCTCGCCTTTTTATACGCCGCCAATCATGACTCCGGCGGAACCGACATCTCACGGTATTTCACCAGCACCGCATTACTCACGTCACTTTTATTCTGAAGATCCCACAAGCCGCGATCGATACCGTCATTAATCAGGAAAATCACCCCGGTTTCGATGGCCGACATCAGACACAGCATGACCGGCTCGTTAGAGGTATAGCCAATTTCAGCCTCCAGCAAACGCTGGTAGTCGATAAAGCGGAATACCCCCGCCTGCACTTCATATGAGAGAATCGTTTTGCTGGTGGTCACGGAGGATAAAATTTCACCCGTGCTCACGTTAACCACGCGCAGGTTGACGGCAATCTGATCCAGCTGATACTGCGTGTCGGCCCCGATACCAAAGTAACGGGCACCCGCGCCGCCCGATTTCACGTTACTTTCGTAGCCGATAATCGAGCCTTCAACCATGATATTGGCTGCGGTGAGAGACTGTAGCGGCATGCGGTTATTGACGCCAACGGTACCATTCTCCTGTGCAGCACGAATGATTTTTCGTTCGTTAAGCAGGTTTTGCAGCCCCTGGCGTTCCAGCGGGATAAACCAGCGCGAATCTTTCAGGGCGGTAACCAGCATCGCGGTGGCGCTCTGCGGTACGGCCGTGGAGAAGTTACTGGCCGGATACGGTTTGAACTGGCCCGTCTCATCCTGAATGTTATAGACCGAGACGAATATCTTCCCGGTAGGGCCCGGCAGATGCGTCAGATCCCGATAGCTCTGGGCACGGGGCATTAGGGTGGGTTTAGCGGCTTCTTTTGGCGGGGCAGTTAAACAACCGCTTAATAAGCACACTGCAACTAAAATAAAAAAGCGCTGCATAATAATTGTCCTTATTTCGGGGTTGTTTAGAAATCAGTTGAACTGGTCTGCAAACCGGAAACCTGGATTGTCGACGTCTTACCGGTTTTTCGGTCCGTCACATTTAACTGAAGCTGCCCGTCTTTATTGGCAATATCGACGATAAAGTCATTAGTGACCATCCGGCCGGGTTTTCCGGTATTAATGTTGGTTAATAAGCCACCTAATATTTGCGACTGGATGGCCTGAGTAAAATTATCCAGAGCTGACGGGGTCTCGATACCGAAATCATCGTCATAGCTGGGGTCTTTATAGGAGTTTTGAGCCTGCGCCTGGTTAAGCATAAAGGCTCCGTTATTCGGGTTGCCGCCAAAATTAGGGTTGCGGAACTGGAATGTCATATTTCCGGCCCAACTCAACGGCGCAATGAGCATTAACGAAATCACTGTGTGTGCGAGACGCATTACAGCCTCCGAAATAGGTGTCGTTGCTAGAACTCATCTTTTGCTAAATCGCCTGTGCTCAAAAGGGCTTTATCTAACTGTAGGCGGTTAATAGCTTCTTCTGTTTGTGCCAGTGCGAAAGCGACGTTCTGATCGAAGTCTCTTTTCGTTGGGAATAAAAAAGTCTGGTAAATAACGTCCTGATTAGCGGTTATTGTGATCCAGCTTCCCCACCGCGCACTGGGCCGTTCGTTGATGGTTAAATTACCCGGATAATCGCTTTCCCACTTATCGCTGAAGGCACGATAAAAATCGTGTCCGACAGAGGTGACGGTGTGGTCGGTCAACAGTCCAGGAACTTCCACCTCAACAGCCTGAAGGTTTCCGGCAGCAAGCATAATGCCTGCGGCGGCAATCCAACTTAGAGTGCGTTTCATGCTATTAACGCCTGAGGTTATCGTTTGCCCACGACACCGCCTGCGTGCGATTTTTAACAGCTATCTTTTTGAAAAGATTATAAAGATGCGTCTTAACCGTATTTTCGCTGATAAATAACGAACGGGCGATTTCAATATTTGAAGCACCAATACGCAGTTTGTTCAGGATCTCTTTCTCACGGTGCGTCAGAAGGGCCGATTCCGAACTGTTATAGCGATAATTTCCGGAGTGGGTAATGAGGTAGCTGGCCAGTTTTTGCGAGAAATAACACTCCCCCCGCAATATGCCCTGCAAACCCTCCACGACACGGTTTTCTTCTTCTGTAACGTAAAACACACCGTTAATATGCGGCCAGCTCTCAATTTCGCGGAAAGGATACTCATCAGGCGTATTCAATAACAACACGCGGATATTATTGTTTTTCCTGCTTAAATTATCTTGCCAGTAATGAATCAGTTTTTTATCCGCTTCCATCATATCGAGAAGAATGATGCTGCCAGGAGCGATATCATCAAAAGAACGTTGAATGTTATGAAGTTTCCCGTTAAGTGACAGGCATTGTTTTAAATGCTGCAATAACGCTGTCGCTTGTAAGGAAGGTTTTGTGATCAACAATAATGTATGACCGGGTAAGCTATGGACTTCATTAAACATGATGAAACCCCACGTTATTTATGACACCCGGCAGCTGCCCTCGTATTATTGAAAAGGGCACCAGAAGTACTGCAGGTGTGGCACTGCTGTGTGTAGTTAAAAAACCTTCCTCCAAAGGAGGCGGTAAAATTAAAAACAAATAACGTACTGCTGTTTTCAATCTAGCTATTGCAAACTTTAAAGCAAGTGTTAATCGTGTAACAGAATGTAAAATTCGATATTTATTTGTGTATTTTGCGGGGTTAATAGATTTTAAGATAAGGGGAAAGTTGTACAGGTGTATAAACGTGCACAGATTTTAAAAACCATACGGTATATTATAATGAGTTGTATTATCTGGTTTTTTATTATTGTAAGCCAGCCGGTAAAAAGTATGAACTCTGCTAAAAACATAAGACTTCCCTAAGCCGGAATTTTTTCTTAAGAAAACTTGCTTCGTGTCACGCGCGTGACAAAGGGCATTGTCGTTTTTGTCTGAAGAAGCCGGTACAGGTTGGACAGCCTGTCTCGCTGTTGTACAAGCGCAGGAAGACATTTTTGGTTTCTGCTTTAGGCGAGTATCCCGTCGTTTCAGGCGAGATTTACGACTTTGTGGTGAAGGGGTATATAAAAATAAGGCGCACGGGTGAGATATTAAACATGTTTCGGCAGACATACTCTTTTCCGTAACGCGGCGTTAACAAAACGAATCGCGTTAACGGAGTAAGGAATACATTTTTTATAGCCAGGTCCAGGGTGACAGCATGAAAAACAAAACGTTGTTTATGATGTTTACATTACTGGGTGCGCCTGGGTTTGTAATCGCAGGTGATTCAGATTTAGCCAGTTCTGAATATAATTTTGCGATAAATGAATTAAGTAAAGCTTCATACAATCAGGCAGCCATTATTGGTCAACAGGGTTCAGGAAATAATGCTGATGTACGCCAGGGCGGTTCTAAATTGCTGTCCGTTATTTCCCAGGAGGGCGGGAATAACCGCGCGAATGTTGATCAGTCAGGGACGTATAACCTTGCTTATATCGATCAGACCGGCAACGGCAACGATGCGAGTATTAAGCAGGGCGCTTTTGGCAACACCGCCATGATTATCCAGAAAGGCTCGGGTAACAGGGCGAATATAACGCAGTATGGTACGCAGAAAACAGCAGTTGTAGTACAGAGACAGTCGCAGATGGCTATTCGCGTTATTCAACGCTAGCGATGTGTGACGCCTTAATCAATCCGATGGGGGTTTACCATGAAACTTTTCAAAGTGGCAGTTATTGCAGCAATCGTAGTTTCTGGCAGTGCTTTCGCAGGTGCGGTACCACAATTTGGCGGCGGTCACGGTGGTGGCTGGGGTGGCGGCAATAACGGCCCTGACTCAACCCTGAGCATTTACCAGTACGGCGGCGGTAACTCCGCGCTTGCTTTGCAGACGGACGCCCGAGATTCTGAATTGACCATTACCCAGCATGGTGGCGGTAACGGCGCAGACGTTGGCCAGGGCTCTGATGACAGTTCTATCGATCTGCTGCAAAAAGGCTTTGGTAACAGCGCCACCATCGACCAGTGGAATAGCAAAGATTCTGTTATCAACGTGAAACAGTTCGGCGGCGGCAACGGCGCGGCGGTAGACCAGACAGCGTCCGGCTCAACGGTGACTGTGCACCAGGTTGGCTTCGGCAACAACGCGACCGCACACCAGTACTGATTCATTTCTGTACCAAAAAACAGGGCATGCGCCCTGTTTTTTTTCGGGAGGATCTCATGAGCACCTTCATTCTCCTTGCCGCGCTTGCCAGCCAGATAACGTTCAGCACCTCACAGCAGGCAAATGTGACAACCATTATTCCTCAGGTCACGCTGGCAGACGCCTGCGAATGTCAGGTTGAGGTGTTATCTGTCCGACAGGGGCAGGGGGGACAAAGTACATCGCGGCAGAAAAATACTCTTTTTATACCCGCTAATCAGCCGATTGATCTAACGCGAATCAGTTTAAATATTCGCTCAGGGGATGCGGTAAAAATAATCGTCACCGTTTCCGATGGAAAATCGCTTCATTTATCACAGCAGTGGAACGCACCGGCAAGTACGCTTTAATCATTCATAAAATCAATGATTTAATAAAGTGGCGGCGCTGCACAGGTAAGCTATGCTGATATCAAGAACCCAGCAAACGGGTTGCTTAAATTGATACGTCATAACGGAGCGTTTTTACCCCTCAAGGACGAATTTCATTGAGGAGTACAAATAATGTTCAAATCCGCAGCGTGTATTATTTCTGGTCTGGGACTGATCCTGTCCTCTTTTTTTCCTCCGGCTTATTCAGCAACTATAGAGAATGGTGGGGTGATTCATTTTCGTGGCGCGGTGGTCGCTGACCCGTGCGAAGTCACGCCCCGGCATCAGCAGTTTGCAATTTCCTGCCCGGAAAATAACCGTATGAAAACGCATACCATCAGTTATGACGAGGCGCTCCGGGGCCATCATCCTCACTCAGAGCTGGCCGCTGTCACCATGAAATATCTGAATGAAAAGAAAACGCTTGCGGTCGTTCAGGTGGATTACCGTTAACCGCCGTTTTTTTCGCGACAGTTTTTCTCCTTCTCCCTCTGCGATACACTGATGAAAAAGGCGGGTTGCAGAGGGTGTTTATGAGACCGCAAATCGACGTTATTCATGGCGATATCACGACGGTGCACGTTGACGTGATCGTCAACGCAGCCAATTCCTCCCTGATGGGTGGGGGCGGGGTAGACGGTGCCATTCACCGGGCCGCGGGCCCTCAGCTCCTTGAAGCATGCAAAACCGTGCGCCAGCAGCAGGGAGAGTGCCCGCCGGGGCATGCTGTTATTACGCTTGCGGGCGATCTCCCGGCCAAAGCGGTGATCCATACCGTTGGACCTGTCTGGCACGGTGGCGACCGCCATGAGGCTGAGATTCTGGAGCAGGCTTATCGTAACTGCCTGCGGCTTGCGGCAGATAACGGCTATAAGACCATGGCGTTCCCCGCCATTAGCACCGGGGTGTACGGTTATCCAAAGGAAGCGGCAGCTACGATCGCCGTGAATACCGTTTATCACTACCTTTCCCTCAAACCCATGCCGGAAAAAGTCATTTTTGTCTGTTTCGATGAGCACACCGCCGACCTGTATCAGCGGCTTTTGACCGCGCGCAGCCAGGCATTTTGATGTCTGAAAAGCAAAAACGGCGCTCTGGAGGCGCCGTTTTTTTATCCCGCTTTAACCTGAGGTTTGCCTGAGAACAGGAAACGCAAAAGCGGGATCCGCAGGTGGATTTCATACAACACGATGGCAATGCCAACCACAAAGACCAGACCGGTGAAGAAGCCCAGCGCATTCGATTTGATATGCGGCGTAATGTACGCCCCGAAAAACAGCGTCAGCGGATGGTGGACCAGGTAGATAAACAGTGAAGCATTAACGAAATAGGTGACGCGACTTGATTTAAAATTCAGCAGACGATGGCCAAGGGCGAACACCACGTTAACCATCCACAGGCCCATCAGCATCGTTATCACGCTCTCTGTCTCATACATCCACGCGTCCCCGCTGCCAAAGCGCTGATTGAGAAGATAGGCGGCAAAGGCCAGCGCAGCACCCACCGCACACCAGGGGGAGGGGGTGGTAAACAGCGCTTTAAGCCGGGGATGAATAAATGCTAGCGCCCCAATCAGGAAGAAGGGGATGTAGAACAGGGTCTGCATCACCACGAAATTAAACAGCCCATCGCTCAGAATGGGAGGGTAGACAATGAGTAGCGTACGCCTGACGGCGGCATACGCGACCCCCAGCGCAAGAAACAGCAGCGACAGCTTGCCCAGGGTGATGTTGGCGAAGAAGGTCGAGGTTGCGGCGCTCGCGCGCTGGCGCAGTTGACTGAAGATCAGCAAACTCACCGTGGTTAGCACCACCAGTACCAGCAGGAACCAGAGGTGGGAAATCAGCTCCCAGACCAGGGTGTTGTATTTCTCATAGAACGAGAGATTAGGCCAGTTTTCCGCCTTGCCTTTAACATGCTGCAACATGATGAACTGCGGCAGCGTCAGCAGCGGAATGGCCGTCAACATTGGTATGCCCACGCGCTCCACGCGTACTTTCCACCACCGCTTGAGGGGATAGCGCAAGAAGAGCATGTAAGAGAAATAGCCTGAAATGACGAAAAACACCTGCATGCGGAAGGCATGGATAAAATCATTGAACAGCGTCAGCCACCAGGAGGGCATCTGGCTGTTCACATGCCAGGTGTGGCTGGAATAGATCAGTGAAATATGAAAAGGGATCCCCAATAGCATGAGCCATGCGCGGATCGAGTCGAGGAAATATTCACGTTGTACAGGGGTTGTGCTCATATAACTTTGCGCATTCTCAGACTTTTCGCCTTATCCCTAAGGCTCATAATGGTTACATTCGGAGCCAACCCTACACCAAGACCGACACCCTGTCTCCAGGATAAGCACGCAAAGTGAAAAGCGGGTTCTTTCATTTGCTTAATCCATGAGCCAGCGAGCTGAACAAAGCAGTGATAATGTTGTCGGATTGCCTGAGTTTCCATTAAAATGGATCGGATCGATATAAGCACACAAAGGGGGAAGTGCTTACTTATTATGAAACATAAACCACAAATGATGAAAATGCGTTGGTTGGGTGTAGCAGTGCTGTTGTCACTGTATACCTCATCTGCACTGGCCTTTAACATCGATGATGTCGCAAAACAGGCTAAATCGATGGCGGGCAAGAGCTACGAAGCGCCAAAAAGTAACCTGCCCTCCGTTTTCCGCGACATGAAATACGCGGACTATCAGCAGATCCAGTTCAATCACGATAAAGCGTACTGGAACAATATTAAAACCCCGTTCAAGCTTGAATTTTACCACCAGGGTATGTACTTCGACACGCCGGTTGCCATCAATGAAGTGACGGCGACCGCGGTACGTAAAATCAAGTACAGCCCGGATTATTTCAATTTTGGCGATGTGCAACACGATAAAGACACGGTGAAAGACCTCGGCTTCGCAGGCTTCAAGGTGCTTTACCCGATTAACAGCAAAGATAAAAACGACGAAATCGTCAGCATGCTTGGTGCCAGCTACTTCCGCGTGATTGGCGCGGGGCAGGTGTACGGGCTTTCTGCGCGCGGTCTGGCAATTGATACCGCGCTGCCATCAGGTGAAGAATTTCCACGTTTTCGCGAGTTCTGGATCGAACGTCCAAAACCAACCGACAAACGTCTGACAATTTATGCGCTGCTGGACTCCCCTCGTGCGACAGGCGCTTATCGCTTCGTGATCATGCCAGGGCGTGACACGGTGGTTGACGTGCAGTCTAAAGTTTACCTGCGCGATAAAGTGGGCAAACTGGGCGTCGCGCCGCTGACCAGCATGTTCCTGTTCGGGCCGAATCAGCCGTCTCCGGCGACTAACTTCCGCCCTCAACTGCATGATTCTAATGGCCTTTCCATTCATGCTGGTAACGGCGAGTGGATCTGGCGTCCGCTGAACAACCCGAAACACCTCGCCGTCAGCAGCTTTGCGATGGAAAACCCGCAGGGCTTTGGTCTGCTGCAACGTGGCCGTCAGTTCTCCCGCTTTGAAGATCTGGACGACCGCTACGATCTGCGCCCAAGCGCCTGGGTTACACCGAAAGGCGACTGGGGTAAAGGCAAGGTTGAGTTGGTTGAAATTCCAACCAATGATGAAACCAACGATAACATCGTGGCGTACTGGACACCGGATCAGCTGCCTGAAGCCGGTAAAGAGATGAACTTCAAGTATGCGATCACCTTCAGCCGTGACGAAGACAAACTGCACGCACCGGATAACGCGTATGTGATGCAGACGCGTCGTTCTACGGGGGACGTGAAGCAGTCCAACCTGATTCGTCAGCCGGATGGCACGCTGGCATTTATCGTGGACTTCACCGGGCAGGATATGAAAAAACTGGCGCCGGATACTGCCGTGACGGCACAGGCCAGCATTGGCGATAACGGTGAAATCGTTGAGAACGCTGTGCGTTACAATCCGGTCACCAAAGGGTGGCGTTTGACCCTGCGCGTGAAGGTGAAAGATCCGAAACAGACCACTGAAATGCGCGCCGCGCTGGTCAGTAACGATAAGCCGCTGAGTGAAACCTGGAGCTATCAGCTACCTGCCAATGAATAATACATCTGAATATATTGATGCCATGCCGCTAACGGACATTGAAAAAGCGGCACTCCCTGCGAGCGACATCCGCGCGGTTCACACCGCGCTGGATGGTGAACATCGTCACTTTTCCCGTGATGATGATACGCCGCTGGGGTCAGTGAAGGCACGTCTGGAGCAGGCATGGCCAGACTCGCTGGCAGAAGGGCAGTTAATCAAGGATGACGAAGGGCGTGACCAGCTACAGGCGATGCCGAAGGCCACGCGTTCCTCTATGTTCCCCGATCCGTGGCGCACCAACCCGGTGGGTCGCTTCTGGGATCGCCTGCGTGGGCGTGACGTGACGCCGCGCTATCTGTCACGTCTGACCAAAGAACAGCAGGCGTCCGAGCAGAAATGGCGTACCGTGGGAACGATTCGTCGTTACATTCTGCTGCTGCTGACGCTGGCACAGACGGTTGTCGCCACCTGGTACATGAAAACTATTCTGCCGTACCAGGGCTGGGCATTGATTAACCCTGCTGACATGATTGGCCAGGATATCTGGGTCTCCTTCATGCAGCTGCTGCCGTATATTTTACAGAGCGGCATCCTTCTGCTGTTTGCCGTGCTGTTCTGTTGGGTCTCCGCCGGGTTCTGGACGGCGCTGATGGGCTTCCTGCAACTGCTGATGGGGCGTGACAAATACAGCATTTCCGCGTCGACGGTCGGGGATGAACCCCTCAATCCTGAGCACCGTACCGCGCTGATCATGCCTATCTGTAACGAAGATGTTGACCGCGTATTCGCCGGGCTGCGTGCCACCTGGGAGTCCGTAAAGGCGACCGGTAACGCGGCGCATTTCGACGTCTACATCCTGAGCGACAGCTACAACCCGGATATCTGCGTGGCAGAGCAAAAAGCCTGGATGGAGCTGATTGCTGAAGTGCAGGGCGAAGGACAGATCTTCTACCGTCGTCGTCGTCGTCGTGTTAAGCGTAAGAGCGGGAACATCGATGACTTCTGCCGTCGCTGGGGTAACCAGTACAGCTACATGGTGGTACTGGATGCGGACTCCGTGATGAGCGGCGACTGTCTGAGCGGGCTGGTCCGTCTGATGGAAGCCAATCCGAACGCGGGTATTATTCAGTCCTCGCCAAAAGCGTCCGGTATGGACACGCTATATGCGCGCTGCCAGCAGTTTGCGACCCGCGTCTACGGGCCGCTATTTACTGCCGGTCTGCACTTCTGGCAGCTGGGTGAATCTCACTACTGGGGCCACAACGCCATTATCCGCGTGAAGCCATTCATCGAGCACTGCGCCCTGGCGCCGCTGCCGGGTGAAGGATCGTTTGCCGGGTCCATTCTGTCGCATGACTTTGTGGAAGCCGCGCTGATGCGTCGCGCAGGGTGGGGCGTCTGGATTGCCTACGATCTGCCGGGCTCGTATGAAGAGCTGCCGCCGAACCTGCTGGATGAGCTCAAGCGCGACCGCCGCTGGTGTCACGGTAACCTGATGAACTTCCGCCTGTTCCTGGTGAAGGGGATGCACCCTGTTCACCGTGCGGTGTTCCTGACGGGCGTCATGTCCTATCTGTCTGCGCCGCTGTGGTTTATGTTCCTGGCACTCTCGACCGCGTTGCAGGTTGTGCATGCCCTGACGGAGCCGCAGTACTTCCTGCAACCGCGCCAGCTGTTCCCGGTGTGGCCGCAGTGGCGTCCGGAGCTGGCGATTGCGCTGTTCGCGTCGACCATGGTGCTGCTGTTCCTGCCTAAGCTGCTCAGTATCATTCTGATCTGGTGTAAAGGTTCGAAGGAGTACGGTGGTTTCTGCCGCGTAACCCTTTCACTGCTGCTGGAAGTGCTATTCTCGGTCCTGCTGGCACCGGTGCGTATGCTGTTCCACACGGTATTCGTGGTGAGCGCGTTCCTGGGATGGGAAGTGGTGTGGAATTCACCGCAGCGTGACGATGACTCTACGCCATGGAGTGAAGCCTTTATGCGCCACGGCTCTCAGCTACTACTGGGCCTGGTGTGGGCCGTTGGTATGGCCTGGCTGGATCTGCGTTTCCTGTTCTGGCTGGCGCCAATCGTCTTCTCGCTGATCCTGTCGCCATTTGTGTCGGTGATCTCCAGCCGTTCTACGGTGGGCCTGCGTACCAAACGCTGGAAGCTGTTCCTGATCCCGGAAGAGTATTCTCCGCCGCAGGTGCTGGTGGATACCGATACCTATCTGGAGCAGAACCGCAAACGCACGCTGGATGATGGCTTTATGCACGCCGTGTTTAACCCGTCATTCAACGCGCTGGCAACCGCGATGGCGACTGCGCGTCACCGCGCCAGCCAGGTGCTGGAGATCGCCCGCGATCGCCACGTTGAGCAGGCGCTGAACGAGACGCCAGAAAAGCTTAACCGCGACCGTCGTCTGGTGCTGTTGAGCGATCCGGTGACGATGGCACGGCTTCACTACCGCGTGTGGACTTCTCCGGAGAGATACTCTTCGTGGGTGAACTACTACAAGGACGTGAAGCTGAATCCGCTGGCACTGAAGACGAAGTAAGTTGTTAAGTAGGGCGGGTAAGCGAAGCGCCACCTGCCAAATAAAATACCGGCTGTGAGGCCGGTATTTTTTTAGAGGTCAGAAATGAAAGTAATCATCGTCGTCATGATGGCATGCCTGCTCAGCGGCTGCGGCAGCATCATCAGCCGCACCATTCCCGGACAGGGCCACGGGAATCAGTACTACCCCGGCGTACAGTGGGATGTCCGCGATTCCGCATGGCGCTATCTCACCGTGCTCGATCTGCCGTTTTCGCTGATTTTCGACACGCTACTGCTGCCCATCGATGCCAGCCACGGCCCTTACGAGTAACGAGAGCTTATCGCTCGTCCCATTCGTCCGCTGCGGCCTGACCTTCTTCGGTATCCAGCGGCGGTTCGAGCTGAAACTCACCTTCATCCCATTCATGCAGCGTATTTTCTTCCAGCCACTCCTGACGTAACTCAATTTCGTCATAGTCGCCGTCGAATACCGCCTGCGCACCTTCACCACTCAATATCGGCAGACATTCTCCGTCTTCACCTTCATCAGCAAAGAATTCGGCCTGCCACATAATATCGCCGTCCTGTAGGACGTATTTTTGGATATTGAGTTGTTGCACGTCAGCATCTTCTTCCACAATGCCGGGATTATCGGCGAGGAACTCTTCGCGAGCGGCATCAATTGCTTCTTCCAGCGTGGCGTACATGGTCATTGGTGTCTCCCTGTTTTTCGTGAAGGTATTCAGGGAAAGAATAGCTGATTATATGATTTTGCAAGTATGAATGCGTAAATTAGCCGTCACGATGTAGTGTTATGCGCGCCGGGCGTAGCGCCCGGGATAAGCTGAGCCAGGAATAAACAGCGTTGAACAGCACGACGCCTGCCGTCACGATAAAGACCGCCCGGAAACCGAAACTGGCCGAAACCCCCGCGCCGACCAGCGGCCCGGTGACGTTACCCAGATCGCGAAACGACTGGTTGTAGCTGAAAATACGTCCGGCAATCTGGTTGGTGGAGTTATAAACCAGCAGCGTCTGCACCGCAGGAAGCAACGCGCCGTCCGCTGCGCCCAGCAGGAAGCGCAACACGCCGAGCTGCCACGGTGAGTTCACCATCGACATGGGGATCAGCAGCAGAACGGAGACGATCAGGGCGCAGATCAGGATTTTTTCCGGGCCAATGCGATCGCCCAGCCTACCGAGCCGTGGCGCGCTCAGCAACGCGGCCACGCCGGGAACAGAGGCGATCAGGCCGCTAATAAAAGCAATGTTGCTGACGTTTCCCGCCAGATCGCGGACATAGAGCGTCAGAATAGGCGCGATTGAACCGGTGGCCACCTGAATAATCATGGTGGTCACAAACAGGCTCAGCACCAGCTTTGGGTTTTTCAGCGAGGCCAGCACATCCCGGGCGTGCAGCATCTCTTTTTTGGCTACCGGCGTGAAATTCTCGCGGATGCAGATAAGCGTCACGAGGAAGCAGAGGAACAGCACGCTGGCGGTAATGAAGAATACCGGCCGCAGTCCGTAGTGGTCGGCCAGCAGCCCGCCCGCCAGCGGACCCAGCAGTGCGCCGCTTACGCCGCCAGTGGAGAGCGTACCCAATGCCCAGCCGCTTTTATGGCGTGGGATTTGGGTTGCGATCAGGGCGTTGGCATTGGGGATAAATCCCCCGAGCAGACCCAGGAGCGCGCGTAATATCAGAAACTGCCAGACATTCTGCGCCACCCCCATCAACAGCATTATGATCGCCATGCCGAGCGCGGAGCGCAGCAGCATAATTTTGCGGCCTTTGCGATCCGCAAGCCCACCCCAGAAAGGCGACGCAATGGCGGAGAACAGGAACGTAATGCTGAACACCAGGCCGGACCACATATTCAGTGCGCTATGGCCGGTGACGCCGAGCTGTTCAACGTAGAGGGGCAGGAAGGGCATTACCAGGCTAAAGGCGGCGCCAGTAAGAAAACAACCCAGCCATGCAACCGTCAGGTTGCGTTTCCAGTTTATGGGAGCATCTGTGGAGGACATAACTATCCGCATAATGAGGTGCAGGGCACCGTGACCAGTGAGGTAATAAGCCTGCTAATTATGCGCCTGGGGTATGATTGCCGCAATGACGGGGAGCTTTTAAAGCTAAAACAGCTTGCGGCCCGGAAGACCGCATGCAGATTAATAACGAGAAGGGACGCCCTGAGGCCGGGTTTTGAAGCGGCGATGCAGCCACATGTACTGCTCGGGAGCGAGCATAATGCATTTCTCGACAATAGCATTCATCCAGCGCGCGGTGGTTTCTGCATCATCCAGCGGCGGCGTGAGTTCCGGCTCCAGCATGATGAGCTGATAGCCTGAACCGTCCGGCTTACGGCGCGGCACAAACGGCACGATAGCGGCTTTGGACATCCGCGCCAGCATCCAGGTCCCGGTGGTTGTCGCCGCATCTTCCACCGCAAAGAACGGGACAAACACGCTGGATTGCGGGCCATAGTCATGATCCGGGGCATACCAGACCACTTCACCTGATTTGAGGGCGCGGATCATCCCTTTAAGGTCTTTGCGGTCGATCATGCTTTTATTCGAGCGCATGCGTCCGTTGGTCTGTATCAAATCGATCACCGGATTATCGTTGGGACGATAAACGCCAATACCCGGTGCCTGCATGCCGAACATGCGCGCGCCAATTTCGAGCGTCAGGAAATGAACGCCAATCAGCAGGACGCCAGTCTGGTTGGCCTGGAGATTATGCACCGGATCCATGCCGGTTCCGGCCACTTCCGTCCAGCGCGCCATGCGCTTATCCGACCAGAACCAGGCCATACCGGTCTCCATCAGTCCCATGCCGACAGATTCGAAGTTTTTAACCACCATGTCGTGACGCTCAGATTCGCTCATCTGAGGAAAGCAAAGCTCAAGATTTCGATACGCGATCCTGGCGCGACGCTTCATAAATTGTTGAGCAATGCGGCCCAGTCCTTTACCCATGCGGAAAATTACGGGATAAGGCAGCTGTACAATTAGCCACAACAAGCCAATGCCTGACCATGTTAACCAATAGCGTGGGTGTAAAAGCGCGGCAGTAAATTTCGGTAACTGGGTCATGTCTGTCCTGTGTTCTAACGTCCTGAAGGGCTATTGTCTCATTTTTTGAGGCATAGCCAAAATGTCTGTCATCGAAACATGAAAGAATATGCAAGTGTTAAGTCTGATTAATCAGGTTGACTGAAATGTAGCGTAAATTGTGTGGATGTAAATTGTCTTTGTTTGCTATATCATGCCGACCGATTTTTATTTCTCAACGATTGCAGGACTTGTACACCATGCCAGTGTTACACAACCGCGTTTCGAATGAGATGTTGAAAGCGCGTATGTTGGCCGAAACCGAACCGCGCACAACGATCTCTTTCTATAAATATTTTACCATCAACGATCCACAGGCGACCCGCGATGCGCTTTACCAGGCTTTCACCACCCTGAACGTGTTTGGTCGCGTCTATCTGGCGCGTGAGGGTATTAACGCGCAGATCAGCGTGCCGGAAAGCAAAGTCAGCGCCTTCCGCGATCTCCTTTATGGTTTTGATCCGGCGCTTAACGGCTTACGCCTGAACATTGCGCTGGATGATGACGGCAAATCGTTCTGGGTGCTGCGCATGAAGGTGCGTGAGCGTATTGTGGCGGATGGCATCGACGATCCGAACTTCAATGCCGCTAATGTGGGGGAGTACCTAAAGGCCGCTGAAGTGAACGCGATGCTCGACGATCCGGATGCAGTGTTCATCGATATGCGTAACCACTACGAATATGAAGTGGGCCACTTCGAGAATGCGATGGAAATTCCTGCCGACACTTTCCGCGAACAGCTGCCGAAAGCGGTTGAGATGATGCAGGAGCATAAAGACAAAAAGATCGTTATGTATTGCACCGGGGGGATCCGCTGCGAAAAAGCCAGTGCCTGGATGAAACACAACGGTTTTAATAAAGTCTGGCATATTGAGGGTGGGATCATTGAATATGCCCGCCGCGCCCGCGAGCAGGGGTTACCGGTGCGTTTTATCGGTAAAAACTTTGTGTTTGATGAGCGTATGGGCGAGCGAATTTCAGAGGACGTAATCGCTCACTGCCACCAGTGCGGTACGCCGTGCGACACGCATACCAACTGCAAAAACGACGGTTGTCATCTTCTGTTTATTCAGTGTCCTGCATGTGCCGAGAAGTTTAATGGCTGCTGTAGCGAGCTGTGCAGTGAAGAGAGTATCCTGCCTGAAGAAGAGCAACGTCGTCGCCGTGCCGGGCGCGAGAACGGGAATAAGATCTTTAATAAATCCCGGGGCCGACTGAATACCAAACTGGGTATTCCGGACCCGGAGTAAAACATTGCCCGGCGGCGTAAAAGCCTGCCGGGCCTGTTTTATGACTTCTGCTGAACGCCTTCCACCGAAATAATCAGCTCTACATCCTGCGATGCCGGTCCTAAATCTGTGGTGATATTAAAATCTTTCAGATGAATTTTGCCGGCGGCTTCAAAGCCAGCACGTTTTCCGCCCCACGGATCGTCGCCCTGGCCGATTAATTTCGCATCCAGTGTTACCGGTTTTGTTACGCCGTTCAGCGTAAGATTACCGGTAATAGCGAGCTTATCACCGTCTTTCTTCACTTCTGTCGACGCGAAAGTAGCTTGCGGGAATTTGCCTACGTTCAGGAATTCAGCGCTGCGCAGATGTTTATCACGCTCGGCGTGATTAGTGTCGACGCTGTTAGTATTAATGGTGACGTTTACTTTATCGACAGCAGGGTTTTTCTCGTCGAAACTAAATGTGCCATCGAAATCATTGAACGTACCATATAACCAGCTGTAACCCAGATGCTGAATACGGAAATTGACGAAGGCATGCTGGCCTTCTTTATCAATTTTATAGTCGGCGGCAATGGCCGAACCGGTGGTAAATAACAGCGAACCTAATGCGATACCCAACAGGCGTTTTTTCATTTTATGCTCCAGAGTCAACTGACGAACGGCCAAGCATGCGCTTCAGCGTATCGTCTTTATCGATAAAGTGGTGTTTCAGGGCCGCAAGGCCATGCAGAACAGACAGGATCACCACGCTCCATGCCAGCCACAGATGAACCACACCTGCGGTGTCAGCCTGTGAACCGGCGTCAGCCAGCGTGGCAGGGACGTCAAAGAGCCCAAACACGCTGATCGGTTTGCCGTCTGCGGTCGAAATGAGATAACCGCTGATCATAATGGCGAACAGCAGGGCATAGAGTGCGATATGTGCGCCAACAGCGCTTATGCGGGTAAGACGGCCATGGCTTTTGGGGGCTGGAGGGGGCGGAGAGAGATGTCGCCAGATCACGCGAAAAACCAGACCCATCATCAGCAGAACCCCAATGCTTTTGTGCAATTCGGGGGCCTGATGATACCAACCGTCATAATAGCTTAATGTCACCATCCAGAGGCCGAGACCAAACATGGCATAGACAGCAAGTGCAAATAGCCAGTGTAAACACATGGATATTATTCCGTAGCGGCTGGAGGAGTTACGCCATTGCATATGAATTTCCGTTCTCAAATGACTGAGCAATAAAAATGGCCGGATTAATTAAATAATGCAACTGAAAAAAAGGAATAATGTTATTTAGTTATTTTATTTCAGCGAATTTGAATGTGTTTCCGCAATGTATTTCAATCGCTTCGTTCAATAAATTTGAGATGACTTTTTATAAAAACTATAAGTTAAATAAGTTTAAAGGAGTGTCAATAAACGTCAGTGATGGTTTTCAGAAGAATACAATAAAGATGACGTCAACAATCGCCAGCAGCGACCAAAGGACAATGTAGAGCATGAAATGCTCGCGGATGTTATTGATAAGGTAATTCACCAGTCTGCGCATCATGATCCTCTCGCAAATCAGGCTCCGGTTATTCGGAGCCTGTAGCGGTATTATCGGCTAAAGCGCGAGAGCGCGAAGGGTTTGAGATCAAACGAAGGCGCAATCCCCTGAGCAAACTGGGCGGCGATTTCACCTAACACAGAGGCAAATTTAAACCCGTGACCGCTGAGCCCGGTTACGATCAGGGTGTTGTCGTGCCCAGGCAAGGTGTCGATGATGAAGTCTTCATCTGGCGTATT
This sequence comes from Enterobacter cloacae complex sp. I1M, assembly GCF_014982425.1. Classification (NCBI taxonomy): domain Bacteria; kingdom Pseudomonadati; phylum Pseudomonadota; class Gammaproteobacteria; order Enterobacterales; family Enterobacteriaceae; genus Enterobacter; species Enterobacter cloacae complex sp. I1M. The sequence goes on along the minus strand of NZ_JADCLG010000008.1, from coordinate 121,414 downwards.
GTCGTAGGTGCACGCTGCGCCATAAAGCAACCCGCCTACGCCCGGCAGAATATTACGCAGGAACGTGAAGGCTTCGGAACCATCCTGCGGATAGGCTCCGTACGGCTTGCGTTCTTCCGCAGAGGAAATGACCTGTCCGCCGTTATGTTTGCCAATCTTGAGCGCGTCTTTTTCCGAGGGGAAACCGTAGTACTGGTCGCCATTAGGTAACTCGCCCGTGAACGCCGGGAATTTGTTCTGGCTGCTGTAACGCCCGTCAGACTGGAACCAGGAGAAGACTTTGCGTACCGGCTGGATGGGCAGATCCGGCAGCAGTTTCGTCACCCACGTTCCTGCACTCACCAGCAGGCGCGTGGCGGTATATTCACCTTCAGACGTGGTGACGGTTGAACCCCCGGCATGGTGGGTGATACCCGTGACCGGACAGTTAAACAACTGTGCGCAGCCCGCTTTGGCGGCGAGATCAATCCAGGTCTTAATGGCCGTTTCGCTGTGCAGTACCCCGGAATTGGCTTCAAACAATCCAATGTAGTCTTCAGGAACAGAAATTTCCGGCCAGCGCGCCATAATGCCGTTCGCATCCAGACGCTCTACGTCCAGGCGGTAGGCTTTCGCGCTCTCCTCGACCGTCGCCAGAAACGTGGAGTTGGCGGGCCCCAGATTAATAACCCCGGTGCGCTCAAAAATGCGTTCTTCGGTGAGTGCGGCCAGCTCATCCCACAGCGTCTGAGCCCGAAGCACCAGCGGTACATAGCGCTCACCTTCGCCGTAAGCGTGACGGATAAGACGGGTATCGCCGTGATGGCTTCCTTCAGAATGAGGGGGAAGGTGGGCGTCAATCATCAGCACATTCAGACCCGCCTGCGTAGCGTAATAACCGGCTGCAGATCCAACGGAGCCGCTTCCGATAATGATCAAATCGTATTTCATAGGCTTCTCTTTACTAACGCTTTGTTAGCAGAGTAATTAACTATGTGGGCTTATACAAGAGCGAAATAAATAAGGCACCGCGAGGGTGCCTGTTGAGGGAAAAGGGGCATAAGGTCAATGCCGTTTATACTCATTTTCCTGGTAGTCGCCAGATTCTATTTTTGCGATGCCTGCTTCCAAAATAGAAATAAACTGACGGGCGACGTCTGTTGTAAGCCACAGCGTCTGTCCAACTTCCGCTTCGTCACGGTTTAGCTGATTCGGGGTCTGGTAGTGCAAACGCAGCATCAGCGCATCGTAGCTGTCTACGGTGCTGATATCCCAGCCAACGAGTGGATGGGTCTGGATGACTTCATTATTCTTTTCCATTATAACCCCCTTAATGCGTGTTAGAAGACAACGACTTTGAGGTTCAATGCATGTTTTTCTGAAAGCTTTTTCAGTATATCAATTAATAAGGGTTCCGCAGGAAAAAATAAACGGGTAGCAACACATTTTTCTGCTTTTTAGGATTGTTCGAACAATAAAACGTCATCTTGTTCACGATTTTCTAAGAAGATACTGAAATATTTTGAACTTTCAGGAGACGAAACGAAAAAAAGCCGGGGCGACCCGGCAAAAAAACACAATGAGGGAGCAAATTTTAATCAGTGATAAACCAGTCGTCGGCGCTTTCCCATGTTTCCTGCAAAATTTCGCTGATGCGGTCTTTGTCTTCTTTCGCGCCGCCAATGACGGAAAGATGGTTTGCTGTCGCATAACGTACCGTTATGGCGCCATCGTTTTCAGGAAAAGTGCTGTTAATACGTCGGGATAGCTCACCCGCCAGAGCGTCGAGTGCGCCAGCAGGCAGGACGGTGGTTTTGGCAATGGTGACTTCAATACGCATAAATGCCCCCTGTGTAATATACTGTTTATTTATACAGTTATATTGGCGGTTTGACAACAGGGGGATGACAATTTTTTAGCTTTTTTTTACCGTCCAGCTTACGGTTTCACCGGCCAGGAAGGGGATCAGCGTATCGTCGGTGAGCGCAATCGACGCTTCAACCTGGCTTTCTTTGCGCTCCAGCTCAATGAACGTGTCATTAACCGGCAGACCGTAGAAACGCGGGCCGTTAAGGGAGCAGAAGGCTTCGAAATGGCCTAACGCATTCATCTCGTCAAAGACGGTTGCGTAACTTGCCAGGGCGGTCGGGGCGTTAAAGCAGCCTGCACAGCCGCAGCTCGCCTCTTTTCGGTGACGGGCATGCGGGGCGGAATCCGTGCCGAGGAACGCGCGCGGGAAGCCGCTGGCGACCAGCTCACGTAGCGCCTGCTGGTGGATATTGCGCTTGAGGATCGGCAGACAATACAGATGTGGGCGAACGCCACCCACCAGCATGTGGTTACGGTTAAACATCAGGTGCTGCGGGGTGATGGTGGCGGCAATCAATTCGTTTCCATCCCGGACATACTCTGCGGCATCTTTGGTCGTAATGTGTTCAAACACTACCTTCAGCCCAGGAAGACGCTGGCGCAGCGGCTCCATGACCGTTTCGATAAAACGCGCTTCGCGATCGAAAATATCAATGTCAGCGTGGGTCACTTCCCCGTGCACCAGCAGTGGCATTCCCAGTTTTTGCATTCGCTCCAGAACGGGCATGATGGCGTCGATGCTCGTCACCCCATGGCTGGAGTTGGTGGTGGCGTTTGCCGGGTAGAGCTTCGCGGCGGTGAACACACCCTCGTTAAACCCACGCTCAACCTCATTGGGGTCCAGCGAGTCCGTCAGATAGCAGGTCATCAACGGAGTAAAATCGTGCCCGGCCGGAACGGCGTCAAGGATACGCTGGCGATAGGCGATCGCGGCCTCGACGGTGGTGACTGGCGGAACCAGGTTAGGCATAACAATCGCACGGCCATAAATTTCGCTGGTATACGGCACGACGGTTTTCAGCATGTCGCCATCACGAAGATGGATATGCCAGTCGTCTGGGCGGCGGATTTTGAGAACCTGGGATTGTACAGTCATGGAAGCTCCGGCTTGAAAGGGATCAGTCATAAGATGGCTGTTTTTGCCGGACACAAATCATAAGCGGAAACGTTTTCGTTTGCACACTATTCCGTTAAAAAAAACGGGCGCCTGAGCGCCCGGAGTATTTAGTCGGTGAAAGGAATGATGATTTCACCCGGTTTCACCTCTATCCCTTTGGCATATTTTTTCGCCAGAGATTCGCCCTTACTCTTGTCTTCGCTCAGAACGTAGGCGGGCTGCTGGTTGAAATAGTTCTGTAACGACTGGTTGAGATAAGGCATCAGCGTTTGCAGCACCGGTTTCATTTTATCCGGCGTGATGACCGCATCGACGATTTCCATCTCTTGCAGGAAAATTGCCCCTTTCTCTTTATTAAAGACCGGCAGCGCCTTGAGCTTCAGTTTGATATCCGCTTTCTGATTGCCGAAGAGCGAGGTCATGTCCAGGCTGGCATCGCCGGACAGGGTGACTTTGTTAGGCTCCTCGCGTCCAATCTGGCTGGCGAGATTCGTCAGGACGATATGTGCATCCGCAAGGCCGGGCACGCCGATATCTTTTGAAAAGTTATTATGTTTTTCCAGCGCCTGATTAATTTCCTGCTCACTGACGGTGTACTGCGTAAGCTGGTTACATCCCACCAGCAGCCCACTGACAATTAACGCAGCGGCAATAACGATCTTTTTCATGGTGTTCCTCAACATAAAATCGGCGCATCTGTCCTGATACGCCAGTATGTCAGGGTGATCCTGGAGAAACCAGCAGAAAAAACTGATAGTGAAGGGAGGTAAATATCCTCCCCCAGAAGGTCAGGCGCCAGGCTCCAGCATCCCGCGGGTGCTGCGTTTATCACTGAACTGCCACCAGAGGGCAATCAGCGTCATAAAGCCGACCATACCGAGCATGACCCACGGCAGCTCCGGCTGATGGAGCGCTTTTCCGGCATCAAACAGCCAGCCGCCACCGGTGTAACCCAGCGCGCCGCCAAGCGCCAGTCCGAGACGGCTGAAGCCCATGTAGCTGCCACGGGCCCGGGCGTCGGCAAGTGACGCGCTCAGGGTTTCACGGGCCGGCTCGGCAATGATTGAGCCAATATAGAAGGTGCAAATCAGCATAAACAGCTGCTGGAGTGAGTTCACCAGGCCGATGGGCATCATGCTCAGCGTCATCAGCAACAGCCCGGCCATCAGACGGTGCTCAAGCCGGAAACGGCGCTCGCTCCACCGGGCAATCGGATAGAGCAGAGTCAGAGAAAGGCAGGCCTCAATGGCATACATCCATTTTACCGCCGCCGGCGTGCCGGCAATATCGTTAACCATAATCGGCAGCATCAGCATGACCTGCACGGCGAGCATGTAGTAGCCGGTCAACGTTAAAACATAGGTGACGAAGCGTTTATCGCTCAGCACGCGGTCAAGCCCTTCCCGCACCGGCGCTTTTACCGTCGACAGCTTCCATGCAGGCAGAAACAGACCGTTAAACAGCGCGCAGAGAATAAACAGCACCGCGCCGGTGGCGCAGACCAGGCGGAAATCGTATTGCAGCAGCCAGCTTCCCAGCAGGGCACCCACCACCGCGCCAGCGCTGTCCTGCATCATCAAAATTGAGAAGAAACGACCCCGGTGTTGTGGGCGGATCAGCTTGACTACCAGCGCGGTACGCGGTGGGTCGAAAAGGGTGCCGCCAATCCCGGAAAGGAAACAGGAGAACCACAGCAGCCAGGGGTCATGAGCGATTGCCATCGTGGCGAATCCCGCCGCACGTAACAGCATGCCGGTGACGATCATCGGTTTCGCACCAAAGCGGTCGGCTATTGCCCCGCCAAAAACGCCAAGACCCTGTTGTACAAACTGGCGTAAGCCCAGCGCGATCCCGACCATCAGCGCCGCCCAGCCCATTTGATCGACAAAACGAATCGATATAAGTGGAAAAACGACAAAAAAGCCGAGCACGACCAGCATGTTATCGACGAGCAGGAAATATTTACCCAGGCTCCTGGCCTGTGATACGCGGGACATTTTCCCTCCAGGGAAAATAAAAGGTGAGCACGCTAATATTCTGCGGTGTCGCCGCGCTTTTTCACATACCTGCTGGCGACAATATTTTTTTATCAAAAAGGTGCTTTGATAGAGAGTTCTCATCGAAAAATGTGAAAAGCGATAAAAATGGTATGTCACTGTTTTCACAGAAGGCACAGGCGCAGGTATAGTAAAGCTAACAGGCAGAGCAGAAGCGACGGGAAGGAGTGGTATCGATGTTTGGCTATCGCAGTAATGTGCCAAAAGTGCGTCTGACGACGGACAGGCTGATCGTTCGTCTGGTGCATGAGCGTGATGCCTGGCGTCTGGCGGATTATTACGCCGAGAATCGCCAGTTTTTAAAACCCTGGGAACCCGTTCGGGACGAGAGCCATTGCTACCCCTCTGGCTGGCAGGCGCGCCTCAGTATGATTGCGGAATTTCACAAACAGGGAAGTGCGTTTTATTTCGCGCTTCTCGATCCGGAAGAGAAAGAGATCGTTGGCATTGCCAATTTTTCAAACGTAGTACGCGGGTCGTTTCACGCCTGCTATCTCGGGTATTCCATCGGCCAGAAATGGCAGGGGCAGGGGCTCATGTTTGAGGCGCTGACGGCGGCGATTCGCTACATGCAGCGCACGCAACATATCCATCGCATTATGGCGAACTACATGCCGCACAATAAGCGCAGCGGCGATCTGCTGGCCCGCCTGGGGTTTGAGAAAGAGGGCTATGCCAAAGATTATCTGCTGATTGACGGCGAGTGGCGGGACCATGTCCTCACCGCGCTCACCACGCAGGAGTGGACCGCGGGTCGTTAAGGAGAAAAGATGAAATATCAGTTAAATGGCGCCGAAGCGCGCGTGATTGGCTGCCTGCTGGAAAAGCAGGTTACGACGCCGGAACAGTATCCTCTTTCCGTGAATGCCGTCACGATGGCCTGCAACCAAAAGACGAACCGTGAGCCGGTGATGAACCTTGGCGAGTACGAGGTGCAGGATATCCTTGATGAGCTGGTGAAGCGCCACTACCTGCGCACCGTCAGCGGCTTCGGTAATCGCGTCACTAAATATGAACAGCGCTTTTGTAATTCCGAATTTGGCGATTTAAAACTCAGCGCCGCAGAAGTGGCGGTTATCACCACGCTGCTGCTGCGCGGGGCGCAGACGCCGGGTGAACTGCGCACACGCGCCTCCCGCATGCATGAGTTTCAGGATATGCAGGACGTTGAACAGACGCTGGAGGGATTAGCCTCACGCGAGGACGGTCCTTACGTGGTGCGTCTGGCCCGCGAGCCGGGCAAGCGTGAAAGCCGCTACATGCACCTGTTTAGCGGCGACGTGGAGTCCTCTACGCTTGCCGTCGAATCCGACACGCCAGCATCAAACGACAGCCTGACTGCGCGCGTGGCAGCCCTGGAAGACGAGGTTGCCGGGCTGAAGCAGCGTCTGGATGCTTTACTCGCACACCTGGGAGATTAACCGTGACTACATTACGCATTGGAGTGGTGGGGCTGGGCGGGATTGCGCAAAAAGCCTGGCTGCCCGTTTTAGGCGCCGCGTCAGACTGGACGCTGCAAGGGGCGTGGTCGCCCACTCGCGAGAAAGCAGAGCGCATCTGCAAAACCTGGCGCATCCCTTATGCTGGCTCACTCCAGGATTTAGCCCGTGAATGTGATGCGGTATTTGTGCATACCTCAACCGCGACGCACTTCCAGGTGGTGAGCGAGTTGCTGAACGCAGGCGTTCACGTCTGCGTTGATAAGCCTCTGGCGGAAAATGTGCAGGATGCTGAACGACTGATTGAGCTGGCCGCGCGTAAAAAGCTGACGCTGATGGTCGGCTTCAACCGCCGTTTTGCGCCGCTCTATCAGCAGCTTAAAGCGCAGGCCGGCTCGTTTGCCTCTCTGCGTATGGATAAGCACCGTACCGACAGCGTGGGGCCGAACGATCTGCGGTTCACGCTGCTGGATGATTATCTCCACGTCGTGGATACGGCCCTGTGGCTGAGTAACGGAAAAGCCCAACTGCAAAGCGGCACGCTGCTGACCAACGAGCAGGGTGAAATGGTTTACGCCGAACATCATTTTGCCGTTGAGCATTTACAGGTGACGACCAGCATGCATCGTCGGGCGGGCAGCCAGCGCGAGTCCGTGCAGGCTGTTACGGATGGCGCGCTGTATGACGTCACCGATATGCGTGAGTGGCGGGAAGAGAAGGGCAATGGCGTGCTCGCGTTACCCGTTCCCGGCTGGCAGAGCACCCTGGAGCAGCGTGGCTTTGTGGGCTGCGCGCGTCACTTCATTACCTGCGTGCAGAATCAGACGGTTCCTGAAACGTCCGGGGAGCAGGCCATTCTGGCGCAGCGCATCGTGGAACGACTCTGGCGCGAAGCGATGTCGGAATAACTCGCTGTAACATCTGCCGATAGTAATTCGTTGAAATCCGGTTAGACTAAGCGCCGCTTGTTGGCTTTGCCGGGTGGCGCTTTCGCTTATCCGTCCTGGAAATCCGTAGGGTTGTGGAACTTCACGTTAATGAACTTATTAAAATCGCTGGCGGCCGTCAGCTCGATGACCATGTTTTCCCGCGTGCTTGGCTTTGCTCGCGATGCCATTGTGGCAAGGGTTTTTGGCGCAGGGATGGCGACTGACGCCTTTTTCGTTGCGTTCAAGCTGCCGAACCTGCTGCGCCGTATTTTTGCCGAAGGGGCTTTCTCACAGGCATTTGTCCCGATCCTCGCGGAATATAAAAGCAAGCAGGGCGAAGATGCCACCCGCGTCTTTGTGGCTTACGTTTCCGGTTTACTGACGCTGGCGCTGGCGATCGTGACCGTACTGGGGATGCTGGCAGCGCCCTGGGTAATCATGGTAACGGCGCCGGGCTTTGCCGACACGGCGGATAAATTTGCCCTGACGACGCAACTGCTGCGGATAACCTTCCCCTATATTCTGCTGATTTCGCTGGCGTCGCTGGTGGGTGCCATCCTGAATACCTGGAACCGCTTCTCCGTGCCGGCCTTTGCCCCCACGTTCCTTAACGTCAGCATGATTGGCTTTGCGCTGTTCGCCGCGCCGCATTTTAACCCACCGGTGCTGGCGTTGGCCTGGGCCGTGACCGTCGGCGGGGTGTTACAGCTTGCTTACCAGCTCCCGCACCTGAAAAAGATCGGCATGCTGGTTCTGCCGCGCATTAATTTCAAAGATGCGGGCGCAATGCGCGTTATCAAACAGATGGGACCGGCAATACTCGGCGTGTCCGTCAGCCAGATCTCGCTCATCATCAATACCATCTTCGCCTCTTTCCTGGTGTCGGGCTCGGTGTCCTGGATGTACTACGCCGACCGGCTGATGGAGTTTCCATCCGGGGTGCTGGGCGTGGCGCTGGGGACTATTCTGCTGCCGTCGCTGTCGAAAAGTTTCGCCAGCGGCAACCACGATGAATACTGCCGCCTGATGGACTGGGGTCTGCGTCTCTGTTTTCTGCTGGCGCTGCCAAGCGCGGTGGCGCTGGGGATCCTGGCGAAACCGCTGACGGTGTCGTTGTTCCAGTATGGAAAATTCACCGCCTTTGATGCCGCCATGACCCAGCGTGCGCTCGTAGCCTACTCGGTGGGGCTGATGGGGCTGATTGTCGTGAAGGTGCTTGCGCCCGGCTTCTATTCACGTCAGGACATCAAAACGCCGGTTAAGATTGCCATTGTGACGCTGATCATGACGCAGCTGATGAACCTGGCGTTTATTGGTCCGCTGAAACACGCGGGTCTGTCACTGTCGATTGGTCTGGCGGCCTGTCTCAACGCCGGGCTGCTGTACTGGCAGCTGCGTAAGCAGGATATCTTCACCCCGCAGCCGGGCTGGGCAAGCTTCCTGCTGCGTCTGGCGATCGCGGTAGTAGTGATGGCGGCCGTGCTGGTTGGCATGTTGTATGTCATGCCTGAATGGGCGCAGGGCACCATGCCTTACCGCCTGATGCGTCTGATGGCCGTAGTGGTGGTCGGGGTGGTGGCGTACTTTGCCACGCTGGCGGTGCTTGGCTTCAAGGTGAAAGAGTTTACCCGCCGCACGGTATAAACGCCAAAAGGGGAGTCACCAGAAGGTGCTCCCCGCTTCATGACATGCCGCTAGTGCGTCAAATCGAAATCTTTTTCCCGCCCGTGATACGTGCCGTGGCCGTTTGACCATCCGCACCGTACAGCCCCGGCTCTTTATAGGGCTTTAACACCTCAAGCGCCTGCTGATTACGGATAATCTGACCTTCCAGCAGCCAGCCGTTATGCTGGTTGAGATCGCGAAGATGCTGGGTTTTTTCTGTAATGGTCTGCCAGCGTTCGTTGATCTCATCATTGGCGCTGCGTTTCGTGTCTTGCTCAGCGCGTCGCTGTTTTTCCAGATAATCCAGGGTCGCCAGCAGCGAGCTTTTATCTTCAGTAATGCGTTGCAACGCGCTGCCGTTGATTTGACCAGAAGAGAGGTGGTGCTGTTCTGCGTCCATCACCGTTTTCAGGTCGTTCAGGACCACCGTCATCTGATCCAGTATTTCTGACAGTCGACTCATACGGTTAGTTACTCTGGAGGAAACTCTGTGCGTCCTGAATCAGCGCATCAGCGATTTTGCTGGTATCCATTTTCAGTTCGCCGTTACGGATAGCCGTTTTCAGCGCTTCAACTCGTTCCATGTTGATATCGCTGCTGCCTGGCTGCATCAGCTTCGACTGCGCATCGCTCAGCGTGACGCTGGTGCTGTTAGCCGTCGAGGTTTTTTCCAGACGCGTTTTTTGCGGGGCAGCCTCATTCGTTTCGCGAGGTTGTACAGTGCTAACCGGCTTCAGGGCTGATGTACGATCAATGCTCATAGTGTTGTCCTCATCGAGGGTTCGCGGCGTTTGCGCCTGACATCATCATTTGTTGAATATTTATCGGCAGTCGCCGCGAAATCTTTAAAAAGATTACAGGTTAATCAGAATATTCCCATCAGGACCGACCGTGCCGCTGACCACCTGGCCTGAGGACATTCTGACCCGGGCATTTTGCGCCACTGCGGCATTATTCAGCGCTTTTCCTTCACTGTTGATACTAAAGCCTTCGCCATTGGCGACTACCATCACCTGTTGTCCCGCCTTCACCCGCCACGCCTGGCGCAGCATAGAGAGCTGTATCGCCTGTCCAGGAGCGACATCGCGCAGGCTGACTGCCTCCTGAGCCTGGTTAATATCCAGCATCGTCCGCGGTGGAAGCTGATCCAGACGGCCTCGCTTCAGCGTTACGCTGTCTGGTTGCAGCAGGCTGCCCCGGGGAATGGGAACGGCGGCGACAACATAATTGCCTGTCGCCTGAACCGCAACCTGTAAATAACGTTTTTCGTTGGCGCAACGCGCCAGCACATTCACGTTGCCCCATAATCGGGTGCTGCCGGTCACGCTAAATGACGGGGCTTCGCAGGAAGGGTAAAGGTTAGGCGGGGTGCGTACGGTCACGCGTACGTCATCGCTAAAACCGGCCAGCTTCTGCGCAAAGAATGCATTGAGCTGGTTCTCTAACCCCTCAGCCTGCACAAGAGGGCTCAAAAGCAGCAGGGTCGCCGCAAGGCCACGTTTAAAAGTCCGCATCGCACGTTCCACCATGTCCAGAATTAAGCAAATTCTACCCGCAGTGGTTTTCCATCAACGCAACAAATAGCGACGCATTTTGCGCTTATTCCGTCGATAGGGGAGACGGGGTGAGATTTAAGCTGTGAACTGAAATTTTCTCATCAGCGGAGGAGACATGCTCGATAAACTCGACGCCGCGTTACGTTTTCAGCAGGAAGCGCTCAACTTACGCGCCCAGCGGCAGGAAATTTTAGCCGCCAATATCGCCAACGCGGACACCCCCGGGTATCAGGCGCGCGATATTGATTTTTCCAGTGAACTCAAAAAAGTGATGGAGCGTGGACGTGCCGAAGGGACGGGTGTCTCACTTGCCCTGACATCCTCACGGCATATTCCCGCTCAGGCGATGACCGCGCCATCAACTGACTTACTTTATCGTGTCCCCGATCAGCCCTCGCTTGATGGCAACACCGTCGACATGGACCGGGAACGCACACAGTTTGCCGATAACAGCCTGCAATACCAGACAGGCCTGACGCTACTCGGCGGGCAAATCAAAGGCATGATGACCGTCCTGCAGGGGGGCAATTAGTAAATGGCCTTGCTGAATATTTTTGATATCGCCGGTTCGGCATTAACGGCGCAGTCCAAACGACTGAACGTGGCAGCCAGTAACCTGGCCAACGCCGATAGCGTGACCGGCCCTGACGGACAACCGTATCGCGCTAAACAGGTCGTCTTCCAGGTTGATGCTGCACCGGGTGCGGCAACGGGCGGCGTGAAAGTGGCGGACGTGGTTGAGAGCCAGGCGCCCGACAAGCTGGTTTACGAGCCAGGCAACCCGCTCGCGGATGCCAGCGGCTACGTGAAAATGCCGAACGTGGATGTGGTCGGGGAGATGGTGAACTCCATGTCCGCGTCACGCAGCTACCAGGCAAACGTCGAAGTGCTTAATACCGTGAAGAGCATGATGCTCAAAACACTCACTCTCGGCCAGTAAAGGAGACACGCATGTCCATCGCCGTAAACGTGAATGACCCGACAAATACCGGCGTCAACAGCACCAGTAGTGCAACCGGTTCCAGCTCTCTCACCGGGAGCAATGCCTCCGATTTACAGAGCAGCTTTCTGACCCTGCTGGTGGCACAGCTGAAAAATCAGGACCCGACCAATCCGATGCAGAATAACGAACTGACCACGCAGCTTGCGCAGATCAGTACCGTCAGCGGCATTGAGAAACTGAATACCACGCTCGGCTCGGTCTCCGGTCAAATCGATAACAGCCAGTCCTTGCAGGCCGCCAACCTGATCGGTCACGGGGTGATGATCCCGGGGACCACGATTCTGGCGGGCACCAGCACCACCGATGGCACGTCCACCACCACCACGACGCCGTTTGGCGTTGAGTTGCAGCAACCGGCCGACAAAGTCACCGCCACCATCAAAGACGCCAGCGGCAACGTGGTGCGCACGATTGAGATTGGCGAGCTTAAAGCGGGCGTTCATACCTTTACCTGGGATGGCAGCCTGACCGACGGCACTAAAGCGCCTAACGGCTCGTATCAGGTTGCGATTAGCGCCAGCAACGGCACCACGCAGCTGGTGGCTCAGCCGCTACAGTTTGCCCTGGTTCAGGGCGTCATCAAAGGTAGCGATGGCAACAAACTGGATTTGGGTACCTCCGGTACCACCACACTCGACGAAGTTCGGCAGATTATCTAAGCCTTCATACTTATCAGGAGTAAGTCATGGCCTTTTCTCAAGCGGTCAGCGGCCTGAATGCTGCGGCCACCAACCTGGACGTCATTGGCAACAACATCGCCAACTCCGCGACCTATGGTTTTAAATCCGGTTCTGCGTCTTTTGCAGATATGTTTGCAGGCTCTAAAGTGGGCCTGGGCGTGAAGGTTGCGGGTATCACCCAGGACTTCACCGACGGGACGACCACCAACACCGGTCGTGGTCTGGATGTCGCCATCAGCCAGAACGGTTTCTTCCGTATGGTGGATGCCAACGGTTCCGTGTTCTACAGCCGCAACGGCCAGTTTAAGCTGGATGAAAACCGTAACCTGGTGAACATGCAGGGGCTACAGTTAACCGGTTATCCGGTTGCCGGCACGCCGCCGACGGTGCAAACCGGTGCGAATCCGCAGGCGATCACCATCCCAACGACGCTGATGGCGGCGAAGTCCACCACCACGGCTTCTCAGCAGATCAACCTGAACTCCACCGATACCGCGCCAACCGTCGCATTCGACCCGGCCAACCCTGACTCTTACAACAAGAAAGGCACCGTGACGGTGTTTGACAGCCAGGGTAATGCGCACAACATGAACCTGTTCTATGTCAAAGACGCTACTCCAGCTAACTCCTGGAAGGTGTATTCGCAGGACGGCAGCGTAGCGGGAGATGCAGCGAAACTGGCAACCACATTGGTCTTTAATGAGAGCGGTGTGTTGACCGGCGGTGGGGAAGTCGATATCGAGACCGGGGAGATCACTGGTGCAACGGCGGCAACCTTCAAAATGAGTTTCGCGAACTCCATGCAGCAGAACACCGGTGCGAACAACATCGTGGCGACGAGCCAGAACGGTTATAAGCCGGGCGATCTGGTGAGCTACCAGATCAACGATGACGGCACCGTTGTCGGTAACTACTCCAACGAACAGACCCAGGTGCTGGGCCAGATCGTGCTGGCAAACTTTGCCAACAACGAAGGCCTGAAGTCCGAAGGGGATAACGTCTGGTCTGCCACGCAGTCTTCCGGTGTTGCCCTGCTGGGTACCGCGGGTTCCGGTAACTTCGGCACGCTGACCAACGGCGCGCTGGAAGCCTCCAACGTCGATCTGAGTAAAGAGCTGGTGAACATGATTGTCGCGCAACGTAACTACCAGTCCAACGCGCAGACCATCAAAACCCAGGATCAGATCCTCAACACGCTGGTTAACCTGCGTTAAGCGGCTGACGGGAAAGCGCAATGGATCACGCAATATATACAGCGATGGGGGCTGCAAGCCAGACGCTCAATCAGCAGGCTGTTACCGCCAGCAACCTGGCGAACGCCTCCACGCCTGGTTTTCGTGCACAGCTCAACGCACTGCGTGCGGTGCCGGTAGAAGGGCTGTCATTGCCCACGCGTACGCTGGTCACCGCCTCCACGCCGGGCGCCGACATGACGCCAGGCCAGATGGATTACACCGCGCGTCCGCTGGACGTTGCCCTTCAGCAGGACGGCTGGCTGGCGGTGCAAACGGCTGACGGCGCAGAAGGGTATACCCGCAACGGTAACATTCAGGTGAGCGCCACCGGACAGTTGACGATTCAGGGGCATCCGGTGATGGGCGAAGCCGGTCCGCTGACGGTGCCGGAAGGGTCAGAGCTGACCATTGCGGCAGACGGGACGATCTCGGCGTTGAATCCGGGCGACCCGGCGAACACCGTTGCGCCTGTCGGTCGTCTGAAGCTGGTGAAAGCGGAAGGCAACGAAGTGCAGCGTGGTGATGACGGGATGTTCCGTCTGACCCAGGCGGCGCAGGCCACGCGTGGCGCCACGTTACAGGCCGACCCGACCATCCGCGTGATGTCCGGCGTGCTGGAAGGCAGTAACGTCAAACCGGTCGAAGCCATGACCGACATGATCGCCAGCGCCCGCCGCTTCGAAATGCAGATGAAAATCATCAGCAGCGTCGATGAAAACGCAGGCAAGGCTAACCAACTTCTGGCTATGAGTTAACAGGACTCCCTATGATCAGTTCTTTATGGATCGCGAAAACCGGTCTGGACGCACAGCAAACCAATATGGATGTAATTGCCAACAACCTGGCAAACGTCAGCACCAATGGTTTCAAGCGCCAGCGTGCGGTTTTCGAAGATTTGCTTTATCAAACGATTCGTCAGCCAGGGGCGCAGTCTTCTGAGCAAACCACGCTGCCGTCCGGTCTGCAAATTGGTACCGGCGTCCGCCCGGTCGCTACCGAGCGTCTGCACAGCCAGGGCAACCTGTCCCAGACCAACAACAGCAAAGACGTTGCCATCAAAGGTCAGGGTTTCTTCCAGGTGCAACTGCCTGACGGGACCTCCGCCTATACCCGCGATGGTTCGTTCCAGGTGGATCAGAATGGTCAGCTGGTGACGGCGGGCGGCTTCCAGGTTCAGCCTGCGATCACCATCCCGGCGAACGCGCTGAGCATCACCATTGGCCGTGACGGTATCGTCAGCGTCACTCAGCAAGGTCAGGCCGCGCCGGTTCAGGTTGGTCAGCTCAACCTGACGACCTTCATGAACGATACCGGACTGGAAAGCATCGGTGAGAACCTCTACACCGAAACGCAGTCTTCCGGCACGCCAAATGAAAGTACCCCCGGCCTGAACGGTGCGGGGCTGCTGTACCAGGGGTATGTGGAAACCTCGAACGTTAACGTGGCGGAAGAGCTGGTGAATATGATCCAGGTCCAGCGCGCCTATGAAATTAACAGTAAAGCAGTGTCGACGACCGACCAGATGCTGCAAAAACTGACGCAACTCTAAGGTGTAGCCCGGTGCGGTAAACGTCGCACCGGCTCCCTGTTTTCGAAGATGAAGGCAATGCAAAAAAACGCGGCGTTTCGTTATCCGATCCTGACTGTTCTGGCTGTCATCCTCAACGGGTGTGCCTGGATCCCGTCTAAACCATTGGTACAGGGTGCGACTACCGCCCAACCCGTTCCCGGCCCCGCGCCGGTGGTGAACGGCTCTATTTTCCAGACCGCGCAGCCGATTAACTACGGTTATCAGCCGCTGTTTGAAGACCGTCGTCCGCGTAACGTCGGCGATACGCTGACCATTGTGTTGCAGGAAAACGTCAGCGCGAGCAAGAGCTCGTCGGCGAATGCCAGCCGCGACGGCAAAACCAATTTTGGCTTCGACACCGTACCGCGCTATCTGCAAGGGCTGTTCGGCAACGCCCGTGCGGATGTGGAAGCCTCCGGCGGCAACACCTTTAACGGTAAAGGTGGCGCGAACGCCAGCAATACCTTCAGCGGAACGCTGACGGTAACGGTTGACCAGGTTCTGGTGAACGGCAACCTGCACGTGGTGGGCGAAAAACAGATCGCCATTAACCAGGGTACGGAATTCATTCGCTTCTCCGGTGTGGTTAACCCTCGCACTATCAGCGGCACCAACACCGTACCGTCCACACAGGTGGCGGATGCGCGCATTGAGTACGTCGGCAACGGCTACATCAACGAAGCGCAAAATATGGGCTGGCTGCAACGCTTCTTCCTTAACTTATCGCCGATGTAAGCGAGGTGACCTATGTATAAATTTCTCTTCGCCGTGGCGCTGTCGCTGGTCGCTACCGTTGCGCAGGCCGATCGCATTCGCGATCTCACCAGCGTGCAGGGCGTGCGCGAAAACTCCCTGATTGGCTACGGCCTGGTGGTGGGGCTGGATGGGACGGGTGACCAGACGACCCAGACGCCGTTCACCACCCAGAGCCTGAACAACATGCTCTCTCAGCTCGGTATTACCGTACCGGCGGGGACCAACATGCAGCTGAAAAACGTGGCGGCGGTGATGGTGACCGCGTCTTATCCGGCCTTTGCGCGTCAGGGGCAAACCATCGACGTGGTTGTCTCGTCGATGGGTAACGCCAAAAGCCTGCGCGGCGGTACGTTGTTGATGACGCCGCTGAAAGGCGTCGACAGCCAGGTGTATGCTCTGGCGCAGGGCAACATTCTGGTTGGCGGGGCAGGTGCGTCGGCGGGCGGCAGCAGCGTGCAGGTGAACCAGCTGAACGGGGGACGTATTACTAACGGCGCGATCATCGAACGTGAGCTGCCGACCCAGTTCGGCACCGGCAACACCATTAACCTGCAACTGAATAACGAAGACTTCACGATGGCGCAGCAGATTGCTGACACCATCAACCGCAGCCGGGGTTACGGCAGCGCCACCGCGCTGGATGCCCGTACCGTGCAGATCCGCACGTCAACCGGTAGCAGCAACCAGGTGCGGATGCTGGCCGATATCCAGAATATGGAAGTGAACGTGTCGGTGCAGGATGCAAAAGTCATTATCAACTCCCGTACCGGATCGGTGGTGATGAACCGCGAAGTGACGCTGGACAGCTGCGCCGTGGCGCAGGGCAATCTCTCCGTCACGGTTAACCGCTCGGCCAACGTCAGCCAGCCGGATACCCCGTTTGGTGGCGGTCAGACGGTAGTGACCCCGCAAACGCAGATTGATTTACGACAGAGCGGCGGATCGTTGCAGAGCGTGCGCTCCAGCGCCAACCTGAACAGCGTGGTGCGTGCCCTGAACGCGCTGGGTGCAACGCCAATGGATCTGATGTCCATTCTGCAATCCATGCAAAGTGCAGGCTGCCTGCGCGCTAAACTGGAAATCATCTAAATGCTGACCGATAGCAAACTGTTGACCAGTGCCGCCTGGGATGCCCAGTCGCTCAACGAGCTGAAAACCAAAGCGGGCAAGGATCCGGCGGCGAATATCCGCCCGGTTGCCCGTCAGGTGGAAGGCATGTTCGTGCAGATGATGTTGAAAAGCATGCGTGAAACCCTGCCGAAAGATGGCATGTTCAGCAGCGATTCCACACGGCTTTACACCAGCATGTACGATCAGCAGATTGCCCAGCAAATGACCGCCGGAAAGGGGCTCGGCCTGGCGGACATGATTGTGAAACAGACCGCAGCCGCTCAGGGGCTGCCACCTGAAGAGGCTCCGCCGCAGGTGCCGCTGAAGTTTGATCTGGAAAAGGTGACCAGTTATCAAAATCAGGCGCTGACGCAGATGGTGCGTAAGGCGATGCCGAAGCCGACAGAAACGCGTGACGAGCCGCTCTCCGGCGACAGCCAAGACTTCCTGGCGCAGCTCTCCCTGCCGGCGCGTCTTGCCAGTGAAGAAAGCGGCGTGCCACACCATCTGATTCTGGCGCAGGCGGCGCTGGAGTCAGGCTGGGGGCAACGCCAGATCCGCAGGGAGAACGGCGAGCCGAGCTTCAACATCTTTGGCGTGAAGGCCACCTCCAGCTGGAAGGGGCCGACCACGGAAATTACCACCACCGAATATGAGAACGGTGCGGCAGTGAAGGTGAAAGCCAAATTCCGCGTCTACAGCTCGTATCTGGAAGCGTTGTCGGATTATGTCGGGCTGTTGAGCCGGAATCCGCGCTACACCGCCGTGACCCAGGCCACCACGCCAGAGCAGGGCGCTCAGGCATTGCAGAATGCCGGCTACGCGACCGATCCAAACTATGCACGCAAGCTGACCAGCATGATCCAACAGCTGAAATCCATGTCTGAGAAGGTCAGCAAAGCGTATAGCACAGATCTCGAAAATCTGTTCTGAAAGTTCTCAAGTCCCGGTGGAGGTTGCCGATAACCTTCATCAGGACTCGTGTCTGAACGTATAAAAGGAACCCCCATGTCCAGTTTGATTAACAGCGCCATGAGTGGCCTCAGTGCTGCGCAGTCGGCACTCAATACCGTCAGTAATAATATTTCAAGCTACAACGTGGCAGGTTATACCCGCCAGACTACCATTCTGGGCGCATCAAACAGCACCCTGACCGGCGGCGGCTGGGTGGGTAACGGGGTCTATGTCTCCGGCGTTCAGCGTGAATATGATGCGTTTATTACCAACCAGCTGCGCGCGGCGCAGAACCAGAGCAGCGGCCTGACCACGCGCTACCAGCAGATGTCGAAAATTGACGACGTGCTGTCGGATACCACGAACTCGCTTTCTGCCAACCTCCAGGATTTCTTTAAAAGCCTGCAAACGCTGGTGAGTAACGCAGAAGATCCGGCTGCACGCCAGACGGTACTCGGGAAGGCAGATGGTCTGGTAAACCAGTTCAAAACTAACGATCAATATCTCCGCGATCAGGATGCGCAGGTCAATACGGCGATTTCTACCAGCGTCGATCAGATCAATAACTATGCGAAGCAGATTGCCAACCTTAACGATCAGATTTCCCGGCTGACTGGCGTAGGGGCGGGCGCATCCCCGAACGAACTGCTCGATCAGCGCGATCAGCTGGTGAGCGAACTGAACAAAATTGTCGGTGTGGACGTGACCGTACAGGACAGCGGCACCTACAACATCTCTATCGCCAACGGCTACACCCTGGTCCAGGGCAGCAACGCCAGCCAGCTGGCTGCGGTGAAATCCAGCGCGGACCCTGCACGTACAACGATTGCGTATGTGGATGCCGCAGCAGGCAACGTGGAGATCTCAGAAAAACAGATCACCACAGGGTCGCTTGGGGGGCTGTTAACGTTCCGTTCTCAGGATCTGGATCAGGCGCGAAATACGCTTAACCAGATGGCGCTGGCGTTTGCGGATGCCATGAATACCCAGCACCAGGCGGGCTTTGATGCCAACGGGGATAAAGGCGGCAAGCTGTTTGATTTTGGCTCCCCGGCAGTGCTGAGTAACGGTAAGAACACCGGAAGCGCGTCCGTGACGGCAACGATGACGGACAGTACCAAGGTCCAGGCGACAAACTACAAAGTTGAGTATAACGGTACTGACTGGACCATCACCCGTCTGTCAGATAACACCAGCTTCACGGCTATGCCGGATACCAGCGGTAATCTGTCGTTTGATGGCCTCAACGTCAACATTAGCGGCTCGGCCAATAATAAAGACAGCTTTATCGTGAAGCCGGTGAATGACGTTATCGTGAATATGGACGTTGCGATCAGCGACGAATCCAAACTGGCGATGGCTTCCGCGAAAGGAAGCGGCGAAAGCGACAATACCAATGGCCAAAAGCTGCTGGATTTGCAGAGCGCCAAGCTGGTGGGGGGGAACAAAACCTTTAACGATGCTTATGCCGCGTTGGTCAGTACGGTGGGCAGCACCACGGCGTCGCTGAAAACCAGCAGCGAAACCAAAGTTAACGTTGTTACGCAGCTGACCAAACAACAGCAGTCAATCTCCGGGGTTAACCTGGATGAAGAGTATGGCAACCTGCAACGCTATCAGCAGTACTATCTGGCGAATGCGCAGGTGCTGCAAACGGCGAGCACGCTGTTTGATGCATTGATCAATATCCGCTAAGGCTGAGGCATAAAAAATGCGTATTAGTACTCAAATGATGTATGAGCAAAGCATGCGCGGCGTGACGAACTCCCAAAGCCTCTGGCTCAGCTACGGCGAGCAGATGTCTACGGGGAAGCGTATCAACCGTCCGTCTGACGATCCGATTGCCGCTTCGCAGGCCGTTGTGCTCTCTCAGGCCCAAACGCAAAATAGCCAGTATGCGCTGGCGCGCTCCTTCGCTACGACGAAAGTCTCGCTGGAAGAAAACGTGTTATCGCAAGTGACAACCGCTATCCAGGCTGCTCAGGAAAAGATTGTCAATGCGGGCAACGGTACGTTAAGTGACGATGACCGCGCTTCGCTGGCAACGAACCTGCAAGGTATTCGCGATCAGCTCATGAACCTGGCTAACAGCACGGACGGTAACGGTCGCTATATTTTTTCCGGTTACAAAACCGAAGCGGCGGCTTTCGACCAGGCTACGGGTGATTATAAGGGCGGCGGAACGCCAATCAGCCAGCAGGTTGACTCTGCGCGCACGATGCAAATCAGCCATACGGGCACTGAAGTTTTCGATAGCTTCACCAGCAATGCGAAGCCAGAGCCAGATGGTAGTACGCCGGAAACGAATTTGTTCAAGATCCTCGACTCCGCAATTGAAGCGCTGAATAAGCCGATTGGCGATGACGAAACGAAGGCTGAAGCATTTACGGCGGCTATTGATAAAGCCAACCGTGGCCTGAGCAACTCCCTCAACAACGTGCTGACCGTTCGCGCGGACCTCGGCATCAAGCTGGACGAGCTGGGCAAGCTGGATTCTCTGGGTGAAGACCGCGCGCTGGGCCAGACTCAGCAGATGAGCGACCTGGTTGACGTAGACTGGAACTCGGTGATTTCGTCCTACACCATGCAGCAGGCGGCGTTGCAGGCCTCGTATAAAGCCTTTAGCGATATGCAGGGTATGTCTTTGTTCCAGATGAACAGATAAGACTCTGACCTGTTTGACATGTCTTGAAACTGGGCATGTTTTGACTGCCCAACCCGTCCGGGTTGGGCATTTTTTTTACACACTTTCTGCCTGAGCGGACACCACCCGGGCGCTTTCAATCACTCTGATAGCCAGCGCAATGGCACCACACAGAGTTGCCAGTGCTACCACGCCCGTCCAGCCTGCCAGCGTATAGATATTGCTGCCTAATGCCGAACCCAGCGCCATTCCGATGAAAATGACGGTAAACAGCAGGGCGTTAAGGCGCCCACGGGCCTGCGGCTCAAGGCTGTAGACCAGGTTCTGGTGCGCCACGAGGCTGGACTGCAAACCGAGATCGAAACCGACCGCGGAGAGGGCAATCAGGAGCAACTGGCCGTGTACACCCAGGGCTGGCATCAGGAACATCAGGGCAAACGAGAGGGTCACCAGCGCGGCACCCAGTTGGGTCACTTTACCGGCGCCCAGCTTATCGGCCAGACCGCCTGCCAGCGGTGCGGCCAGCGCGCCTGCGGCTCCGGCAATACCAAAACCACCCGCCACGGCGCTGCCAAGGTGATACCGTTCCAGCAGCATGACCGCCAGCGTCGACCAGAACGCACTAAAAGCGATCGACAGAAAACCCTGAGCCAGCGCAGCCCGACGCAGCGCCGGGTAGCGACGCCAGAGGTGTTCCATGGAGCGCATCAGTGCCGGGTAGCTCAGCGTGGAATGAACGGCGAAGCGGGGAAGTACGGCCCACATCACCACGCCGATAAAGGCAATGCTTGCGGCGGCCAGCTGATACATCACTCGCCAGCCAAAGGCTTCACCCACCACGCCGCTCACGGTTCTGGAGAGCAAAATCCCCAGCAGCAGGCCGGTCATCACCGTGCCGACCGTTTTTCCCTGTTTGCCTTCCGGCGCGAGGATCGCTGCGGCCGGGACAATATCCTGCGCCATGGTGGCGGCCATGCCAATCAGCAGGCTGGTGAGCAGCAGGGAATGCAGTTGTCCGGTCAGGCTACAACCCAGCAGGAACAGCGCCAGAGCTGCACTTTTTATCAGGATCAACGTTCTGCGGTCATAACGATCGCCGAGCGGGAGCAGAAACAGGATGCCTAAGGCATAACCCGCCTGGGTGAGTGTCGGGACCATGCCCATGCCTTCGATGCTCAGGTGCAGGTCTGAGCCCATCAGCGGCAGCAGAGGCTGGGCATAATAGATGGATGCCACGCTGAAGCCCGCACCGAGCGCCAGCATTAAGATTACCCAGCGGCTTACGGCCCGGGTGGTGGTTGTGTTCATAAGATGTTCCTCATTCGTCGTGTGCGGCTATTTTTTATCAGTACGCCTTGCGACGGTAGCGGGCGCGGTGGTAAAACGCTTATACGTGTAGCGTATAGGTGCAAATGATATGAAACGGACTGAGCGTATAGATCGTGTAGAACTGATGCGAACCTTTGTTCGCATTGTGGAGGCGGGGTCCCTTTCTGCGGCGGCACGTCAGCTGGCAACAACCCAGGCCACGGTGAGCCGACGGTTGCAGTCGCTTGAAACCATGCTGGGCGTGCGCCTGATGCTGCGCACAACCCATACCACACGGCTTACCGATGACGGTGAACGTTGCTATCAGCATGCCCGACGGGTAATTGACAGCTGGCTGGCGCTGGAAGACGAGGTGGGGCAGACGGAAGATGAACCGGTCGGGGTGCTGAGGGTGCGCGCGCCTCACGCGTTTGGCCAGGATCAGCTACTAAAACCGTTAACCCAATTTTTGCAGCGCTATCCCCAGCTTTCTGTTGAGTGGATGCTTAACGATCGCTCGGTTGATTTCCTCGGCGACAACCTTGACTGTGCTATTCGGGTGGGCGTGGAAGTCGATCCGGCAACCGTGTCTGTGCTACTGGCTGAAGTGCCGCGCTCGGTGGTAGCGTCACCGGCACTCCTGGCCCGTTTTCCCGCGGTTAACACGCCGGACGATCTGCAACATCTCCCCTGGATTGCCATCAGCTCTTTTTATCAACGCCATGTGGAACTCTTCCATGAGGCAACACCCACCCCGGCGAGAGTTACCATTACGCCACGCCTGAGTACCGACAGCCTGTATGTAGCGCGCAATACGGCACTCACCGGGCTAGGCGTGGCGGTGGTATCCAGCTGGACGGTACAGGATGATATTCGGGAAGGGCGACTGGTGCATTTACTGCCAGAGTGGCAGCCAGCAGCGCTACCGGTACATCTGGTTTATCCCTGGTCACGCTATTATCCGGCGCGTTTGCGGCGTTTTCTGGAGCTGATGCGGCAGATAATGCCGGAGGTCACCGGGATGAGAAAGCCCCTGCAACAGCCATAAAAAAGCCGACCCGAAGGTCGGCTTTCAGTCTTAGCGTGCGTTATTCAACAGGCTGAGGACGAGTAGCTGGGGCAGTAGCCATGTGCGTCGCACTGTGACCACCGGCAGCACCTTTACCTTCGAAGTTGAATTCCGGACGAACCCAGTCACTATGGCGTGGTGCTTCAGGCACGTACTCAGGTGCCGGGGCACGAGTCATTGGCGCGGTAGCAATGTGAGCAGGCGCTACAGCTTCAACGATCTCAACCGGCTCAGATTTCACTTCAGGCGCTTTGACCTCTTCGACAACAGGTTCAACCTGAATCTCGACGTCCTGAACAACCTCTTCCGTCACCGTTTCGACGGCAACGTCTGCGGGCTCTTCTGCTGCGGATACAGGCTTAGCGTCTTCCGCGACTTCTTCAGCCACCACGGTATCTTCTTCGGCAATGATCTGCGGTGCGGCATCAACCGGCGCAGCAATCACTTCAGGATGGGTCGTTTCCACTTCCACAGCCTGCGGCGGCGCTGTTTCAACAACCTGCGGTTCGACCACGGTTGCCGCTTCAGTCACGACGTCTTCCACCGCGACGACCGGTGCAATCACCTCTTCGGTAACAGCCTGTTCTTCAACAGCCTGCTCCGGACGTGCAACCGGATAACGGATCCAGACTTTACCGGATGCCATCTCAGGTGACGCGCACGCCACGGTCATTGGCATTGGAGACTGGGTCGGGTAACGCTCGTCACGATAACGACGGCGACGCTGACCGCTCACGCGCAGATGGCGTGGAGAACGGCGGGAGCGACGCGGCATACCTGCGTTATCACGGTTTTCGCTGCTTTCGTCCTGCTCAACCTGATTTTCCACTACGGCTGGCAGGTCAACTTTCGCAACCTGAGTACCCGTTGTGCTTTCAGCCGCTTCAACCGCGATAACGTCGTTTTCTTCGGCCTGAACAACACCCATACGTACTTTCTGGGTCAGCTGGCGCTGCTTACGACGCGGCATAACCTGAGTACGCTCTTCCTGCTCAGTGTCCTGCTGTTCTACAGGCGCTTCGCGATTCAGGTTTTTGACTTCCTGCTGAGCCTGGCGTTTGTCATCGTTACGACGACGGTTACGCTCGCGGCGAGGCTGCTGCTCGTCACGCTGTTTGCTCTTCTCGGACTCATCGCCCGCCTGCTGGCGAATCTCACGATCTTCAACGTTCTGCTGTTGCTTCTCGCGACGGTTGCGACGGTTGTCCTCGCGCTGTTCACGGCCTTCGTTGTTATCGGAACGATTATCACGGCGCTCATTACGATCGCCACGGTCGTTGCGGTCGCGACGGTTGTTCTGACGCTTACGACGGTCCTGCTGACGCTCTGGTTTCGCTTCTTTTGGCGCTTCTTTCGGCTCCTCAGGCTGAACTTCTTCGGCGGCAAACATTTTTTTCAGCGCACCGATGATGCGGCTCAGGAGACCAGGCTGCTCAGGCTGCGCTTTTGGCGCGGCAGGAGCCACTTTCTGCACAGCAGGTTTTTCCGCTGGTTTTTCCAGCGTCGCTTCTGGCGGTGCTTCCGGCATGATAAAGGTCGCTAAAGCTGGCTGCTCAGGCAGTTTACGCTCGGCAGGCTCTTCATCAGACGGCAGCGCCATTTCTTCTTCATGCAGCTTCGGCAGCAGGTAGCTGAGGGTGCTTGTCTCTTCGCCTTTGCGCACGCGCAGCACATGATAGTGCGGGGTTTGCATCTCGTCGTTTGGCACGATGATGCAGCGAACGCCGCCCTGACGCGCTTCGATTGCGCTCACCGCTGCACGTTTTTCGTTCAGCAGGTAGGAGGCAATCGGCACCGGAACAATAGCGTGAACCTCTTTGGTGTTCTCTTTCAGCGCTTCTTCTTCAATCAGACGCAGAATAGAGAGGGAGAGAGATTCATTGTCACGAACGGTACCTGTACCGGAACAGCGCGGGCAGACGTGATGGCTGGACTCACCCAGAGACGGGCTGAGGCGCTGACGGGACATCTCCAGCAGGCCAAAGCGAGAAATATGGCTGATCTGGATACGCGCGCGATCCTGGCGCACCGCTTCACGCAGACGGTTTTCAACCGCACGCTGGTGGCGAACCGGGGTCATGTCGATGAAGTCGATAACGATCAGACCACCCAGGTCGCGCAGGCGGAGCTGGCGGGCGATTTCATCAGCGGCTTCAAGGTTGGTGTTGAAGGCGGTCTCTTCGATGTCGCCGCCGCGGGTTGCACGCGCGGAGTTGATGTCGATGGCGGTCAACGCTTCGGTGGTATCGATAACGATAGAACCGCCGGACGGCAGACGCACTTCACGCTGGAAGGCAGACTCGATCTGGGATTCAATCTGATAATGGCTGAACAGCGGGATTTCACCGGTGTACAGTTTAATTTTGCTGGTGAAATCCGGGCGACCCAGCGCGGCGATGTGCTGGCGAGCCAGCTCAAGCACTTTCGGGTTATCAATCAGAATTTCACCGATGTCCTGACGCAGATAATCACGGAAGGCACGCACGATGACGTTGCTTTCCTGGTGGATCAGGAACGGCGCAGCACGGCTTTCTGCCGCTTTCTTGATGGCTTCCCAGTGTTTCAGGCGGAAGCTCAGGTCCCACTGCAACGCTTCGGCAGATTTGCCAACGCCTGCGGTGCGCACGATAAGGCCCATGCCGTCTGGCAGTTCAAGACTTGCCAGTGCTTCTTTCAGCTCGGTACGGTCATCGCCTTCGATACGGCGAGAGATGCCACCCGCACGCGGGTTGTTTGGCATCAATACCAGATAGCTTCCTGCCAGACTGATAAAGGTGGTCAGCGCGGCGCCTTTGTTGCCACGCTCTTCTTTATCGATCTGGACGATAACTTCCTGACCTTCACGCAGAACATCTTTGATGTTCGGACGGCCATGGGAGTTGTAATTTGCAGGAAAATATTCGCGGGCGATTTCTTTGAGAGGAAGGAAACCGTGACGCTCAGCACCGTAATCGACAAATGCAGCTTCAAGGCTTGGTTCAATGCGGGTGATTTTGCCTTTGTAAATGTTCGCTTTTTTCTGTTCGTGTCCAGGACTTTCGATATCCAGATCGTACAGGCGCTGCCCATCCACAAGGGCGACACGCAACTCTTCTTGCTGAGTTGCGTTGATTAACATTCTTTTCATCGTAACTTACTCGTTATTCTTACATTGACGACAAAGCTGCGGGCAAGGTGACGCTTTCCGGGGTATGAACCGATGGCCTCGTGTCTATTCACGTCGCCAACCTCACGGTTGTCGCTCGCTTAAGAGGCGCAGAGTGTCGGTTGCCTGTATTTCATAGGGAAACACAGCGCAATTATCAGGGGAATTGCCTGGGAAAACTCTCCAGAGAACAATCCTTATACCGGGAAGTACTGCAACCCGCAGCCCGCTAACTGCCTGAAAGATCAATACGTCTTACGCCATTGCTGCGTGGATGATCGGTCAGACAAAATTGGTCATTCCGTCGACATCCTTACAAAACCCGGATTTAACGCGGAAAACGGATTCATTATTCCACTGCTCGCCGGGTTATAGCAAGATGACTTTTACCAATTATCACCCGGTTACTCACAGTTTCTTCACTTCAACGGGGTGATTGGTTTAATAACCACCAAATCGATTGCGCGAAAGGGGAGTGGTCCGGATAAAAGTAAATATAAGCATAGAAAAATGAGTGGCGCTAATGTCAGACGCTATTTAGAATCGCCAACCATGAAAACAGAGACTCCAGCCGTAAAAATGGTTGCCATCGCCGACGACGAGGCGGGGCAACGTATCGATAATTTTTTGCGCACCCAATTGAAGGGTGTGCCAAAAAGTATGATTTATCGCATCTTGCGTAAGGGTGAGGTGCGGGTGAACAAAAAACGTGTGAAGCCCGAGTACAAGCTCGAGGCGGGCGATGAAGTCCGCATTCCACCGGTACGTGTTGCAGAGCGTGAAGAAGAGGTCGTTTCTCCGAAGCTGCAAAAAGTCGCGGCCCTGAGTGACGTTATCCTTTATGAGGACGACCACATTCTGGTGCTGAATAAACCGTCCGGAACGGCGGTACACGGGGGGAGCGGTCTGAGCTTCGGCGTGATCGAAGGTTTACGTGCGCTGCGCCCGGAAGCGCGTTTCCTCGAACTGGTTCACCGTCTTGACCGTGATACCTCAGGCGTGCTGCTGGTGGCGAAAAAACGTTCTGCACTGCGTTCCCTGCATGAACAGCTGCGCGAAAAAGGGATGCAGAAAGATTATCTGGCGCTGGTGCGCGGCCAGTGGCAGTCCCACGTGAAAGTGGTGCAGGCGCCGCTGCTGAAAAATATTCTGCAAAGCGGTGAGCGCATTGTTCGTGTTAATCAGGAAGGGAAACCGTCTGAGACGCGATTTAAAGTAGAAGAGCGCTACGAATTCGCCACGCTGGTGCGCTGTAGTCCGGTGACGGGGCGTACTCACCAGATTCGCGTCCATACCCAGTTCGCAGGCCATCCGATTGCGTTCGACGATCGCTATGGCGATCGCGAGTTTGATAAGCAGTTGGCGGGTACGGGGCTGTCGCGTCTGTTCCTGCATGCGGCAGCGCTGAAGTTTACCCATCCTAATACCGGTGAAGTTATCCGTATTGAAGCGCCGCTGGATGATCAGTTGAAACGCTGCCTGAAAGTTCTGCGCGGTTGATTATGTGCCGGGTGGCGCTGCGCTTACCCGGCCTACGAAATCCGTAGGCCCATGCAAGCGAAGCGCCGCTGGGCAAAAATCACATCGTCAGCGGATTACACTCTTCTCGCCTTAACATCTGGCACAGCGCAATCAGCGGCAACCCCACCAGCGTGTTGGGATCCCGCCCGTCCAGCTTGTCGAACAGTGCAATTCCCAGCCCTTCACTTTTGAAACTCCCTGCGCAGTTCAGAGGACGTTCCCGACGTACGTAATCCATAATCTCCTCCTCGCTGAGATGACGGAAGTGCACATCAAATGGCTCACACTCGGTTTGCAGATGACCGGAGGCCGAATTATAAAGCGCCAGGCCGGTATAAAAGGTCACGATACTGCCTCGCGCACGCAAAAGCTGCTGGCAGGCGTTTTCTTCCGTATGCGGTTTACCGGTGATTTCGCCGTCCAGCACACAAACCTGATCGGAGCCTATAATCAGATGAGCGGGGTAACGTACGGCCAGCGACTGTGCTTTCTCTTTCGCGAGACGGGTCACCAGATGACGCGGTGACTCGCCCGGCTGTGGCGTTTCATCCACCTCCGGCGCGGCGCATTCAAACGGGATCCCGAGCTTTTCCAGCAGCATTCGGCGATAAGGTGAAGTGGAAGCAAGGACGAGATTTGGCATATTTTTATCACCAGATATAGCGTATCGATGCCAGCCATTTTAAACTACAGGCCGCAATGTGTGCGAATAATTGGCAAAAGGCAGCTCTGGTTGCCTTTTTCTTTGACTCTATGACGTTACAAAGTTAATATGCGCGCCCTATGCAAAAGGTAAAATTACCCCTGACTCTTGATCCGGTTCGTACGGCTCAAAAACGCCTCGATTACGAAGGAATCTATTCTTCCGATCAGGCTGAGCGTATTGCCGAATCTGTAGTCAGTGTGGACAGTGATGTAGAGTGCTCCATGTCGTTCGCTATCGACAACCAGCGCCTCGCCGTTTTAACCGGTGATGCAAAGGTGACGGTAACGCTCGAATGTCAGCGCTGCGGGAAACCGTTTGTACAGCATGTTCACACAACGTATTGTTTCAGTCCGGTTCGTTCTGACGAACAGGCTGAAGCACTCCCGGAAGCGTATGAACCGATTGAGGTTAACGAATTCGGTGAAATCGATCTTCTGGCGCTGGTTGAAGATGAAGTCATCCTCTCCCTGCCAGTCGTTCCGGTGCATGATTCTGAACACTGTGAAGTGTCCGAGGCGGACATGGTCTTTGGGGAACTGCCTGATGAAGCGCAAAAACCAAATCCATTTGCCGTATTAGCCAGCTTAAAGCGTAAGTAATTGAGGAGTAAGGTCCATGGCCGTACAACAGAATAAACCAACCCGTTCCAAACGTGGCATGCGTCGTTCCCATGACGCGCTGACCGCAGTTACCAGCCTGTCTGTAGACAAGACTTCTGGTGAGAAACACCTGCGTCACCACATCACCGCTGACGGTTTCTACCGCGGCCGCAAGGTTATCACTAAGTAATCACGCGTCAGCGTGATTAGGCTTAGTGAGGAACTTCCCCGTGAAAACGGGGAGTTTACCGAACCAGGCTGCGACGATACCTTGACACGTCTAACCCTGGCGTTAGATGTCATGGGGGGAGATTTTGGCCCTACCGTGACAGTGCCTGCAGCATTGCAGGCACTGAATTCTAATTCGCAACTCACACTTCTTTTAGTCGGTAATCCCGACACAATCACGCCATTACTTGCAAAAGCTGACTTTGAACAACGTTCGCGTCTGCAGATTATTCCTGCGCAGTCAGTTATTGCCAGTGATGCCCGGCCATCGCAGGCTATTCGTAATAGCCGTGGCAGCTCTATGCGCATGGCGCTGGAGCTGGTGAAAGAAGGGCGAGCGCAGGCTTGCGTCAGCGCGGGAAATACTGGCGCGCTGATGGGGCTGTCGAAATTATTGCTCAAGCCGATTGAGGGCATTGAGCGTCCGGCGCTGGTGACGGTGTTACCGCATCAGCAGAAGGGCAAAACGGTGGTGCTCGATCTGGGCGCTAACGTAGATTGTGATAGTACAATGCTGGCTCAGTTTGCCGTGATGGGGTCGGTGCTGGCAGAAGACGTGGTCGGGATTACCAATCCCCGCGTTGCGTTATTGAATATTGGTGAAGAAGAGACCAAAGGCCTGGACAGTATCCGCGACGCTGCGGAAATACTCAAACAGGTTCCCTCCATCAACTATATTGGTTATCTCGAAGCCAATGAGTTGCTGACGGGCAAAACGGATGTATTAGTGTGTGATGGCTTCACCGGAAACGTGACGTTGAAGACCATGGAAGGGGTCGTACGAATGTTCCTTTCTCTGCTGAAATCGCAGGGAGAAGGTAAAAAAAGGTCCTGGTGGCTGATTTTATTAAAGCGTTGGTTACAAAAAAGCCTGACGCGGCGGTTCAGTCACCTCAACCCCGACCAGTATAATGGCGCCTGTCTGTTAGGATTGCGCGGCATCGTGATTAAGAGTCATGGCGCCGCCAATCAGCGAGCATTTACCGTCGCGATTGAACAGGCAGTGCAGGCGGTGCAGCGACAAGTCCCTCAGAGGATTGCCGCTCGCCTGGGATCTGTATTAGCTAAAAGTGACTGAGCGTACATGTATACGAAGATTTTAGGTACCGGCAGCTACCTGCCAAAACAAGTGCGTACCAACGCCGATCTTGAAAAAATGGTAGATACGTCTGACGAGTGGATTGTCACGCGCACAGGTATCCGTGAACGTCGTATCGCCGCGTCAGACGAAACTGTGTCCACCATGGGCTACGAAGCCGCTCAGCGAGCGCTTGAGATGGCTGGCATTGATAAAGAACAGATCGGGCTTATTGTGGTGGCGACAACATCTGCCACGCATGCCTTCCCAAGCGCAGCGTGCCAGGTGCAGAACATGCTCGGCATCAAAGGCTGCCCGGCATTTGATGTTGCAGCGGCGTGCGCGGGTTTCACCTATGCGCTGAGCATCGCCGATCAGTATGTTAAATCGGGTGCCGTAAAATATGCGCTGGTGATCGGTGCTGATGTGCTGGCGCGTACCTGCGATCCAACCGATCGCGGCACAATCATTATTTTTGGCGATGGCGCGGGCGCGGTGCTGCTGGGGCAGTCCGAAGAACCAGGCATCATCTCCACGCACCTGCACGCTGACGGTCGCTACGGCGAGCTGTTAACGCTGCCTAACGCCGATCGCGTTAATCCGGACAGTTCGATTTACCTGACAATGGCGGGTAATGAAGTGTTCAAGGTGGCCGTGACCGAACTCGCTCACATTGTTGATGAGACGCTGGAAGCGAACAATCTGGATCGCGCCGCACTCGACTGGCTGGTACCGCATCAGGCTAACCTGCGTATTATCAGCGCGACGGCGAAGAAGTTGGGCATGTCTATGGATAACGTTGTGGTGACGCTTGATCGCCACGGCAACACCTCTGCGGCATCGGTACCGTGCGCATTTGACGAAGCGGTACGCGATGGACGAATTAAACGGGGCCAACTGGTCTTGCTTGAAGCCTTTGGTGGTGGGTTCACCTGGGGTTCCGCGCTGGTTCGTTTCTAGGATAAGGATTAAAAAATGACGCAATTTGCTTTTGTGTTCCCGGGACAGGGCTCACAAACTGTTGGGATGTTGTCTGAAATGGCAGCAAACTATCCGGTTATTGAAGAGACTTTCCGTGAAGCTTCTGACGCGCTGGGTTATGATCTGTGGTCGCTGACCCAACAGGGCCCAGCTGAAGAGCTGAACAAAACCTGGCAGACTCAACCGGCACTGCTGGCAGCCTCCGTCGCATTGTGGCGCGTATGGCAGCAGCAGGGCGGCAAAACGCCGGCGCTGATGGCGGGTCATAGCCTGGGTGAATACTCTGCGCTGGTCTGCGCAGGGGTGATTGCCTTCGCTGACGCGGTCCGTCTGGTTGAATTGCGTGGTAAGTTTATGCAGGAAGCGGTGCCAGAAGGCACGGGCGGCATGTCTGCCATCATCGGTCTGGATGATGCTTCTATTGCTAAAGCCTGTGAAGAATCTGCTGAAGGTCAGGTCGTTTCTCCGGTAAACTTTAACTCGCCAGGCCAGGTAGTTATCGCGGGTCATAAAGAAGCGGTTGAGCGTGCAGGCGCTGCCTGTAAAGCTGCGGGTGCAAAACGTGCACTGCCGCTGCCGGTGAGCGTGCCGTCTCACTGTGCGCTGATGAAGCCTGCTGCCGATAAACTGGCGGTTGAGCTGGAAAAAATGACCTTTAACGCACCGACGATTTCCGTTGTGAATAACGTCGATGTGAAGTGCGAAACCGCGCCGGAGGCTATCCGTAACGCGCTGGTTCGCCAGCTCTACAGCCCAGTTCAGTGGACCAAAACCGTTGAATTTATGGCGTCTCAGGGCGTTGAACATCTGTATGAAGTCGGTCCAGGTAAGGTACTTACCGGTCTGACAAAACGTATTGTAGACACCCTGACTGCCTCGGCGATTAACGAGCCGGAAGCAATGAAAGCGGCACTCTCGCAATAAAAGAGGAATACCATGAGTTTTGAAGGAAAAATTGCCCTGGTGACCGGCGCAAGCCGCGGTATCGGGCGTGCTATTGCTGAAACACTGGTTGCGCGCGGCGCGACGGTGATCGGGACTGCGACCAGTGAGAATGGCGCACAGGCCATCAGCGAGTATCTGGGTGCGAACGGCAAAGGTCTGGTACTGAATGTGACTGAACCAGCATCTATCGAATCTGTTCTGGAAAATATTCGCGCAGAGTTTGGCGAAGTGGATATTCTGGTCAATAATGCCGGGATCACTCGCGACAACCTGTTGATGCGAATGAAAGATGATGAGTGGAACGATATTATCGAAACCAACCTGTCATCGGTATTCCGTCTGTCAAAAGCGGTAATGCGCGCTATGATGAAAAAGCGTCATGGACGTATTATCACTGTAGGTTCTGTGGTTGGTACCATGGGAAATGCTGGTCAGGCTAACTACGCTGCGGCGAAAGCAGGTCTGATCGGTTTCAGTAAGTCGCTGGCGCGCGAAGTCGCGTCCCGCGGAATTACTGTAAACGTTGTTGCTCCGGGCTTTATTGAAACGGACATGACGCGTGCGCTGACCGATGATCAGCGTGCGGGTACGCTGGCGGCAGTTCCAGCGGGTCGTCTTGGCGACCCTAAAGAAATCGCCAGCGCGGTTGCATTTTTAGCCTCTGACGAAGCGGGTTACATCACTGGTGAAACCCTCCACGTCAACGGCGGGATGTACATGGTTTAATCACGATCGAAAATATTTGCGTTATTTGGGCAAATGGCCTCAAAATAACGTAAAATCGTGGTAAGACCTGCCGGGATTTAGTTGCAAATTTTTCAACATTTTATACACTACGAAAACCATCGCGAAAGCGAGTTTTGATAGGAAATTTAAGAGTATGAGCACTATCGAAGAACGCGTTAAGAAAATTATCGGCGAACAGCTGGGCGTTAAGCAGGAAGAAGTTGTGAACTCCGCTTCCTTTGTTGAAGACCTGGGCGCAGATTCTCTTGACACCGTTGAGCTGGTAATGGCTCTGGAAGAAGAGTTTGATACTGAGATTCCGGACGAAGAAGCTGAGAAAATCACCACCGTTCAGGCTGCCATTGATTACATCAACGGTCACCAGGCGTAAGTGAACATCTCCAGGCGGTCATTCGACCGCCTGAGTTTTATCTTTTGTAGTCCCACGAATCTCTTTTTTTATCCCTCCCTGGAGGACAAACGTGTCTAAGCGTCGTGTAGTTGTGACCGGACTTGGCATGTTGTCTCCTGTCGGCAATACCGTAGAGTCCACCTGGAAAGCTCTCCTTGCCGGTCAGAGCGGCATCAGCCTAATCGACCATTTCGATACTAGCGCCTATGCAACGAAATTTGCTGGCTTAGTAAAGGATTTTAACTGTGAAGAGATCATCTCGCGCAAAGAACAGCGCAAGATGGATGCCTTCATTCAATATGGAATTGTCGCTGGCGTTCAGGCCATGCAGGATTCTGGCCTTGAGATTACGGAAGAGAACGCTACCCGTATCGGCGCTGCTATCGGCTCCGGGATTGGCGGTCTTGGCCTGATCGAGGAAAACCATACATCTCTGGTGAATGGCGGCCCGCGTAAAATCAGCCCGTTCTTCGTTCCGTCTACGATTGTAAACATGGTGGCAGGTCACCTGACCATTATGTTCGGCCTGCGTGGCCCAAGCATCTCAATCGCGACAGCCTGTACGTCTGGCGTGCATAACATCGGCCAGGCCGCGCGTATCATCGCGTACGGCGATGCAGATGCTATGGTTGCGGGCGGTGCTGAAAAAGCCAGTACCCCGCTGGGCGTCGGTGGCTTCGGTGCAGCGCGTGCGCTCTCTACCCGAAACGATAATCCTCAGGCGGCGAGCCGTCCGTGGGATAAAGACCGTGATGGTTTCGTGCTGGGTGACGGTGCAGGCATGATCGTACTGGAAGAGTACGAACACGCGAAAAAACGTGGCGCGAAAATTTATGCTGAAGTTGTTGGCTTTGGCATGAGCAGCGATGCTTACCACATGACGTCTCCTCCAGAGAACGGCGCAGGTGCTGCGCTGGCGATGGAAAACGCCATCCGTGATGCGGGCATTACGCCGGCACAGATTGGCTACGTTAACGCGCACGGGACATCTACCCCTGCGGGCGATAAAGCAGAAGCGCAGGCGGTTAAGTCTATCTTCGGCGAATCTGCCAGCCGTGTACTGGTGAGCTCCACGAAATCCATGACCGGTCACCTCCTGGGTGCGGCGGGTGCAGTAGAATCAATCTACTCTATTCTCGCGCTGCGCGATCAGGCTGTACCGCCAACCATCAACCTGGATAATCCAGATGAAGGTTGCGATCTGGACTTCGTTCCCCACGAAGCGCGCCAGGTTAGCGGTATGGAGTACACCCTGTGTAACTCCTTCGGCTTCGGTGGGACTAACGGTTCTCTGATCTTCAAAAAGGTCTGAGTCTGGTTAGTCGCTGACGATAATAAAGGTCCGCTTGCCGGGCCTTTTTTATTAGGTGATATCCCCTTGTCCGGCAACCCACATCCTGCCAGACTGAGCCTCCATGCATAAGGAGCCACTATGTTTTTAATTAATGGCCTTGAGCAAGAAATGCTGCCGGCAAGCGACCGGGCGACCCAGTTTGGCGATGGCTGTTTCACGACCGCGCGTATTCTCGACGGTGGCGTGTGCCTGCTCGGGGCCCATATCCTTCGTTTACAAAAAGCCTGCGAAGCATTATTGATCCCCTTCTCGCAGTGGGACATTCTTGAAAATGAAATGCGTCGGCTGGCGTCAGAGAAAGCAAGCGGCGTCCTGAAAGTCATTATCAGCCGCGGCAGCGGTGGTCGGGGCTATAGCGGTTCTGCCTGCCAGCATCCTGCGCGGATCCTTTCCGTTTCAGATTATCCTTCCCATTACGCGCACTGGCGTGAAGAGGGCGTAGTCCTGGCGCTTAGCCCGGTACGTCTGGGGCGAAACCCGATGCTCGCTGGCATAAAACATCTTAACCGTCTTGAACAGGTGCTTATTCGTACTCATCTTGAGCAGACGGAGGCCGGAGAGGCGCTGGTTCTTGACAGCGAAGGGTACATTACGGAATGCTGTGCGGCTAATTTACTCTGGCGGAAGGGCAGTGACGTATTCACGCCTTCGCTGGAGCAGGCCGGAGTCAACGGCATTATGCGGCAATTTTGTTTGCAACAGCTGGCACGCGCAGGCTTTCGCGTTGTCGAAGTTAACGCTAAGGAAGAGGCGCTGCTGGCTGCCGAAGAAGTTGTTATCTGCAATGCGCTGATGCCCGTTGTCCCCGTTCGCGCTTATGACCGCAAGTGCTGGTCATCCCGCGAGCTGTTCCAGTTTCTGGCCCCGTTATGTGAGCAAACCAGGTAGTCATGAAGAAAATGTTACGCTTTGTCCTCCTTCTTATCGTTGCGTTCGGAATCGCTGGCGGAGCGGGAGTGTGGAAAGTCCGTCAGCTGGCTGAAAGTCAGATCCTGATTAAAGACGAGACGATTTTTACCCTGAAAGCGGGGACCGGGCGGCAGGCGCTTGGTCAGCAGCTGTATGACGACAAAATTATCAATCGTCCACGCGTATTCCAGTGGCTGCTGCGTATTCAGCCGGACCTGTCCCATTTCAAGGCCGGTACCTATCGTTTCACCCCTGGCATGACCGTGCGCGAGATGCTGCAACTGCTGGAGAGTGGTAAAGAAGCCCAGTTCCCATTGCGTTTTGTGGAAGGTATGCGTCTGAGCGATTATCTCAGGCAACTGCGTGACGCGCCGTACATCAAGCATACGCTGAAAGATGACCGCTACCAGACCGTGGCAGACGCCTTAAAATTCGAACATCCCGAGTGGGTGGAAGGCTGGTTCTGGCCCGATACGTGGATGTATACGGCAGGCACGACGGATGTGGCAATTCTGAAGCGAGCGCACAACAAAATGGTCGCGGCGGTAGACGCTGCCTGGAAAGGGCGAGCAGAGGGCCTGCCTTATCAAGATCAAAACCAGTTCATGACGATGGCCTCGATCATCGAGAAAGAGACGGCCGTTGCTGCCGAACGTGACCAGGTTGCCTCGGTGTTTATTAACCGTCTGCGCATCGGCATGCGTTTGCAAACCGATCCTACCGTCATCTACGGCATGGGCGAAAACTACAACGGCAGGATTTCCAGAAAAGATCTGGAAACGCCAACGGCGTATAATACCTACGTGATTAGCGGCCTGCCGCCTGGACCGATTGCGACGCCGAGTGAAGCATCGTTGAAGGCCGCCGCGCACCCGGCCAAAACGCCGTATCTCTATTTTGTGGCTGACGGAAAAGGGGGGCATACGTTCAATACCAACCTGGCCAGTCACAATCGCTCCGTTCAGGACTATCTGAAGGCACTTAAGGAAAAAAATGCGCAGTAAATACATTGTCATTGAGGGACTCGAAGGGGCGGGCAAAACCACCGCCCGTAACGTGGTGGTGGATACGCTGAAATCGCTTGGCGTCGCCGACATGGTCTTCACCCGCGAGCCGGGCGGTACGCAGCTGGCGGAAAAACTGCGCAGCCTGGTTCTGGATATCAAATCCGTTGGCGATGAAGTTATTACCGACAAAGCGGAAGTGCTGATGTTCTATGCAGCGCGCGTTCAGCTGGTGGAGACGGTGATCAAACCCGCTCTGGCAGAAGGCAAATGGGTGATTGGCGATCGCCACGATCTCTCAACCCAGGCGTATCAGGGCGGTGGCCGGGGTATCGATCAGACCATGCTGGCTACGCTTCGCGACGCGGTTCTGGGCGATTTCCGTCCTGACCTGACGCTGTATCTGGACGTGACCCCTGAGGTGGGCCTGAAGCGCGCCCGTGCCCGCGGCGAACTGGACCGCATTGAACAGGAGTCTTTTGATTTCTTTAACCGCACCCGTGCGCGTTATCTGGAACTGGCCGGGCAGGACAAGACCATTCGTACCATCGATGCGACGCAATCCCTTGAAGACGTTACATGTGATATTCAGCAGACCGTTACGCAGTGGCTACAGGAGCAGCAGGCATGAAATGGTATCCATGGTTGCGCCCACACTTTGAACAGCTGATCGGCAGCTATCAGGTTGGTCGGGGGCATCATGCGTTACTGATCCAGGCGCTGCCGGGAATGGGTGATGATGCGTTGATTTACGCCATAACCCGCTTTCTGATGTGCCAACAGCCGGAAGGACATAAAAGCTGCGGTAAGTGCCGGGGTTGCCAGCTCATGCAGGCGGGCACGCATCCTGACTATTACACCCTCGAACCTGAGAAGGGCAAAAATACGCTCGGTATCGACGCGGTGCGTGAGGTCAGTGAGAAACTGTACGAATATGCGCGTCTGGGGGGGGCGAAAGTGGTGTGGCTGAAAGACGCCGCGCTGCTCACGGAAGCCGCAGCCAACGCGCTGTTAAAAACCCTGGAAGAGCCGCCAGAAAACACCTGGTTTTTCCTCTCCTGCCGCGAGCCGGAACGCTTGCTGGCGACGCTGCGCAGTCGCTGCCGTCTTCACCACCTTGCAGTCCCTCAGGAATCCTGGGCACTCGCCTGGCTTGAGCGGGAAGTGACGGTGTCACAAGACGCGGCGCTCTCAGCGTTGCGCCTGTGCAGCGGTGCGCCTGCGGCTGCGCTGGCCTTATTACAGCCCGAGGTGTGGTCCCAGCGTGAAACGCTGTGTCGTGCGGTTGAATCAGCCCTCGACAGCCATGACTGGTTGAGCGTGCTGCCAGCGCTGAACAGCGATCAGGCTCCGGAACGGCTGCACTGGCTGGCCGCGCTGCTGCTGGATGCGCTCAAAATTCAGCAGGGGGCTACGCTTCTGACTAACCCTGACGTGTGGGCGCTGGTCACCACGCTGGCGAATCGCCTGTCAGGGCAGTCGCTGCACGCTATCCTTCATGATATCTGCCAGAGTCGTGAACAACTTTTGACGGTAACCGGTCTCAATCGCGAGCTTTTACTGACCGACCAGTTACTGCGTATTGAACACTACCTGCAACCGGGCGTCATACCGCCGGTTTCCCACCTCTGAGAGAGACATTATGTTTTTAGTCGACTCACACTGCCATCTCGATGGCCTGGATTATCAATCCCTGCATAAAAATGTAGACGACGTGCTGGCGAAAGCCGCCGCGCGCGATGTGAAATTTTGCCTGGCCGTGGCGACCACGTTGCCGGGTTACCGCTCCATGCGTGAATTGGTAGGCGAGCGCGATAATGTCGTCTTCTCCTGCGGCGTGCATCCGCTGAATCAGGATGAAGCGTACGACGTTGAGGATTTACGCCGTCTTGCCGCAGAAGAGGGCGTAGTGGCGATGGGCGAGACCGGCCTGGACTATTTCTACACTCCGGAAACGAAACCTCGCCAGCAGGAATCCTTCCGTAACCACATCCGCATTGGCCGGGAACTGAATAAGCCGGTTATCGTTCACACCCGAGATGCGCGTGCCGACACGCTGGGTATCCTGCGGGAAGAAAAGGTGACGGATTGCGGTGGCGTACTACACTGTTTCACAGAAGACAGAGAAACGGCGGGTAAGCTGCTTGATTTGGGCTTTTATATCTCGTTCTCGGGGATTGTCACGTTCCGTAATGCTGAGCAACTGCGTGATGCGGCGCGCTATGTTCCGCTGGATCGTATTCTGGTGGAAACCGATTCCCCGTACCTGGCGCCGGTGCCTCATCGTGGCAAAGAGAACCAGCCAGCGATGACCCGGGATGTCGCTGAGTATATGGCCGTTCTGAAAGGTGTCAGTATTGAAGAACTGGCTCGCGTGACAACGGAAAACTTCGCCAGCCTGTTCCATATTGACCCCGCCCGCCTGCAATCTGTCTGATACACCTGTTATTTTTAGGCTCGTAATTAATAAGTAAAGCGAGTAAAGTTCACCGCCTCATTCGGGGCGGTGATGGCGTTTTTAGACACATCCAGACATGCTTTATGTAAATATCTGCAAGTTTTTTGGCCGTCTTGAACTGAAACGTGATAGCCGTCAAACAAACTCAGAGGGAATTATTTTACTCTGTGTAATAAATAAAGGGCGCTTAGATGTCCTGTCCACGGCGCGGTACTCCCCCCGGGCCAATGCGTGAAAACGTAAAAAAAAGCACAAATACTCAGGAGCACTCTCAATTATGTTTAAGAATGCATTTGCTAACCTGCAAAAGGTCGGTAAATCGCTGATGCTGCCAGTATCCGTACTGCCTATCGCAGGTATCCTGCTGGGTGTCGGTTCTGCAAACTTCAGCTGGCTGCCAGCCGTAGTTTCCCACGTGATGGCCGAAGCAGGCGGTTCTGTTTTTGCTAACATGCCGCTGATCTTCGCTATCGGTGTTGCTCTGGGCTTCACCAATAACGACGGTGTTTCCGCTCTGGCGTCCGTTGTTGCTTACGGCATCATGGTGAAAACCATGGCTGTGGTTGCGCCGCTGGTACTGCATTTACCTGCTGAAGAGATTGCCGCTAAGCACCTGGCGGACACCGGTGTTCTCGGTGGTATCATCTCCGGTGCGATTGCAGCGTATATGTTTAACCGCTTCTATCGCATCAAGCTGCCTGAGTATCTGGGCTTCTTCGCGGGTAAACGTTTTGTGCCGATCATTTCTGGTCTGGCCGCGATTTTCACCGGTGTGGTCCTGTCCTTCATCTGGCCACCAATCGGTACGGCAATCCAGACCTTCTCTCAGTGGGCAGCTTACCAGAACCCGGTTGTGGCGTTCGGTATCTACGGCTTCATTGAGCGCTGCCTGGTACCATTTGGTCTGCACCACATCTGGAACGTTCCATTCCAGATGCAGATTGGTGAATACACCAACGCAGCAGGTCAGGTGTTCCACGGCGACATCCCACGCTACATGGCGGGCGACCCAACGGCAGGTAAACTGTCTGGTGGCTTCCTGTTCAAAATGTACGGTCTGCCGGCAGCTGCAATTGCTATCTGGCACTCTGCTAAACCAGAGAACCGTGCAAAAGTGGGCGGTATCATGATCTCCGCAGCGCTGACCTCGTTCCTGACCGGTATCACCGAGCCGATCGAGTTCTCCTTCATGTTCGTTGCGCCGATCCTGTACATCATCCACGCGGTACTGGCAGGTCTGGCATTCCCAATCTGTATCCTGCTGGGTATGCGTGACGGTACGTCCTTCTCTCACGGCCTGATCGACTTCATCGTTCTGTCCGGTAACAGCAGCAAGCTGTGGCTGTTCCCTATCGTGGGTGCGGGCTACGCAGTGGTGTACTACACCGTCTTCCGCGTGCTGATCAAAGCACTGGACCTGAAAACGCCGGGTCGTGAAGATGCAACGGAAGACAGCAAAGCCGGTGTGACCAGCGAAATGGCACCTGCTCTGGTTGCTGCTTTCGGCGGTAAAGAGAACATCACTAACCTGGACGCGTGTATCACTCGTCTGCGTGTGAGCGTTGCCGACGTTGCGAAAGTCGACCAGCCGGGTCTGAAAAAACTGGGCGCAGCAGGCGTCGTTGTTGCAGGTTCTGGTGTTCAGGCAATCTTCGGAACGAAATCCGATAACCTGAAAACCGAAATGGATGAGTACATCCGCAACAACTAAGCTGTGATCTGGGGAGACTAAGGCAGCCGATTGGCTGCCTTTTTTATTATTGCGGTTTGTGGTGCCGGGTGGCGACTGCGCCTAACCCGGCCTACGTGATGGGTAGGCCCGGTAAGCGCAGCGCCACCGGGCTTAATACTCAGAAATCGTAGCTCGCGCTCACCGAAACGTTCAGTGGCGCGCCATACACTACATACGATCCGACGTAGTCGTAATACTCTTTGTCGAACAGGTTGTTGACGTTAGCCTGAACAGCAAAGTCTTTGGTGACCTGATAGCGACTGAACAGGTTCACCAGCCCATAGCTGCCTTGCTCCGCGCGGGAACGTCCTGCCGGACCGCCTTCCACGTCCGTCCACACTTTGTTCTGCCAGTTTACGCCACCGCCCACGGTCAGTTCCGGCAGCATTGGCAGTTGATAACGGGTGAACAGCTTCATGGTTGTGCGCGGCTGATCGGAGCTGACGGCGTTGCCATTCTTATCTTCTGCAATGTAACGCGTCGCGCCAAAGGTCAGCTGCCAGTTATCGGTCAGTGCACCGTTGAGCTCAAACTCGACCCCTTTGCTGACCACCCCGTCCAGCGATTCATAAATCGACTCACCGCTCGGCATGTAGGTATACGTGTTGCTGGCCACGTTATCCTGCTCAATGCGGAAAATCGCCAACGAGGTGGTGAGGCGGGTATTAAACCAGTCTGCCTTCACCCCGGCTTCGTAGCTTTTACCCGTGGTAGGGTCGAGATAACGTCCACTGGCATTGCGCTTATCCTGCGGCTGGAAGATAGAGGTATAGCTGACGTAGGTCGACCAGTCCTCATTGATGTCATACACCAGGCCGGCATACGGCGTGACATCATCTTTGGTGCTTTCCAGACGGGTATTCGGCGAACCAGCGGGGTTATAGCGTATGTTGTATTGGGTGTAACGCGCCCCCAGGATCAGATGCAACGGATCGGCGAGTGAGAAACGCGCAGAGGAATAGGCTGAAGACTGGCGAATATCATCCTTGCTGTAGAGTTTCCACGGCGTCCACTGCGGATCGGCAATGTTCCCGTTCCAGTTCTTAAAGTTGCCGACATCAACCATGCCGTATACTGCATCCGGCATGGTGTTGTCGTAATGGTTACGCTGACGGCTAAAGCTGCCGCCGAACATCATCTCGTGCTGACGGCCAAAGAGATCGAAGCCGCCGCGCA
This sequence comes from Enterobacter cloacae complex sp. I1M, assembly GCF_014982425.1. NCBI lineage: Bacteria > Pseudomonadati > Pseudomonadota > Gammaproteobacteria > Enterobacterales > Enterobacteriaceae > Enterobacter > Enterobacter cloacae complex sp. I1M. The sequence goes on along the minus strand of NZ_JADCLG010000008.1, from coordinate 79,500 downwards.
GGAAGGCATCGACCGCATCCTGTTTACGTTCCCCGCGGTTCCAGCCGCCGTAACCCACCAGGCCAGCGCCGGTCTCTTTATCCGGATAACCGGACATATACATCAGCTTAGAGTCAAAGTTGGTTTCAGCATGCATGCCGTTGATGTGCGCTTCCCAGCCATTATCGAAACGCTGGGTCAGGTTAGCGAAGATGCGGGTGCTGTCTTTATCTGAATAGGCCCAGTCAGGCGCGACGGTCTGGCTGCGATTGTAGTTGGTCTTACTTCCGTCGCTGTACCAGGTCGGCAGCCCACCCCAGGTTGGGTCGGCGGTATGGCTTTCCTGATACTCATACCCTACCGAGAGGGTCGTGCTGTCGGTAACATCTGCATCCATCACGCCGTAGAGGAATTTCTTCCGGTAGTGGTAGTTATCCACGAAGCTGTCGTTGTCCTGATAACCCGTGATCAGACGACCCCGTACCTTACCTGATTCCACCAGCGGCGCCTGGAGATCCAGCACGTAACGCTGCTTGTCCCAGCTGCCGTAGCTGGCGGAAACGTTGCCTTTAAATTCCTGGCTGTCCGCATGCTTGCGCACCATATTAACGTACGCCGCCGGGTTGCCCGTCCCGGACATCAGGCCTGTGGCGCCGCGGACCACTTCAATGCGGTCATAAATTGCGGTATCGGCGGCCGTATCACCAAAGTTCCACACTTCACTGATGGACGTTGGAAGGTCGTCATAGGCGTAGTTGCTGACGAAAAATCCGCGTGAGTAAAATACGGTACGATCGCTGTCCTGCACCTGCGCCGTAATGCCCGTGGTGTTCGTCAGCACCTGGCCGATGGATTGCAGATTCTGGTCAGCCATACGTTGCTGGCTGATAACGCTGACGGACTGTGGGATGTCGCGGGGAACCAGCAACAGTTTGGTGCCGGTGGTGGTGGTTTTTACGCTGTAATCCTGATCCTGGCTGGCAGAAAGATCCTGTGTGTTATCAAAACCCCCATCAACGACGACGGTATCTTCGGCTGTTGAAGCAGCGAAAGCGGTGGTTGGCGTCAATGCCATAGCAATGCAGGCGGCCAACAACGAAGGTGTTGCGGCAGGCTGACGTTGCCCATCCCTGGTGTGATTAATGAAAGACATCATCAAACCCTTAGTGAATGGTGAAGGTAGTGCGCGACAGTCCCGCTAGCACGGGCTGACGTCGTTTTCTATGTTAAAAATGCGCATGAAAATGCAAATGCGAAATATACGCATTGTGATTAACGCTGTAAACAGATGTTTCGGGATGAACTGAAATCAGGTTTCAGAAAAGAAATGTCCTAAAGCGATGCCTCTTCAGCCAGATGGGCGATAATCAGGAAAGAAATCACGGGAGAAGGTTGAAAGGACAGGAGAAACTCGCTCATACTCTTGTGTTGTGTCACACAGTAAAACAGACAATGTGTGTTAACAACGGACGCACGACGCCAGATTAAACTTAAAAGGAAAAGGTCATGGCTGAAGAAACGATTTTCAGTAAAATTATCCGCCGCGAAATTCCGTCGGATATTGTCTATCAGGATGAACTGGTCACGGCTTTCCGCGACATTTCTCCCCAGGCGCCGACGCACATCCTTATTATTCCCAATATTCTGATTCCGACCGTCAATGACGTTAAAACCGAGCATGAAGTGGCGCTGGGCCGTATGCTTACGGTGGCCGCGAAAATTGCTGAGCAGGAAGGGATTGCTGAAGATGGATACCGTTTGATCATGAACTGTAATCGCCATGGCGGCCAGGAAGTCTATCATATTCATATGCATCTTCTGGGTGGACGTCCACTGGGACCGATGCTGGCACATAAAGGTCTTTAATATGTTAACTGGGCGTATTGCAGCGCTGATCGTGACGCTGGTTATGGTTGGGTGCAGCGCGCGTCCCGCCATCCCGGTCAGTGAAGAACAGACGCTGGTGATGGAGTCCTCAGTGCTTGCTGCGGGCATCACGGCGGAAAATCCTTCGTTGACCATAAGCGAAATCCAGTCTTCTGCCTCCTCTACGCTCTATAACGAAAGGCAAGAGCCAGTGACGGTGCATTATCGCTTCTACTGGTATGACGTGAGAGGTCTTGAGATGCACCCGCTTGAGGCGCCGCGTAGCGTGACGGTCCCGGCAAGATCGTCGGTCACGCTCTACGGCAGCGCCAGCTATCTGGGTGCACATAAGGTGAGACTTTATCTTTATTTGTAAGGAGTGAACCTTGATTAAAACAATGAGCCGTTATGCGCTCCTGAGTGCGTTCGCACTCTTTCTGGCAGGCTGTGTGACGCGAACGGAAGAACCTGCACCGGTGGATCAGGCGAAGCCGGGAACGGAACAGCCAACAACACCGGCGCAACCTGTTCCAACCGTGCCGTCTGTACCGACTATTCCGGCGCAGCCTGGCCCGATCGAACATCCGGACGATACCGCGCAGCCTGCGCCGCGAGTGCGGCACTATGACTGGAACGGCGCGATGCAGCCGATGGTGGGCAAAATGTTGCAGGCACAGGGCGTTACGCCTGGCAGTGTGCTGCTGGTGGACAGCGTGAACAACCGTACAAACGGTTCCCTGAATGCGGGAGAAGCGACGGAAACCCTGCGCAACGCGCTGGCAAACAACGGTAAATTTACGCTGGTCTCAGCCCAGCAGCTCGCGGTCGCCAAGCAACAGCTTGGTCTGTCGCCTCAGGACAGCCTGGGTTCGCGCAGTAAAGCGATTGGTATCGCCCGCAACGTTGGTGCGCAGTATGTCCTTTATTCTAACGCGACAGGCAACGTGAACACGCCGTCGTTGCAGATGCAGTTAATGCTGGTTCAAACCGGCGAAATTATCTGGTCAGGTAAAGGTGCCGTTACGCAACAATAAGCGCACGCGTCATGATGTCCTGACGCGTTATTTCCCCCAGTACCGTGTTATCGCGCCGCAAGCCCCCGTCGGGCTTGGCGGCGCGAGTTGCATTATTGAGCGTGGCGACCATCGGCTGGTTTTACGTCAGCATCACGATGCCGCCGCGCCTGCCGCCCATTTTCGTCGCCAGTTCCGCGCCCTGAAGCGCCTTCCCGCCGACCTTGCCCCGAAACCTCATCTCTTTATCAGGGACTGGATGGCGGTGGCGTTTATTGCGGGTGAGATCAAAAGCGAGCTTCCCGATACGCCCACGCTGGCAGCCATGCTGTATCATCTGCATCGACAGCCGCGTCTGGGCTGGCAGGTGACGTTACTTCCATTACTGGATAGCTATTGGCAGCAGGCTGCGCCTGGACGACGCACGCCCTTCTGGCTGGCGCAGCTTAAGCGGCTGCGTAAAGCGGGAGAGCCGAAGGCGTTACGTCTGGCGCCGCTGCATATGGATGTCCATGCGGGGAATATCGTTCATACCACGGCGGGCGAGAAACTTATCGACTGGGAATATGCCGGGGACGGTGACGTGGCTCTTGAACTCGCTGCGGTCTGGATGCCTGATGAGGCTTCGCGCGTGCAGCTGATAACCGCCTATGCCCGAAACGCCAACATAAATGTACTCACCCTTGCGCGGCAGGTCGCGCGCTGGCGTCCGTGGGTGCTGATGCTGATGGCGGGATGGTTTGAAATGCGACTTCAGCAGACAGATGACGAACAATTTATTGCGCTGGCAAATGATGCCTGGCGTCAGTTACAAACGAAAGGATAAGAGAGGTTGGTGTGGGTCCAGTAATGTTGGATGTTGAAGGGTTTGAGCTTGATGCGGAAGAGCGCGAAATTCTGGCGCACCCGCTGGTAGGGGGGCTGATTCTTTTCACCCGCAATTATCACGATCCGGCGCAGTTGCGCGAGCTGGTTCGCCAGATCCGCGCGGCGTCACGCAATCGCCTGGTGGTGGCCGTCGACCAGGAAGGTGGACGCGTGCAGCGTTTCCGCGAAGGGTTTACCCGTTTACCCGCCGCACAATCTTTTGCTGCGCTGCTGGGTGCTGAAGAGGGCGGTCAACTGGCGCAGGACGCAGGCTGGCTGATGGCCAGCGAGATGATCGCTATGGATATCGATATCAGCTTCGCCCCGGTGCTGGACGTAGGACACATTAGCGCGGCAATTGGTGAGCGTTCGTATCATGACGATCCACGTATCGCGCTGGCAATGGCGACGCGCTTCATTGACGGTATGCACGATGCGGGCATGAAAACCACCGGCAAGCATTTCCCGGGCCACGGGGCGGTGACGGCGGATTCCCATAAAGAAACCCCGCGCGATCCGCGCCCGGAAGCAGACATTCGCGCTAAAGATATGTCTGTTTTCCGCTCGCTGATTACCGATAACAAGCTGGACGCTATTATGCCTGCGCACGTCATCTACAGTGACGTTGATCCGCGTCCGGCCAGCGGCTCTCCGCACTGGCTTAAAACCGTGCTGCGTCAGGAGTTGAGCTTCAATGGCGTTATTTTCTCTGACGATTTATCCATGGAAGGGGCGGCGATCATGGGAAGCTATGCCGAACGTGGGCAGGCTTCGCTGGATGCAGGTTGCGATATGATCCTCGTCTGCAATAATCGTAAAGGGGCGGTGAGCGTGCTGGATAACCTGTCGCCGATCAATGCTGAACGTGTTACACAATTGTATCATAAAGGTTCATTTAGTCGTCAGGAGCTGATGGACTCGGCGCGCTGGAAATCGGTAAACGCCCGGCTTGAAGCCCTGAACGAGCGCTGGCAGGCACATAAAGCAGCCCTTTAATTCATCCCGGAAGGCGTAGCGTGGTGAGACGATGATCATTTATTTACACGGTTTTGACTCAAACAGTCCTGGTAACCATGAGAAAGTGCTGCAATTGCAGTTTATCGATCCGGATGTCCGGCTGATCAGTTACAGCACGCGTCATCCGAAACATGACATGCAGCATCTGCTTAAAGAAGTGGACAAAATGTTGCAGCTCAATATCGACGATCGCCCGCTGATTTGCGGCGTGGGGTTGGGGGGATACTGGGCAGAGCGCATCGGTTTTTTGTGCGATATCCGTCAGGTCATTTTTAATCCTAACCTGTTTCCAAACGAAAACATGGAAGGCAAGATTGACCGTCCGGAAGAGTACGCCGATATCGCAACAAAATGCGTGAGCAATTTCCGCGAAAAGAACCGCGACCGGTGTCTGGCGATCCTCTCCCGCAACGATGAAGCGCTGGACAGCTCCCGCGCTGCCGAACTTCTGCATCATTACTACGAAATTGTCTGGGACGAAGAGCAGACCCACAAGTTCAAAAATATTTCCCCGCACTTGCAGCGTATTAAGGCCTTTAAAACGCTGGGCTGAACTCCCTGAACCTGACAAAGGCCCGGTACGTGAAAGCGTGCCGGGCCTCTTTTTTGTCAGAGTTGTCTACTTTTAAACCATCAAAACTTGATACATATCAATTTTGGTATGACCAATGCGCCTGACGTGCTATTCTCAATGAATCTGAATGGTTTCAGCGCAGTAACCTGTTGTTAATTAAGGGTTATTTATATAACTTTTAATTAACAATTGGTTAATAATTTGAGGGGGTCACGTTGACTACGCCATTGAAAAAGATAGTGATTGTCGGCGGTGGAGCTGGCGGGCTGGAGCTGGCGACGCAGCTGGGTAAGAAACTGGGTCGCGGTAAGAAAGCCAAAATCACGCTGGTGGATCGTAACCACAGCCATCTGTGGAAGCCGTTACTGCACGAAGTGGCGACCGGGTCGCTGGATGAGGGCGTGGATGCGCTCAGCTATCTGGCGCATGCGCGTAACCACCACTTCCAGTTCCAGCTGGGTTCGGTGGTGGACATCAACCGTGAAAATAAAACCATCACGCTGGCTGAGCTGCGTGATGATAAAGGCGAGCTGCTGGTTCCTGAGCGCAAGCTGGCCTATGACACGCTGGTGATGGCCCTGGGCAGTACGTCCAATGATTTCAACACCCCAGGCGTAAAAGAGCACTGTATCTTCCTGGATAACCCGCATCAGGCGCGTCGTTTCCATCAGGAGATGCTTAACCTGTTCCTGAAGTACACCAACAACATGGGTGCTAACGGCAAGGTTAACATTGCTATCGTGGGCGGCGGCGCAACGGGCGTTGAATTATCGGCGGAGTTGCACAATGCGGTCAAACAGCTGCACAGCTACGGCTACAAAGGACTGACTAATGAAGCGCTGAATGTGACGCTGGTGGAAGCAGGTGAACGTATTCTGCCTGCGCTGCCGCCGCGTATTTCTGGCGCGGCGCACAACGAGCTGACCAAACTGGGCGTGCGCGTGCTGACCCAGACCATGGTGACCAGCGCGGATGAGGGCGGACTGCATACCAAAGACGGCGAATACATCCAGGCCGACCTGATGGTCTGGGCTGCGGGGATCAAAGCGCCTGATTTCATGAAAGATATCGGTGGGCTGGAGACAAACCGTATTAACCAGCTGGTGACAGAGCCGACGCTGCAAACCACGCGCGATCCGGACATCTTCGCTATCGGCGACTGTGCCTCCTGCGCGCGTCCGGAAGGCGGGTTTGTGCCTCCTCGCGCTCAGGCCGCGCACCAGATGGCAAGCCTCGTGCTGCATAACATCCTGGCGCAGATGAAAGGCAAACCGATGAAAGCCTATGTCTACAAAGACCACGGCTCTCTGGTATCGCTCTCAAACTTTTCCACCGTGGGCAGCCTGATGGGCAACCTGATGCGCGGCTCCATGATGGTGGAAGGGCGCATCGCCCGCTTCGTGTACATTTCTCTGTACCGTATGCACCAGATTGCGCTGCACGGCTACTTCAAAACCGGCCTGATGATGCTGGTCGGCCGCATCAACCGCGTTATCCGCCCACGCCTGAAGCTGCACTAACTTCTCCCTCCCTCCGGGCTCTCCGGAGGGAATTCTTAGCACATCATGCTGTGCATTTCGCTCCTGACGCTTAAGAGTTCTCTTAAACAGACACTATCCCAGCTCATCCCGCGGTTTTTTGATCCTTTATCTTATTGGCGAAGCGTTTATTGCGCTGCAAAATTGCTACCAATTGCAACAAAGGAGGAAGTCCCGTGAATAAATCAATGTTGGCGGGTATAGGGATTGGCGTCGCAGCTGCGTTAGGTGTGGCTGCCGTTGCCAGTCTGAACGTACTTGATCGTGGCCCGCAGTATGCGCAGGTGGTTTCCGCTACACCGATCAAAGAGACGGTCAAGACGCCTCGTCAGGAGTGCCGTAATGTTTCTGTCACCCATCGTCGTCCGGTTCAGGATGAAAACCGTATCGCTGGCTCCGTGCTGGGCGCGGTTGCTGGTGGGGTGATTGGTCATCAGTTTGGTGGTGGCCGTGGTAAGGATGTCGCGACGGTAGTTGGTGCGCTGGGTGGCGGTTATGCCGGTAACCAGGTGCAGGGCGCGATGCAGGAAAATGATACCTACACCACAACGCAGCAGCGCTGTAAAACCGTGTATGACAAGTCTGAAAAAATGTTGGGCTACGACGTAACCTACAAAATTGGCGATCAGCAGGGCAAAATCCGCATGGATAAAGATCCTGGTACGCAGATCCCTCTCGACAGTAATGGTCAGCTGATACTGAATAACAAAGTGTAAAAAAGATGTTCTCTGAACTTAGCTCCTCATGCGCTCAGGCTGAGGAGCTTTTTTTTTTGCGTCAGAGTTTAAGAAGTTCAGGCCACAGGCGCAGCGTTATTTGCGTAATCCCCTGCAGTTTTTCCAGCGTCGCGCCTTCACGGGCGCTGATGGACATCCCCTGTAGAATACAGCTCAGATACTGGGCCAGCTCCTGCGGACGGCAATGCGCCGGAATTTCACCGCGCTGCTGGCGTTGAGCCAGAAACGTGCTGAGCGTCTCCTCCTGCATCGCATGGCGCGATTTGACCGTGTTGGCAATCTCTTTCGACGATGCCGCGAGGGTCGCGGAGGTGTTGATCATAAAACAGCCCGCGGGCGTGTCTTTACTGGTAAAGCAGGTTGCGACTGCGCAGAAATAATCCTGCAATGCCTGCTCAACCGTTTTTTCTTCACAGAATAGCTGGGCTTCGTGTTTTGCCGCGAAGCGCGAGATGTATCTGTCCAGAACGGCCCGGAATAAGCCTTCTTTGTTGGTGAACTCTGCGTACAGGGTAGGGGCTTTCGCGCCCGTTGCTTCCACCAGGTCGGAGAGCGACGTGGCTTCATACCCATGCTGCCAGAAGAGCGTCATGGCCTTATCGAGCGCCGCATCCCTGTCGAACACTTTTGGTCGGCCACGGCTTTTCTTTGCGCAACGCGTGACATCGGTTGTCATGTGCCGTTGGTCCTCTGTTGTTTTGTTGAATAGTCATTATAAAAATAAACGTCTGCGACGACCAGCGGTGATTTCTTAAAAATAATTTAATTTTATCTTTATGAAATATAAGGAAAATGAAATTAATTTAACGACCATTATAAAAATGGGTTGACGTGTGACCTGGATCACATCTATCATTTACCTATCGATCGTTAACTAAATAACTAACGACCACTACATCATCTGCCCAAAGGTATAAAATCATGAAAAACGTTAAAACCCTCATCGCTGCCGCCGTTCTGAGTTCACTCTCTTTCGCAAGCTTCGCTGCTGTTGAAGTGCAATCCACTCCAGCAGACCAGCAGAAAGTCGGTACCATCTCTGCCACTGCCGGGACTAACCTCGGCTCTCTGGAAGATCAGCTGGCACAAAAAGCTGACGAAATGGGTGCGAAATCATTCCGCATCACCTCTGTGACCGGTCCTAACACCCTGCACGGTACCGCAGTTATCTACAAATAAGCGTAACGCAACCCTCCGTTATGCCACTGCAAAAAAAACGCCCTGCTAATGCAGGGCGTTTGTCGTTATTACCGTTCTACATTGACTGCTGAGCAACCTCATGATGCCGCGTGACATCGGTTGGCATCCCCGAGCGCGCTTCCATCGCCCGCTCCATCACTGCGCCATCGGTGTTTGCATTCGTTTTAAAGCTCACCATCGAGGCATTCAGATTAATCGGCAGCGTCTGCGGATCGTCATTAATGTTTTTCGATAGCGGCTGGTGGATCTCAACCAGACGGACGCCACCCGGCTCTTCAGACACTTTAATCGGCGTATTGATGATATTCACTTTCGTGCCAGGGGCGATCACGCGGTAGAGCGTTTTGATGTCGTCATCGCGCAGGCGAATGCAGCCGGAGCTGACGCGCATCCCGATACCAAAATCCGCATTCGTTCCGTGCAGAAGATAAACCCCACCATATGCCGCCAGGCGAATTGCATGGTGCCCCATCGGATTATCCGGGCCAGCAGGCACCACGGCAGGCAGGTCGATACCTTGAGCTTTATAACGGGCGCGAATGTTTGCCGTCGGGGTCCAGGTTGGATTAGCGCGCTTATCAGAGACGGTGGTGACCATGGTAGGGGTCAGCGTATCGCCCCCCAGTTGACCAATACCGATAGGGTAAACGGTCACTTCGTTCTTGCCCGGCGGGTAGTAATACAGACGCAGCTCGGCGAGGTTTATCACAATCCCCTGACGCGGCGCGTCCGGCAGGATGGTTTGCAGCGGAATCGTCAGTACGCTGCCCGCCCGGGGCACATAGGGATCTACGCCCGGGTTGGCCTGCAACAGCGCCAGGAACCCGACGTTATATTTTTTAGCAATCGCTTCCAGCGAACCGCCATCGTTTTCAACCACGTGAAAGCGGTTTTCACCTACGACGTTGCTGTCGGCGGGCGGAAGAGGCCAGGTATTGGCGCGAGCAGGGAGCGCGACGGCAACCGTCGCGGCCAGCGCAACCACAGTTAACCAGCGGGTAAAACGCGAAGAAATCATCATTATCATAATCCATACAAATGATAAGGTTATTGTTTTATAAGGCGTTAATGATAATTATGGCGAATGTATGGTCGGGAAGATCGGGCGAAGTGCAAAGAGTTTGTAAATTGTCCCCCACCAGCCGGGCGCTGGCGGGGGAAACCGTTATGCGATGGCGTTCTCTTCCAACTGACGCATAAAGTTACGCACCCAGTCCATGCGGATTTTACGTTCCGTCAGATCCTGAGTAAATTTCAGACGCGTCGGGCCATCAAGACGGAAATGCTGCGGCTGTTTTTGCAGAAGGCCAATCAGCCACATCGGATCGACGTGGTTCTTCTCGGCAAACTCAATTACGCCGCCTTTCTCGTTGCCTTCAAGCTTACGAATGCCCAGCTTTTGCGCCTGCTGACGCAGGCGGGCAATATCCAGCAGGTTGCGCGCCGCATCGGGCAATATCCCAAAACGGTCAATCAGTTCGACTTTAATCTCTTCCAGCTCGCCTTCGCGTTTCGCGCTGGCAATGCGTTTGTAGAACGACAGACGGGTATTCACGTCAGGAATAAAATCATCCGGCAACAGGGAAGGCATGCGCAGTTCCACTTCGGTCTGCTGGCTGGTGAGATCTTCCAGAGACGGTTCACGTCCGGCTTTAAGCGCGTCGACGGCATTTTCCAGCAGCTCCATATACAGAGAAAAACCGATGGTTTCCATGGAGCCGCTCTGGTCTTCACCCAACAACTCACCGGCGCCGCGGATCTCCAGGTCGTGCGTCGCCAGCGCAAAACCAGCACCCAGATCTTCCAGCGAGGCGATAGCTTCCAGACGCTTTTGCGCGTCGGTGGTCATCGCCTTCGGATGCGGCGTCAGCAGCCACGCGTAGGCCTGATGGTGCGAACGCCCGACGCGCCCGCGCAGCTGATGCAGCTGGGCCAGGCCGAAGTGATCCGCGCGTTCGATGATGATGGTGTTCGCCGTCGGAATGTCGATCCCGGTCTCAATGATGGTGGTACATACCAGCACGTTGAAACGCTGATGGTGGAAGTCGTTCATCACCCGCTCCAGCTCGCGCTCGCGCATCTGGCCGTGACCAATGGCGATGCGCGCTTCCGGCACCAGCTCTGCCAGCCTGTCGGCGGCTTTCTGAATGTTTTCAACGTCGTTATACAGGTAATATACCTGGCCGCCGCGCAGCACTTCACGCAGGATCGCCTCGCGAACCACCAGATTGTCGTACTCGCGAACAAAGGTTTTCACCGCCAGACGGCGCGCCGGCGGGGTGGCAATAATCGACAGATCGCGCATGCCGCTCATCGCCATATTCAGGGTGCGCGGGATCGGCGTGGCGGTCAGGGTCAGAATGTCGACGTCGGCGCGCATCGCTTTGATGCGCTCTTTGTGGCGCACCCCAAAGCGGTGCTCTTCATCGACGATCAGCAGCCCCAGATCTTTCCACTTCACGTCGCTTTGCAGCAGCTTGTGGGTGCCGATCAGAATGTCAATTTTGCCTTCGCTTGCCTGTTCCAGGATTTGCGTCTGCTCTTTGGCGCTGCGGAAACGCGACAGCATCTCAATGCGTACCGGCCAGTTGGCGAAGCGGTCGCGGAAGTTGTCGAAGTGCTGCTGGGCGAGGAGGGTAGTCGGCACCAGCACCGCCACCTGCTTGTTGTTTTCCACCGCCAGGAAAGCGGCACGCATTGCTACCTCGGTTTTACCGAAGCCCACGTCGCCGCAGACTAAGCGATCCATCGCCAGCGGCTGGCACATGTCGCTCAGCACGGCATTTATGGCCTGAGCCTGATCCGGCGTAGTTTCAAACGGGAAGCTGTCGCAGAACAGCTGGTACTGCTCTTTATCATGCTTAAACGCATAACCCTCTTTGGCCGCGCGCTGGGCGTAAATGTCCAGCAGCTCGGCGGCCACGTCGCGCACTTTTTCCGCCGCCTTCTGCCGCGCGCGTGACCAGGCGTCGCCGCCCAGCTTATGCAGCGGCGCGTTATCTTCCGCGCCACCGGCGTAGCGGCTGATAAGGTGCAGGGACGACACTGGCACGTACAGTTTGGCGTCGTTCGCGTAGGTCAGCATCAGGTATTCACCTTTGATGCCGCCTGCTTCGAGGGTGGTCATTCCCTGATAGCGACCCACACCGTGTTCCAGGTGAACGATCGGCTGACCGGGGTGCAGTTCGGCCAGGTTGCGGATCAGGGTGTCCGGGTTGATGGTGCGACGGCTGTCCTGACGACGGCGCGCCACGCGCTCGCCCAGCAGGTCGCTTTCACAAATCAAGGCCAGGTTATTGAGCGTATCAATAAATCCGTGCTCGGCGGAGCCGATCATCAGGTAACGACCATTTCCGGTCGCTTCGCTCAGGCGATGAATGCGCTTCGGCGCAACTTTGATCCGTCCTAGTAGTTCGCCCAGCGCTTCACGACGACCCTCACTCTCAACGGAGAACACCACTGGCCCGGTGAAGGAATCAAGAAACTTGCGCAGGTTATCGAGCGGGGATTTCTGCTGCGCCTGGACGGCCAGATCGGGCAGCGTCCGGAACGCGAGATTGGTGTTCGCCGCCTTATCGGCAAGCGAATCGGTTTTGAGCTGCATACGCGGCCAGCGTTTTAGCTCGGCGTTGAGCTCGTCGGTACGCAGCCACAGCATTTCCGGCGGCAGCAGCGGACGCATCGGGTCAACGCCCCGGTTTTCAAAGCGGGCGCGCGTTTCGCTTTCAAAGCGGCTGGCGCTGGCGTCGATATCCCCGGTGTTAACAATCAGCGTATTGGCCGGGAAGTAGCTGAACAGCGCCGGCAGCGGTTCGTTAAAGAACAGGGGCTGCCAGTACTCGATCCCGGCCGGAAGGGTGCCTTTGCTGACCTGCTGGTAGATATGTTCGGCATCACGTTTCACGTCGAACCTGTCGCGCCACTGGCTGCGGAACAGTTCGATGGCGGTTTTATCCGTCGGGAACTCATGGGCGGGCAGCAGATTAATGGAGTCCACTTCCTCCAGCGTGCGCTGGGTGTCGGCGTCGAACACGCGCAGGCTGTCGATCTCATCATCGAAGAAATCCAGACGATACGGCTGGTCGCTGCCCATCGGATAGAGATCCAGCAGCGCACCGCGCGTCGCGTATTCGCCGTGCTCCATCACCTGATCGACATGGCGGTAACCGGCTCCGTCAAGCTGCACGCGCAGGGCATCGCGCGACAGGCGCTGGCCTTTTTTCATCACCAGCGCATGGCCGTGCAAATAGCTGTGCGGACAGACGCGCTGCATCAGGGTATTCACCGGCACAATCAGCACGCCGCGCTGCATGGTGGGGAGCTGATACAGCGTCGACAGGCGTGAGGAGATGATCTCCTGGTGCGGAGAGAAACTGTCGTAGGGAAGCGTTTCCCAGTCGGCCAGGCTGAATACCAGACTGTCGGTGAACTGACGAATTTCGTCGTGCAGGCGCAGGGCGTTTTGCATGTCCGGGGCAACCAGCACCACCGGCCCCGGATGGCGCTCGGCAATTTCCGCCACCAGCGTAGCGCAGGCCGCGCCTGTCAGTTCGCCCAGCTGGCGTTGGTCACCTGCTTTTACAGGCAAGGAAAAACGATAGTGTTCAGGCATGGCTATGTCAGGGTCTCTTGGGGATATACCAACAGTATTGGGGCATATCACTGATACGCAATGTCTTTATTATCCTCGATCGTTATGCATAAGCAAATCGTAACCGCACAAGAGGAAAAGTGCCCCCGGATGGGGGCAGGGTAGGTTAGCGGCTGGCGAGCTGTGGCGTAAGCCGTGCGGGAGGGGAGAAGAAAAGGTCGCCAAAGAGGGCGGTCGAGAGCTTACGTGCGCCCAGTCCAACCAGCGTGCAGACGAGCAGGCTGACGAACGGATAGACCAGAATCAGCGTTAACTCCGCCCAGATCGGCCAGTACGCCGCATTCATTTCGCGAATCAGGAGCAGGCTAAACGCCTCAATTAAAATGCGGTGAGTGGTATAAATCGCGATGGTGTTTGAACCGATGACGTTCAGCAGATTATTGGGATGAACGGCATAACGCTGCTCGAAGCTGTAAAAGAGCTTCATGATGACCACGATCGACAGCAGTGAGAGCGGCAGAGGAACATTAGCGAACCACAGCACTACCGACACCGCGCCAGAGGCGATAAGTACCAGCCAGCTGCGGCGCAAATTCATCCCTTTCATCCACGTCATCAACTGCGCGCCGTACCATGCGCCGAGGCTGTAGTAGATCATGTTGCGCACCACGCTGTTCATTCCCCACCATGGTAAAGGCAGGAAGTTAATGGCGATGCTTGCCAGCGCCAGAAGCCCCAGCATCGGCAGTTTCCAGCGGCTCAGCAGTTTACAGAGCGTGAAGTAGACCACTAAAGCGTACAAGTACCACAGGCTGGTGCTGGCCGTGAGCATTCCCAGTACAAACCCTGAAACGGAATCGGCGTAGGCCGCATTGGATGCTGTCGCCAGTTCACGCTCGGGGGCGAGCCAGGCATTCAGATGGGTCAGCGCCTGCCATTGCAGGACGCCCCACAGGGCCAGCACCCAGACAATGCTCCAGATCCGCTTGTCGAGACTGGTGCGCCAGTTCACCTCGTCAATATATCGACGAATCAAATAGCCGGAGATGAAGAAAAACACCGGCATACGGAACGGTGCGAGGTAAAGATTAAAGTAGACCCAGCATTTGGCGAGCAGGCCCGATAACGGATGCTGTAGCCCGTCCAGGTGAGGATAAAAGGTGATCACCGAGTGGTAAATCACCACCAGGCAGATGCACAGCCCTTTTATCTGGTTAATCCATAATGCTTTTTGTTTCATTGTGCGTGACGACCTTGTTGCCATAAACGAAAGGTCGATTGTTGTAAAATGAAACCCCGATGTAACGGGTAACAGTCTGTATCAGGACGATTTTCGGAAAAGGTGGAGGCTGTATGGCGGAAGTTCAGTCAGTAGCATGATGATTTATCTGAATTTTTCGGAAAAATGATTACCGAATCTTACGGTTTCAGTCATTTACGCTTAGCGGATTCGCTTATATACTCGTGGGTCTGCTATCAGCAAACAGACGGATTTCATGTATCAACCTGTCGCACTCTTCATAGGCTTACGTTACATGCGTGGGCGCGCCGCGGACCGCTTCGGTCGCTTTGTCTCCTGGCTTTCGACTATTGGCATTACGCTTGGCGTGATGGCTCTGGTGACGGTGCTTTCCGTCATGAACGGCTTCGAGCGCGAGCTGCAAAACAATATCCTGGGGCTGATGCCGCAGGCCGTTCTCTCTTCCACTCAGGGCTCCGTTAACCCGCAACAGCTGCCGGAAAGCGCGGTGAAGTTACAGGGTGTCACGCGCGTTGCGCCCCTCACGACGGGTGATGTGGTGCTGCAAAGCGCCCGCAGCGTGGCGGTCGGGGTGATGCTGGGTATCGATCCGGCGCAAAAAGATCCGCTGACGCCGTTCCTGGTCAATGTGAAACAAACCGACCTGGAAGCGGGTAAATACAACGTCATCCTCGGTGAGCAGCTTGCCGGGCAGCTCGGGGTCAACCGTGGCGATCAACTGCGCGTGATGGTGCCCTCAGCCAGTCAGTTTACGCCGATGGGGCGTCTGCCAAGCCAGCGCCTGTTCAACGTGATTGGCACGTTTGCGGCGAACAGCGAAGTCGATGGTTACCAGATGCTGGTTAACATTCAGGACGCCTCGCGTCTGATGCGCTACCCGGCGGGAAATATCACCGGCTGGCGTCTGTGGCTTGATGCGCCGCTGAAGGTGGATACCCTTAGCCAGCAGACGCTACCGGAAGGAACGAAATGGCAGGACTGGCGCGACCGCAAAGGCGAACTGTTCCAGGCCGTGCGCATGGAGAAAAACATGATGGGGCTGCTGCTGAGCCTGATCGTGGCCGTTGCCGCGTTTAATATCATCACCTCGCTCGGGCTGATGGTGATGGAGAAGCAAGGCGAAGTCGCCATTCTGCAAACCCAGGGGCTGACGCCGCGCCAGATCATGGCTGTATTTATGGTGCAGGGCGCCAGCGCTGGCATCATCGGCGCGCTGCTCGGCGCGGCGCTGGGTGCGCTGCTCGCCAGCCAGCTCAACAATCTCATGCCGATTATCGGCGCGCTGCTTGATGGTGCGGCGCTGCCGGTGGCTATCGAGCCGCTCCAGGTGGTCGGTATTGCGCTGGCCGCGATGGCTATTGCGCTGCTCTCTACGCTTTATCCTTCCTGGCGGGCTGCCGCCACTCAACCCGCTGAGGCTTTACGTTATGAATAAGATCCTGTTGCAGTGCGACAACCTGTCCAAACGCTATCAGGAAGGCGCTGTGCAGACCGACGTGCTGCACAATGTGAGCTTTAGCGTGGGTGAAGGCGAGATGATGGCGATTGTCGGCAGCTCCGGCTCCGGCAAAAGTACGCTGCTGCACCTGCTGGGCGGGCTGGACACGCCAACCGAAGGCGATGTGATCTTTTCCGGGCAGCCGCTGAGTAAAATGTCGTCTACGGCGAAAGCCGAGCTGCGTAACCGTGAGCTGGGTTTTATCTATCAGTTCCACCACCTGCTGCCGGACTTTACGGCGCTGGAAAACGTGGCGATGCCGCTGCTGATTGGTAAAAAGAAACCCGCAGAAATCAATGCCCGCGCCAGCGACATGCTAAACGCGGTAGGGCTGGGTCATCGCGGGAATCATCGTCCGTCTGAGCTTTCCGGCGGCGAGCGTCAGCGTGTGGCCATCGCCCGTGCGCTGGTCAACAACCCGCGCCTGGTGCTGGCGGATGAACCGACAGGTAACCTCGATGCGCGTAACGCAGACAGCATTTTCCAGCTTCTCGGCGAACTGAACGCCGCGCAGGGAACCGCGTTTCTGGTGGTCACGCACGATTTGCAGCTGGCTAAGCGGATGGGCCGTCAGCTGGAAATGCGCGACGGTCGTCTGAATGCAGAACTGACGCTGATGGGAGCGGAGTAATGGCTTCACCGTTATCGTTACTCATTGGGTTACGCTTTAGCCGCGGTCGTCGCCGGAGCGGGATGGTTTCCCTTATCTCCGTGATCTCCACCATCGGTATCGCCCTGGGCGTGGCGGTTCTAATCGTGGGCTTAAGCGCCATGAATGGCTTTGAGCGCGAACTGAATAACCGCATTCTGGCCGTTGTACCCCACGGTGAAATCGAGCCGGTTAACCAGCCGTGGTCCAGCTGGCGTGATGCCCTGAACAAAGTGGAAAAGGTACCCGGCATTGCGGCGGCTGCACCTTACATCAACTTTACCGGGCTGGTAGAGAGCGGGGTAAACCTGCGCGCCATTCAGGTGAAAGGGGTGAATCCACGTCAGGAGGAGCGTCTGAGCGCGCTGCCTCGCTATGTGCAAAATGGCGCATGGGCAAACTTTAAGGCTGGCGAACAGCAGATCATCATGGGCAAAGGCGTTGCCGATGCACTGAAGGTGAAGCAGGGCGACTGGGTCTCGATCATGATCCCGAACGCCAGCGCTGATCACAAATTGCAGCAGCCTAAGCGCGTGCGTCTGCACGTCACCGGTATTTTGCAGCTGAGCGGCCAGCTCGATCACAGCTTCGCGATGGTGCCGCTGGAAGATGCGCGCCAGTATCTGGATATGAGCGACAGCGTGACGGGCATTGCCATTAAGGTTAACGACGTTTTCAACGCCAATACTCTGGTGCGTGACGCTGGCAGCGTGACCAATAACTATGTCTACATCAAAAGCTGGATCGGCACTTACGGGTATATGTACCGTGATATCCAGATGATCCGCGCGATTATGTATCTGGCGATGGTGCTGGTGATTGGCGTGGCGTGCTTTAATATCGTCTCTACGCTGGTCATGGCCGTTAAGGACAAGAGCGGCGACATTGCCGTGCTGCGTACCTTAGGGGCGAAAGACGGTCTTATTCGCGCCATCTTCGTCTGGTACGGTTTGCTGGCGGGGCTGTTTGGTAGCCTCTGCGGCGTGGTCATCGGCGTGGTGGTGTCTCTTCAGCTGACGCCGATTATCAACGGGATTGAGGCGCTTATTGGCCATCAATTCCTGTCAGGCGATATCTATTTTATTGATTTCCTGCCGTCTGAACTGCACTGGCTGGACGTCATTTATGTGCTGGTTACAGCACTTTTACTGAGTCTGCTGGCAAGCTGGTATCCGGCGCGTCGCGCAAGCCGAATTGATCCGGCGAGGGTATTAAGTGGCCAGTAATTTCGTCATGGTTTAGCGGTCTTTTGGCCGCTGAATCAAACAGAGGAATGCATCATGTATTACGGATTTGATATTGGCGGCACCAAGATTGCGCTCGGCGTGTTCGATAAAGACCTTAAGCTACAATGGGAAACCCGCGTGCCTACGCCGCGCGATAGCTACGATGAATTTTTAACCGCCATTGCCGCGCTGGTGGCGCAGGCGGATGAACGCTTTGGCGTCAAAGGCAGCGTCGGCATTGGTATACCGGGTATGCCCGAAACCGACGACGGCACGCTGTATGCCGCCAACGTTCCTGCTGCCAGCGGCAAACCGCTGCGTGCCGATCTTTCTGCTCTCCTTGAGCGCGACGTGCGCTTAGACAACGATGCCAACTGTTTTGCTCTCTCAGAGGCCTGGGACGACGAGTTTCGTCGCTATCCGTTGGTGATGGGGCTGATCCTCGGAACGGGCGTCGGTGGCGGGATTGTCATTAACGGTAAGCCCATTACCGGGCGCAGCTACATTACCGGAGAATTTGGTCATATCCGTCTGCCGGTGGATGCGCTGGACGTCGTTGGTCGTGATTTCCCGCTTACCCGCTGCGGCTGTGGTCAGCACGGCTGCATTGAGAGTTACCTTTCAGGGCGCGGGTTTGCATGGCTTTATGAACACTTCTATCATCAGAAACTTGAGGCCCCTCAAATCATTACGCTGTGGGAGCAGGGAGACGCGCAGGCGCGTGAGCACGTTGAGCGCTATCTTGATTTGCTGGCGGTGTGTCTGGGGAATATCCTGACCATCGTCGACCCGGATCTGCTGGTGATCGGGGGAGGGCTGTCAAATTTCACTGCGATTACGGAACAGCTGTCCGGGCGTTTGCCCCGACATTTATTGCCGGTCGCCCGCGTGCCGCGCATTGAGCGTGCGCGACACGGGGACGCAGGAGGCATGCGCGGAGCCGCATTCCTTCATCTCACCGATTAGTTTACGAGGTTACTATGCTGTCGCGTCGCCAGGGTCGACTCAGCCGTTTTCGCAAAAATAAACGCCGCTTACGTGAACGCCTGCGTCAGCGGATCTTTTTCAGAGACAGGATGATGCCAGAAGCGATGGATAAACCCAGAGTGGTGGTGTTGACCGGGGCGGGGATCTCCGCCGAATCCGGTATTCAGACCTTCCGCGCGGCGGACGGGCTGTGGGAAGAACACCGAGTAGAAGATGTGGCGACGCCGGAAGGTTTCGCCCGCGATCCGGCGCTGGTTCAGGCGTTTTACAACGCCCGTCGTCGCCAGCTTCAGCAGCCGGAGATTGCGCCAAACGCGGCGCACCTGGCGCTGGCAAAGCTGGAGGAGGCGCTGGGGGATCGTTTTCTGCTGGTGACGCAAAACATCGACAATCTTCATGAAAGAGCCGGAAACCACAACATCATTCACATGCACGGCGAACTGCTCAAGGTGCGGTGTGCATGGAGTGGGCAGGTGCTGGAGTGGAAAGAGGACGTGCTGGACGAAGACCGCTGCCACTGCTGTCAGTTCCCTTCGCGTCTGCGTCCCCATGTGGTCTGGTTTGGCGAAATGCCGCTGGGAATGGATGAGATCTACAGCGCCCTGGCCATGGCGGACGTCTTTATCGCCATTGGTACCTCAGGGCATGTCTATCCGGCGGCGGGGTTTGTTCACGAAGCGCGACTGCAAGGTGCCCATACGGTGGAGCTTAATCTGGAGCCAAGCCAGGTCGGGAGTGAGTTTGAAGAGAAGCATTACGGTCTGGCCAGCGAGGTGGTGCCAGCCTTTGTGGATAAACTCCTGAAGGGGCTGTAAGGGTAACGGGCGACCTTGCGTCGCCCGTTGTGCATTAACGGCCTGCTTTTAGCTTCTGATAATACTCTTCATACAGGCGGCTCGCGTCACCGACGTCGTTCTGCCATTCCCCTTTGCTGATGGTTTCAGCGTCCGGATAAAGCGATTTATCATTCGCCACTTCAGGGCTTAACAGCTTCCGCGCGGCCAGGTTTGGTGTCGGATAACCAATAGTTTCCGCCACCTGTTTTGCCACATCCGGGCGCAGCAGGAAGTTAATCAGCTTCAGGGCGCCATCGACGTTTTTCGCATTAGCCGGGATCGCGAGGCTGTCCATCCAGAAGATGCCGCCCTCTTTCGGCCAGACCACCTCCAGCGGCGTACCGGCCTGACGCGCCACAAACGCAGAGCCGTTCCAGACCATCCCCAGATTCACTTCACCTTCCATATACGGGTTAGCCGGGTTATCCGAGTTGAACGCTGCCACGTTTGGCATCAGCTTTTTCAGTTCGTTATACGCCGCTTCGATCTCTTTCGGATCGGTGGTGTTGCCGGAGTAGCCGAGTTTACGCAGCGCAATCTGGAACACTTCGCGCGCATCATCGGTTAACAGCAGGCTGCTTTTGTATTCCGGCTTCCACAGGTCAGCCCAGGATGAAACCGTTTTTGGATCAACGGCATCGCTGTTGACGCCAATTGCCGTCGCGCCCCAGATGTACGGAATGGAATAATCGTTGTTCGGGTCGAATGGCTTGTTTAGCATCTCAGGATCGAGGTTTGAAAAATAGGTTAGCTTCGTTTTATCGATCTTCTGGATCATGCCTTCTTTGCGCATCTTGTCGACGAAATAGGTCGACGGCACCACCAGGTCATACGCGCCATCTTTATAGGTTTTGAGCTTGGCGTACATGGTTTCATTCGACTCGTAGGTCGAATAGATCACCTTGATGCCCGTCTCTTTGGTGAACTGCTCCAGCAGGCCCGGCGGCACATACTCGGTCCAGTTGTAGAAATAGAGCGTTTTGCTGTCATCAGCATGCGCGGCACCCATTCCGAGCACCAGTGCCGCAGCGGCAAGCATTTTTTTCATTTCTATGTCCCCTGAGATTTTGTTTTATCACGAGCAATAACCTGGCTGGCAATCACCAGAACCAGCGATAACACCAACAGAATAGTCGCCAGCGCGTTCACTTCGGGTGAAACACCGACTTTCACCATTGAGTAGATCTTCAACGGCAGAATTTCGTAGCTCGGCCCGGTGACGAAGGAGGACACGACCACGTCGTCCATCGACAGGGTAAAGCTGAGCAGCCATCCGGCTGCCACGGCAGGCATCGCCAGCGGCAGGATGATTTTGCGAAGAATGGTCATCTCGCTGGCTCCCAGATCCTTCGCCGCTTCCAGCATGCGTACGTCGAATCCTTTCAGTCGCGCGTAGACGGTTACCACCACAAACGGCAGGCAGAAGGTGATATGCGAAAACAGCAGCGACCAGAAACCGAGCTGGACGCCCAGCAGCATAAACAGCACCAGCAGTGAAATGGCCATCACGATGTCCGGGGACATCATCACCACAAACAGCATACCGCTGACGAACGGCTTACCGCGAAAACGGTAGCGGTACAGCGCCACGGCGGTCAGCGAGCCAATCAGCGTCGCGAAGGTGGCAGAGAATACCGCCATCGTCAGCGAGTGCTGAGCGGCCTGTAGCAGGCTGTCATTGTTCATCAGCAGGCCATACCATTTGGTGGTAAACCCTTGCCAGTTGATCCCGAAGCGTGAACTGTTAAAGGAGTTCACGATCAAAATGATTATCGGAATATAAAGATACGCATAAATGGCGGTCATAAAACCGCCGCGAAGCAGTCTACCGATCATTCCAGCTCCACCTTCTTATTCAGCAGGCGTGAGGCACGCCAGTAAACCAGCAGCATCAGCCCCATTACCACCGTCAGCGTAATGCTGGTGGCCGAGCCGAACGGCCAGTCGCGGATGTTCAGGAACTGGCTCTTGATCACGTTGCCGATCAGTAGGTTTTTCGCCCCGCCCATCAGGTCCGACACGTAGAACAGACCCATCGCAGGCAATATGACCAGCAGACATCCGGCAATAATGCCCGGCATGGTCAGCGGGATAATGATGCGGATAAAGGTTTGCAGCTTGCTGGCCCCCAGGTCTCTCGCGGCTTCCAGAAGTGGTTTATCAAGCTTTTCAATACTTGAGTAAAGCGGCATCACCATAAACGGCAGCAGGATATAGACCAGGCCGACGATCACCGCGCTCGGGGTGAACATAATGCGGATCGGCGTATCAATAACCCCAAGCCACAGCAGAAACTCGTTCAGATAACCTTTGGTGCTGAGGAAGATTTTCAGCCCGTAGATGCGGATTAACGAGTTGGTCCAGAATGGCACAATCAGTAAAAACAGCAGCAGCGGACGCACTTTTTGCGGCAGGCGAGCCAGGAACCACGCGAACGGATACCCCAGCACCAGACAGGCAACGGTGGCAATCAGCGCCATATTGAGCGAGTGCAGCAGCACGTCAAAGTAGAGCGGATCGAGCAGGCGTGCGTAGTTGTCCAGCGTAAAGACCATCGCGACGAAGTTCGCGTCGTCGCGGGTCAGGAAGCTGGTTACGATGATCATCAGGTTGGGAAGAAAGACAAACAACACAAGCCAACCGACGATCGTGGCAATCACCACATTCTGGAACTTACTTGTGTTCTTCATCAGCCAGTACAACCTCCCAGCTTTCTACCCAGTTGATTACCATCTTCTGATCCAGCGAGTGGTCGAAGTCCGGATCGTCCTCGTTGAAGAACTCACTAACCATCACCATTTTGCCGTTTTCCAGTTCCACAACGGATTCGAGGGTCATCCCTTTGTAGTTGCGTTCGCGAACGTAACCGATCAGACCTTCGGCGTCAGCCGTGTCGTGGATCTCATCGACGCGAAGATCTTCCGGGCGCAGCAGAACGTTGAGCCTTTGTCCCTTTTCCACGGCAAAGTTCACCGTGATGTTGCATTCGCGGCCTTCCACGTTGGCGAGCACGCGCTGCTCGTCCAGACGCTCAATCACCGTGGCGTTGAAAATATTGATTTCGCCAATGAAGCTGGCGACGAACAGGTTTTTCGGCTCCTCGTAAATTTCACGCGGCGTGCCGTCCTGCTCAATCTTGCCCTCACGCATCACCACGATACGGTCTGACATAGTCAGCGCTTCTTCCTGATCGTGAGTGACAAACACGAACGTGATGCCGAGCTTACGCTGAAGCGCTTTCAGCTCGTTCTGCATCTGCTTGCGCAGCTTGTAGTCCAGCGCGGAGAGGGATTCATCCAGCAGGAGCAGGCGTGGTTTGTTGACCACGGCGCGGGCAATAGCCACACGCTGCTGCTGACCACCAGAAAGTTGATGCGGCTTGCGCTGGGCGAATGCCTCCAGCTGCACCATGCGCAGGGCTTCGGTAACGCGCGGCGGGATCTCGCTGGCGGGTGTTTTTTGCATCCGCAGGCCAAACGCCACGTTCTCAAACACGGTCATGTGCGGGAACAGGGCATAGCTCTGAAAGACGGTATTGACGTGGCGATCTTCGGCAGGGACCTGGGTAATGTCCTGGTTCTCAAGATGGATATGGCCGTTATCGACGCTTTCCAGCCCGGCAATAAGGCGCAGGACGGTGGTTTTGCCGCAGCCGGAGGGGCCAAGCAGCGTGAGAAACTCACCGTCATTGATGGTCAGATTAAGATCGGAAATGACATCTTTGCCATCGAAACTTTTACGAATTCGTTCCAGTTGCACCAGCGGTGAAAGGGAACGGGGTTGTGTATTCAATTTTCGCGCTGTCCCATATAGACGCCTCAAGCAGCAGACTGAAGCGGGGTTTGTGTGTAACCACCTTGGTGACTCGTAATGAGGGCGGACATTCTACGGCAAACCCATTGAATCGCCAATCCTTCTCACTTATTCATAAGCTACATTTATTAACGCAGAACGATATAAACGTAAAAAGTTCTCGTTTGCGGGATAAAAGTGACCTGACGCAATATTTGCGTTTTGCTGCTTAATGATAATGTTGTCACAAAAAGTGAGGGTGACTGCATGGATAAACTACTTGAGCGTTTCTTACATTACGTTTCGCTGGATACCCAATCTAAGCCGGGGGTCCGACAGGTGCCAAGCACCGAAGGCCAGTGGAAGCTGCTAAATCTGCTGAAAGAGCAGCTGGAGGCCATGGGGCTGGTTGATGTCACGCTCAGTGAAAAGGGGACCGTGATGGGAACGCTGCCGGCCAACGTTGAGGGAGATATCCCGGCGATTGGCTTTATTTCTCATGTCGATACCTCACCTGATTTTAGCGGTAAACACGTTAATCCGCAGATTGTTGAAAACTACCGCGGCGGAGATATTGCGCTGGGCATTGGCGACGAAGTGCTGTCGCCGGTGATGTTCCCGGTACTGCATCAGCTGCTGGGGCAGACGTTAATCACCACCGACGGCAAAACCTTGCTGGGGGCCGATGACAAAGCGGGTATCGCCGAGATCATGACGGCGCTGGCGGTGCTGAAGGGCAAAAATATCCCACATGGCGATATCCGCGTGGCCTTCACGCCGGATGAAGAGGTAGGAAAAGGCGCGAAACATTTTGACGTCGAGGCGTTTAACGCTCAGTGGGCCTACACCGTCGACGGTGGCGGCGTGGGTGAACTTGAGTATGAAAACTTTAACGCGGCATCGGTGACGATCAAAATCGTCGGGAATAACGTGCACCCGGGCTCTGCGAAAGGGGTGATGGTGAATGCGCTGTCGCTGGCTGCGCGTATTCATGCGGAAGTTCCTGCCGAAGAGAGCCCGGAGATGACGGAAGGGTATGAGGGTTTTTATCATCTGACCAGCATCAAGGGGAACGTGGACAGCGCGCAGATGCACTATATCGTCCGCGATTTTGACCGCAAAGCCTTTGAAGCGCGCAAGCGTAAGATGATGGAGATCGCGAAAAAGGTCGGCAAGGGGCTGCATCCGGATTGCTATATTGAGCTCATCATCGAAGACAGCTATTACAATATGCGCGAGAAGGTGATGGAGCATCCGCACATTCTTGATATCGCCCAGCAGGCGATGCGCGATTGTGATATCGAGCCGGTGATGAAACCGATCCGTGGTGGAACCGATGGTTCGCAGCTGTCATTTATGGGCCTGCCGTGCCCGAACCTGTTTACCGGTGGATATAACTACCACGGCAAGCATGAGTTCGTGACGCTGGAAGGGATGGAAAAAGCGGTGCAGGTGATTGTGCGGATAGCAGAGTTAACCGCGAAGCGGTAAGAAAATGCCCGGTGGCGCTGCGCTTACCGGGCCTACAGTAAAGGCTTTTGTAGGCCGGGTAAGGCGTAGCCGCCACCCGGCACATGAACAGGGAGTTCAAATGTCAAACTACCGCCGCCACTACATCCCCGGTGGAACCTGGTTTTTCACCGTCAATCTGCAAAACCGCCAGAGCGATTTACTTACCCGCCACATCGACAGCTTGCGTTCCGCTACCGCCACGGTTAAGCATGCGAAGCCCTTCACCATTAACGCCTGGGTTATCCTGCCTGAACATATGCACTGTATCTGGACCTTACCGGAAGGGGACAGTGACTTTTCGGCGCGCTGGCGCGACATCAAAAAAATGTTTAGCCGCAACATTGAGATGCGCCACGTCTGGCAACCGCGTTTCTGGGAACACACCATTCGCAATGAACAGGATTACCGGCGGCATATGGATTACGTCTACATCAATCCGCTGAAGCATGGCTATGTCGGGAAAGTCGTCGACTGGCCCTATTCAACGTTTCATCGGGACGTGCGGGAGGGGTTATATCCGGCAGACTGGGCGGGTGAGATTGAGGATTTTGCGGCGGGGGAGCGGAAGTAAAAAAAGCCCGGTGGCGCATCGCTTACCGGGCCTACGGGAACGGCTTTTGTAGGCCGGGTAAGGCGTAGCCGCCACCCGGCAAACATCATGACTCAGTCCTCAAAAAACCAGTACCCGCTGTTAACCAGCGCGGCCAGCATGGCGAGGAAGGAGGGATCGTCCAGCGCGTCGCCAAAGGTATCCGCAGACAGCACCATATGGCTGGCAATCGCTTCCAGTGCCGGACGGTGTGGAGAGTCCAGGCGCTCGCCGTTGACGAATACCTCTTCGCCAATGCGCAATACACGTAATCCGCCCAGACGAACCAGCTTATCGCCCTGCTGGAGGGCATCATAAATTTCATCTGCCTGATACGGCGGCTCTGGCGGCGCGACGTCCAGTTCGTGACGCGACTGGCTGATAAACTCGCCAAACCACTGTCTGAAGTGCTCCGGTTCGTTGATCAGATCCAGCATCATACCGCGCAGCTTATCCAGCTCCTCTGGCAGAATATCGGCCGGGTGCTCACGCGCCGGAACATCCGGATCGCTGTAACGATGGCTGCCCAGCTCGCGCTGTAAAACATAGTCAGCGAATCCGCTGATCATCTCGCGGCCGCTTGGCGCGCGGAAACCAACCGAATAGTTTAGCGAGTTTTCAAGGGAATAACCTTCATGCGGGAAGCCTGGCGGGATATACAGAATGTCGCCTGGCTCCAGCTCTTCATCAATGATCCCTTCAAACGGATCAACCTGAAGCAGATCCGGGTGCGGGCAGTGCTGCTTCATTGGCACTTTTTCGCCCACTCGCCAGCGACGGCGACCGGTACCCTGAATGATAAACACGTCGTACTGATCAAGATGCGGACCCACGCCGCCACCGGGAACAGAGAAGGAGATCATCAAATCGTCCATTCGCCAGTCTGGGAGGGCGCGGAAGGGACGCATCAAGGCTGCGGTGGGTTCGTGCCAGTTGTTGACCGCCTGCACCAGTAAAGACCAGTTGCTTTCGCCCAGGTGATCGTAGCTTTCAAAGGGACCGTGGCTGACCTGCCATTTCCCGTCCTGATGGCTCACCAGACGGCTGTCTACCTCGTTTTCCATCGCCAGACCAGCGAGTTCGTCAGGAGAAATAGGGTCGATAAAATTGCTGATCCCGCGTTTAAGAACGACCGGGCGTTTTTGCCAGTAACGTTCAATAAATTCGGGCCAGTTAAGTGTTAATTGATAATCCATATTTTTGTATTCCGCAGGCTCTTACTGAGACGGATTATAACGGAAGCACCGACCCCTGGCTGCGAGATCCGCGTATTTTTCACATTTCGGGTTAACTATCGTTCAATACGGGCTGTTGGCGGCCAAAAATGACTTCCATACGGGCACCGCCCAGCAAACTTTCGCCGGTTTCAATCTTGCCCTCGTACTGATCGACAATTTCCCGGGCGACGGATAATCCGACACCCTGGCCCGGGCGCAGCGTATCGGCGCGCTGACCGCGATCGAATACCACTTCGCGTTTATTATGGGGAATGCCAGGACCATCATCCTCAACGATAATATGCAGTTCGTTATCCGTTACGCGCGCGGACACCTCGACAAACTCCAGACAATATTTGCAGGCGTTATCGAGCAGATTTCCCATCACTTCCATAAAGTCATTCTTCTCGCCAACAAAGCTTATTTCCGGTGAGATATCCAGACTGATGTTTACCCCTTTACGCTGGTAAACCTTGTTCAGCGCAGAGGTGAGGTTATCCAGCAGCGGGGCTACCGGGTGCAGTTCACGGCTCAATAAGGCGCTTCCGGAACGCATGCTCGCGCGGTGCAGGTAATAACCAATCTGCTGTGAAATACGGCTGATTTGCTCCAGCATTACCGGCTCGGCGTCATCCACGCTCATTTTCGAACTGCGCATTGAACGCAGTGTACTTTGCATCACTGCCAGCGGGGTTTTCAGGCTGTGCGTAAGATCGGTGAGCGTCGTGCGATACTTGTCGTAACGTTCACGTTCGCTTTTCAGCAGGCGGTTGAGGTTGCGCACCAGGCTGGTCAGTTCGCGCGTAGTTTCAGGGTTAAGCTTCTCGCGGTGATGTTCCTCCAGCTCGCGCACCTCTTTGGCAAGGGATTCAATCGGGCGGAGGCTCCACCATGCAGCAACCCACAGGAGAGGGATCACCAGCAGCAGGTTGGCAGCCAGAACGTACACGAACCAGTTCCAGACCATATACGAACGTTTTAGCTCAACCGGTATGGTATCGATCACTACAATGGTCAGCTGCGGCATGTTCAGAGTGGCGGGATACAGGTTGATGGCCACCGAGTGGGTCATCTCCGTGTCGTCATCTTCAGCGCGGATCTCATTGAGCTTGTTCTGTAACGCCCGATCGTCACGCAGCAGGATGCTGGTAGAGTTGAGGTCGGCTTCTATTTCGTGAAAACCATTGGTTTTAAGCCATTCCGGACGGATGCGCTTTTTCAGCCAGGGGACGTCGCGCTGCGCCCACAGCAATTTTCCTTTTTCATCGTAAATGAGTGCCAGCGTTGGGCTCTGCTGGTTCAGGTTTTCCGGCATCTCGACGGTGATTTGGTTGTTCTCCCATTTCGCCAGGGTATAGAACAGATTACTTTCGCCGCGAAGCAGGCGGAAGGTGGTTTTATCGAAGCTTACGCTGTACCCGACCAACGCCACCATTCCGTAAGAGAGGGACAGCACGAGCACGACGGCGGCGGTTGCCAGCAGAAAGCGAACCCGCAGTGAAAGGGGTAAAATGTGGCGCAAAATCCCTTTCATTTAGCGTAATTCGAACAGGTAGCCCTGACCACGCACGGTGGTAATCACGTCGTGCGGGTACTGTGCCTGAATTTTTTTGCGCAGGCGGCCCATCAGCACGTCAATGGTGTGGCTTTCGCGCAGTTCGGCATCCGGATAAAGCTGAAGCATCAGGGAATCTTTGCTCACCACTTTACCGTTGTTACGGATCAGCGTTTCCATGATGGTGTATTCGAATGCGGTCAGCTTGATTACTTCATCATTTATTGAAAATTCGCGGCGGGAGAGATCCACCTGGAACGGCGGCAGAGAGATCACCTGTGACGCCAGCCCGCTGTTGCGGCGCAGCAGCGCCTGCATACGCGCGGCGACTTCTTCAATATGGAAGGGTTTGGTCACGTAGTCATCTGCGCCTGCGCTCAACACTTCAACCTTGTCCTGCCAGCCTTCGCGAGCAGTCAGCACCAGTACCGGCAGGGAAACGTCATGGCTACGCCAGCGGCGGATAAGAGATAATCCGTCTTCATCCGGCAGCCCTAAATCGACAATGGCGATGTCCGGCAGGTGTTCATTGAGATAATAATCGGCCTCTTTTGCGTCTTCAGCATCGTCCACCTGATGACCCATCTCCTGAAGTTGAACTTTCAGGTGATGACGTAGCAATGCGTTATCCTCAACAACCAGTACGCGCATCATCATTTCTCCCTTTATAAATGGTATGAATAGTTTAACGCTGATTATCCAGGTTGACACCAGCGTTATGAAATTAAATGATTTTTTTCATGCTTCTGAAGACAGGTGGCATTACGCCAGGCATCTGATTATTAAGTATGTTGACCTGATCCTGTTTCATATCGCCCACCCACCTCACATATGCCTCATACGCCCCCAGAAGGCGCGGGTAATATAAACTGACTTGTTTTCGCACGCTTCCGCAATCCGGATAAAACATCCATCCGTTTATGAACGGTTGAAGGCGAGTCGCTTTTTTGACAGAACGGGCACGCCAGTTTTGTAAAGATTGCCCTTTTTTTTGTAAGGATGTTCTCACTATGTCTGTCTTTGTCTACGCTTATTTTATGGTGCGAAATTAGATTTGCATAAGATGTGCCAGAAAATCAGCATTTTTACACAACAAAACAGCAATATAGCGAGTAAAGAGGATTCTATGGAATGGAAGGTTGTTGAGACTATTGCGAGCCCGGAAAGTGGAACCATCTTTTGCAAAGTTGAAACACAATATGGCCTGAATTATATCCTTTGGCTAAAAGGGGATTATTACGTTCGTGCCGGTGAAATCATCACCACCTCAAACCAGGGTATCCTGATTAACGATCGGCGGCGTAGGGTATGGATAGCGCAGGCAATGCCCTATACATCAATTGGCTGGATGGGGTTCAAACAGAAAAACGCGTGTCCAGGTAACCGGCAGGAGATGGATCGGCCATGCACGGTTGAGACCCCGTGCCAGTTCAGGCTGTGCCCGTTCGGCTTAAAACGATATATTCCGGAAAGTTATTCCACGGCGAAAAATAACAACCAGCCTGACAACAGGTTGTAATCCCGGCAGAGCCTGTAACGGGGTGTGAACGTCGACACGATGATGATAAGCAGCCCCCTTTCCGGGTGGAAAGGGGGAGGGTGATTACTTCAGCTCGTCAACCATAGTAATGGCGCGGCCAATATAGTTTGCCGGGGTCATCTCTTTCAGGCGCGCTTTTTCTTCTTCGGGCAGCGCCAGACCATCGATAAACTGTTTCATACCCTCAGCATCAACGCGTTTACCGCGGGTCAGCTCTTTGAGTTTCTCGTACGGTTTTTCGATGCCATAACGACGCATCACGGTCTGAATCGGCTCCGCCAGCACTTCCCAGTTGTGATCCAGCTCGTCCAGCAGACGGTCGCGGTTCACCTCCAGCTTGCTCACACCCTTCAGGGTGGACTGGTAGGCGATCAGCGCGTAGCCAATACCCACGCCCAGGTTACGCAGCACCGTGGAGTCAGTCAGGTCGCGCTGCCAGCGGGAGACCGGCAGCTTACTCGCCATATGCTGCAACACGGCATTCGCCAGGCCCAGGTTACCTTCGGAGTTTTCGAAGTCGATTGGGTTCACTTTGTGCGGCATGGTGGACGAACCGATTTCCCCGGCGATGGTCTTCTGCTTGAAGTGGTTCAGGGCGATGTAGCCCCAGACGTCACGATCGAAGTCGATCAGGATGGTGTTGAAGCGCGCAATGCAGTCAAACAGCTCAGCGATGTAGTCGTGCGGCTCAATCTGGGTGGTGTACGGGTTCCACTGGATCCCCAGAGACGTCACGAACTCTTCACTGAACTGGTGCCAGTCCACTTCCGGGTACGCCGCAATGTGGGCGTTGTAGTTACCCACCGCGCCGTTGATTTTGCCGAGGATCTCAATCTGCTCCAGCTGACGATACTGGCGTTCCATGCGGTACGCTACGTTCGCCATCTCTTTACCCATGGTGGATGGGGTTGCTGGCTGGCCATGAGTACGGGACAACAGCGGAATATCGCGGTACTCCACGGACAGCGCTTTCACCGCATCGATGATTTTACGCCAGTAAGGGAGTACCACCTCTTTGCGTGCAGTACAGAGCATCAGCGCGTGAGACAGGTTGTTAATATCTTCAGAGGTACAGGCGAAGTGAATAAATTCAGATACCGCGTGCAGCGCAGGGACGCTTGCCACTTTCTCTTTCAGGAAATATTCAACCGCTTTCACGTCGTGGTTGGTGGTGCGTTCGATGGTTTTAATACGCGCGGCATCTTCTTCGCTGAACTCAGCAACGATTTTATCAAGGTAATCGTTTGCCTTTGCGTCAAAAGCAGGAACTTCCTTGATTGCTGTCTGGGCGGCCAGCTTTTGCAGCCAGCGCACTTCAACCTGAACACGGAACTTCAGCAGGCCATATTCGCTGAAGATCCCGCGCAGCGCGCTGACTTTATCGCCGTAGCGTCCATCGACAGGGGATACGGCGGTCAGTGAGGATAATTCCATAATTCGCAACTCCGGGAGGTTAACAATGAGCAAGAATTTGTTTTGCCTGAGTCGTCAGGCGATGACGAGAAAACATGAGCTGTAGGCGGCCACCGCCGACCTGTTGCCACAGCACGGCGGCACGGATGCCTGCCAGCAGCGAAGCGCGTACCTTCGCCTGTACCTGTGGGCTTTGCAATACGGCAGGCGAACCGGTGACCTGAATACGCGGGCCGAGCGGGCTAATTACGTCGACGTAGATACCGGCCATCGCGCTCAGCAGGGTCTCAGACTGGAGGTCAAAGTGGTCGAGCTGGCGCTGTAGCCCGGCGATGCGATCGCCCAGGGTATTCATTGCGCCTTTCGCCGCGTTCAGCTTACGTTCCAGCACCATCAGGCTTAAGGTGTAGCGGGTCAGTTCGGCATTCAACCCCTGACGGTTGCTGGCGTTGAGCACGCCGAGCAGGGTTTCAAGACCGAGACGAAGATTGGTTTCACTGCCGCCAAAGACGCCCAGCGTGGAGCCTGGGTTAAGATCGATAACGCTGTTGAGTGAAACGTGCAGGGCATCAGCGTCGCAATGACCCTGATGCGCCAGCTGTTGCACCAGACGGGCTGACTGGCAAATTCCCGCCAGCGCCAGGGTGATGTCGTAATAGTTCTTCGCCACACGGTCTCCTTTATGTGTGCAAACGGTTTAAACAGCAGGCAGCGGCAGGCGCTGTTCAATGATCCCACCGCCGAGGCAAATTTCGCCGCTGTAGAAAACAGCTGACTGGCCAGGGGTAACGGCGGAAACCGGTTCGTCGAAACGCACGTCAATGCGATCGTCATCCAGTGCGGTGACGGTGCAAGGGATGTCCGTCTGGCGGTAGCGCGTTTTCACGGTGCAGCGCAGCGTGCCTTTCAGCGGCTCGCGATCGACCCAGTGCAGCTGTTGCGCGATAAGTCCAACGGACATCAGGCGCGGATGGTCGTGACCCTGAGCCACCACCAGAATATTGTTTTCGACATCTTTGTCGACCACGTACCACGGATCTTCGCTGCCCTCTTTGGTGCCGCCGATACCCAGACCTTTACGCTGGCCGAGAGTGTGGTACATCAGCCCCTGGTGCTGACCAATCTCATCACCGTCAACGGTGACGATTTTGCCCGGCTGTGCAGGCAGGTAGCGCCCCAGGAACTCGCGGAATTTACGCTCGCCGATAAAACAGATACCGGTGGAGTCTTTTTTCTTCGCGGTGATCAGATCCAAATCTTCAGCAATCTTACGTACTTCCGGCTTTTCAAGCTCGCCGACCGGGAACAGACTTTGGGCAATCTGTTCATGGCTCAGCGTGTAGAGGAAGTAGCTCTGATCTTTATTGCCATCCAGACCGCGCAGCAGCTGGCTTTTACCATTCACATCCGCGCGACGCACGTAGTGGCCGGTCGCAATGTAGTCTGCGCCCAGGTCTTCCGCGGCGAATTCCAGGAAGGCTTTGAATTTGATCTCTTTGTTACACAGGATATCCGGGTTTGGCGTGCGGCCCGCTTTGTACTCTTCGAGGAAGAGTTCAAAAACGTTGTCCCAGTATTCTGCGGCAAAGTTAACGGTGTGCAGTTCGATGCCGAGCTTATCGCACACGGCCTGCGCATCGGCGAGATCCGCAGCGGCAGTGCAGTATTCCTCGCCATCGTCTTCCTCCCAGTTCTTCATGAACAGGCCCTCCACCTTATAGCCCTGTTGCTGCAACAGGTAGGCGGAAACGGAGGAATCGACACCGCCGGACATGCCGACGATCACTTTTTTCTGGCTGTTATCTGACATGGAATACTCACGACATTGAACTTCAAGGCGGCGTATTCTATCACGCCCCCCCACCATTGACACCCTCTGTAAACGGCCAGTTAAATTCTGCAATGACATCCAGCGGCAGGCGAGCCGCAGACTGCCAGCAGCGGATGCTTTCCGCAACCAGCGGCGAGCGCAGGTTTGACGCGTTCAGGATCTCGTCTGCGGTCACCCACAGGCAGCGATCGATATCGTCGTCGTGCGGTTCAGTGGCGCACGTTTCGTTAAGCTCAACGGCGAATAAAAAGCGCAGGAAAGGTGTCTGGTCAGGCGCTATCCACTGATGCATACGGATAAAGTGCTGCGGTTCGGCGCGGATACCCGTCTCTTCCCAGAGCTCGCGTTTCGCTGCCTGCAATAAGGTTTCGTTGGCTTCAAGATGCCCGGCTGGCTGATTCCAAAGCGCTTTGCCGTTGATGGTCTCTTCCACCACCAGGAATTTCCCCTGCGCGTGGACCACGCAGGCGACCGTAACATGGGGTTTAAACATCAGTTCTCCTTAGGGGTAACATCCCGCCATTCCCCGTTAGCCAGCGAGTCCAGCGTGTAGCTGCCCATGGCGTAGCGAATGAGTCGCAGGGTAGGGAAGCCCACATGCGCAGTCATGCGCCTGACCTGTCGGTTGCGGCCTTCATAAAGGGTGATTTTAAGCCAGCTGGTGGGAATCGATTTGCGCTCACGAATCGGCGGGTTGCGCGGCCACAGCCACTCGGGTTCATTTACGCGCTCAATACCAGCTGGCAGGGTAGGACCATCGTTCAGCATTACGCCGTTACGCAGCTTTGCCAGCGACGCGTCGTCCGGCTCGCCTTCAACCTGCACATAGTAAATTTTTCCGGTACGTTTGCCCGGCTGAGTAAGCCTGGTCTGGAGCACGCCGTCATTGGTAAGCACCAGCAGCCCCTCGCTGTCGCGATCCAGACGCCCGGCCGCGTAGACCCCCTGAACGGGGATAAAATCCTTCAGCGTGCTGCGCCCGGCCTCGTCGGTAAACTGCGGCAATACATCATAGGGTTTATTGAACAGTATGACCCGCGTTGGCTGGGGTTCTGGCGTTCTTCTGGTGGCTTGTCGTGAGCTGAATCGCTCAACCCGGTGTTTTCTAAAAGAAGTTTTCGTCATGGTATTTTCAGGCGTTATCAATTGCCGCATTATAGCCTAATAACGAAGACCTTTCATGGCGTCGGACAATCAGGTACTATCGGAAGGCTCATTACAATTTATTAACATAAGATCAGTAACAACCAGAAGCGCTCGAAGGAGAGGTTAATGGAAAGCAAAGTAGTTGTTCCGGCGGAAGGTAAAAAGATCACCCTGCAAAACGGCAAGATTAACGTTCCTCACAACCCGATTATCCCGTTCATCGAAGGTGACGGTATCGGTGTAGACGTTACCCCGGCAATGCTGAAAGTGGTTGATGCCGCTGTTGAGAAAGCCTACAAAGGCGAGCGTAAAATTTCCTGGATGGAAATTTACACCGGTGAAAAATCGACTCAAGTTTATGGCCAGGACGTCTGGCTGCCAGCCGAAACGCTGGACCTGATCCGCGACTATCGCGTTGCTATCAAAGGCCCTCTGACCACGCCAGTTGGCGGCGGCATTCGCTCCCTGAACGTGGCGCTGCGTCAGGAACTGGATCTGTATGTGTGTCTGCGTCCGGTGCGTTACTACCAGGGCACTCCAAGCCCGGTTAAGCACCCGGAACTGACCGACATGGTCATCTTCCGTGAAAACTCTGAAGACATCTACGCCGGTATCGAATGGAAAGCGGATTCTGCTGATGCAGAAAAAGTGATTAAATTCCTGCGCGAAGAGATGGGCGTGAAGAAAATTCGCTTCCCTGAGCATTGCGGCATCGGCATCAAGCCGTGCTCCGAAGAAGGGACCAAGCGTCTGGTGCGTGCCGCCATCGAATACGCTATCACCAACGATCGTGGCTCTGTGACCCTGGTTCACAAAGGCAATATCATGAAGTTCACCGAAGGCGCGTTCAAAGACTGGGGCTACCAGCTGGCGACCGAAGAGTTCGGCGGTGAACTGATCGACGGCGGCCCATGGCAGAAAATTAAAAACCCGAACACCGGTAAAGAGATCATCATTAAAGATGTGATCGCCGATGCGTTCCTGCAACAGATCCTGCTGCGTCCTGCTGAATATGACGTGATCGCCTGTATGAACCTGAACGGCGACTACATCTCTGATGCGCTGGCAGCGCAGGTCGGTGGTATCGGTATCGCCCCGGGCGCGAACATCGGTGACGAGTGCGCCCTGTTTGAAGCAACTCACGGTACTGCACCGAAATATGCAGGCCAGGACAAAGTCAACCCAGGCTCTATCATTCTGTCCGCAGAGATGATGCTGCGTCATATGGAATGGTTCGAAGCCGCAGACCTGATTGTTAAGGGTATGGAAGGCGCGATTAACGCGAAAACCGTCACCTATGACTTTGAACGTCTGATGGAAGGCGCTAAACTGCTGAAATGCTCAGAGTTTGGCGACGCGATTATCGCGAACATGTAATCCACTCGCTGGGTTAAATGACAACGGGAGCCTGAGGGTTCCCGTTTTTTATGCACACAAGACGGAAAACAACGCTATGACCCATGATATCCCGCTCAAGTATTATGACATCGTCGACGAGTATGCGACTGAAACGGCAAAACCACCAGAAGAGGCGGAGCGTACGCCACTGGCACACTATTTTCAGCTGCTGCTCACTCGCTTATACAACAATGAGGAAATCAGTGAAGAGGCGCAGCGGGAGATGGCTGTCCAGGCGGAGATAGATGAAGCGCGCATTGACGATATTGCGAACTTCCTGAATCAATGGGGCAATGAATAACGCTTCATCGCGCTGAGTAAGCCAGCAGGCTGGCGAGGTCGTGCCGGGTT
The DNA here is from genome assembly GCF_014982425.1 of Enterobacter cloacae complex sp. I1M. NCBI lineage: Bacteria > Pseudomonadati > Pseudomonadota > Gammaproteobacteria > Enterobacterales > Enterobacteriaceae > Enterobacter > Enterobacter cloacae complex sp. I1M. The sequence goes on along the minus strand of NZ_JADCLG010000008.1, from coordinate 43,317 downwards.
AGTGATTTTGAAAAGTACCAGCCTTGCACGAGGGCATCGGGGTATCTCTGCGCGATAAACTGATATTGCGTTTCGCTTTCGACTCCCTCAAACACCAGGGTTTTGTGCAGTTTAGCGAGCGCGTCGCTAAAGATCACCAGGATATCCTGTTTATAATGCTCGTTGATGCCATCCACTAACGACTTATCCACTTTGATTTCGTCATATTTGAGATTGGACAGCCTTGCCAGATTAGAGTTTTGCACGCCAAAATCGTCTATTGAAATTTTGACGCCTGCCGATTTAAGATCCTCACAAAACTCTTCAAGGATGGCCGAGGTGGAAACGCCATTCTCGGATAACTCAACTTTGATTAACGATAAGGGAATAGCGTTCTCTAAGCATGCATGACGTAATACCGCCAGAAATTTGCCGTCTTCAATTTCCGTCCGGCCAACGTTCAGTGAAATCATTAACTGATGTTCGGCCGCCAGCCCGGCAATTTCCGCCAGGGATTTCTTTATCATGTTCTGATAATAAACGTTATACAGACCAATTTTTTTAATTAACGGGATAAACAGCTCAGGAGAAACCTCTTTGTGATTGTTATCCTGCCATCTTGATAACACTTCAACCCCGACGATTTTCTTATCAGCAACCCGAATTATGGGCTGAAAATGAACGCTGATAGTATTCGCTATCACCGCTTTGACCAGCGTTCGCTCAAGAGAAAGTCGATCTTCATAAAGTCGAAGAGAAAACAGCGTCAGGGATACCCAGATAAAGTATAAAAACAGGCACAGGAGCACCATCACTACGCGGGAGAGCGATGCCAGTCCGGCATTATGGTGGGTGACGGTAACGCACAAATCCCAGCGCGTGCTGCACTGCGTCACGGTCTGCGTGAATAACAGTGACGACAAGCGGCTAAGGTTTTCTGTAGGTGACGTAACGGTAAAAAAGGTTCGGTCGAAATCTTTCGTGGTAGAACGAAGTGAATAGTTGGCGGTGACCGGAGAGAATTTATCGTAGGCTGAACGTGATGTGAAGATAATAAGATGGTTATAAATTGTCGCATTGCCTACAAAAAAATCTTTCTGTGAAAATTGCGCCAGACTGAATCCGTTCAGGGTGTTGTGAAGCTCAGAGGGAAGGGCGATGGGATTTGCCAGCTTGCCCCAAAATGCGGTGCAGGTGATTTTCCCATTTTCAATAAACCCCACATCGGCGAAATAGAGACTCTGCATCTTTAAATTACGGTAGACGTTCAGGCTGGCGTTATCGCATCCCTTCGCGGAGGTATTTTTAAGCGTACTGGCGATATTTTGCGTCAAGTCTTCGGAATAGCGTAAGAGCGTGTGGGAGATCTCCCTCTGCCGGTCCTTTTGCTGCTCAACGATAATGGCGTTAACCGCATACAGCGACAGGACGACCATAAAGGTTGAGATGATAGCAACGGCAATGGCCTTGTTCATTTTCCTGCTGTCCCGCCACGTCCTGAGGTGCAGGGATCTTAACACAGGTCATTAAAGCTACAAGTATGCGCGTTGAGCCCGCACGTGATTGAAAGGAAAGCCACCATGCCGACTCATTACATCTCAGAACCACTCAAACCGTGTCGAGAGCAGTAACAATAGCGTACTGGCAGAAACAAGATTAAGGCAGATGACGAACTTGCTCGATACGTTCATGTTATCAGATTCACTTTGCTGTTCAGTAGCCACAGAGAATAGCGGTTCACCTCCTGGGAAAAAACGCCAGATTTTGGTGGGGTGAGGCAAAAAAAAGCCCACTAAAAAGTGGGCAAGAAATACTGGAAGCAATGTGAGCAATGTCGTACTGAATACCTGAGTGATTTGCTCAACTATTCAGTAATGAGAAAGATAATCTTTCTCAGTAAAAGATGCAACCCCACGATGAGTGTGGAACGGCAATTTTTATTGCTCAGATTTTACTCAAACGAACCGTGTGATTCTTATCACAAATTTCCTTTCTCAGATCCTGTGCTATCCTTTTCTGTGTCGTTGATTTAATGACAAAAACCATACAGAGAGGAAAGCTATGGGAATTTTATCCTGGATTATCTTTGGGCTGATTGCGGGGATCCTGGCGAAGTGGATTATGCCGGGCAAAGATGGCGGCGGTTTCATCGTCACGATCGTTCTGGGGATTGTGGGTGCAGTCGTCGGTGGCTGGATCAGTACCCTGTTCGGCTTTGGCAGAGTTGATGGCTTCAACTTCGGCAGCTTTGTCGTCGCGGTGATTGGCGCGCTGGTTGTTCTGTTTATCTACAGAAAAATCAAAAGCTAAATCTGACCTGTGTTAAAAAAGGCTGCCTGAGGGCGGCCTTTTTACTTTGGGCGTTACCACCAGCCTAACTGCGTACCGGCGACGGCCACGATGGCGACAATCAGCATGATGAGGGTCGTTTTTCTCATTTATGCCCCCGGCGCGGCGTAACCGCCAAGGAAAAACCAGCCTAAAAACACGACTGCCGTGATAAAAATAACCACCGGAAAGAGGATCCCTATTCTCATGCCATCACCTGTTTGAGTTTGTATAAGGCCGTAGAGTGTACGGTTTTAATCTAACGCGACAAAGCCTGTTTTGTTTTTTCCTTTTTTATCCTGATACATCGCGAGGTCTGCGGTGCGCAGGGCACTATCTTCATCTGTGCAGTGAGGATCAACAATAACGACGCCATAGCTTGCACCGGGATAGAGAATAGTGACATTACCTAACCCATATTCACCCGCGATACGGCCGTTGAGGCGGGTTTTGATAGCGTTGACCTCTGTGCTGGCGTCGCCATCATCGCTGTGACTCAGGCTGGCAACCAGAAATTCATCGCCGCCGAGCCGGCCGATAATTTCGTCCTGCGTTTGCTGGTGAGTCAGTCGATTGCCGACCTGAACGAGGAACCGATCGCCCGCTTCATGACCGTACTGATCATTGATTCGCTTGAAATCATCGAGGTCAATAAAGGCAATCATGACGTTGCGGTTAAGATGGCGCGCCAGTGAGAACAGGGTGGTAAGGTTTTCAAAAATGGCGCGACGATTCGGCAGGCCGGTAAGGGCGTCGGTGTAAGAGTGGGCAATGAGCGCCGCATTTGCTTCACGAAGCTGAAGCACAAGCGACTCTTTCTGAATGTACTGACCAATTAACCCGGCAAAGAGCCTGATCACCTGCTCGCCACGTTCGCTGAACTGTTTCTGTGCGGTGCTGGCAGCGCAAAGCGTGCCGTACAGAGAACCGTCAGCCAGGTGAACCGGCACGCTCATATAGGTTGTAATACCCAGTGCTTTTGCCGCTTCACACTCCGGCCAGCGGTCGGGCACCTCGTTACTGAACAAGGTGTCGCTATCCATGGCGCGCTTACAGAGCGTTTCGTCCCAGGGCACGCTGAACCCTTCCGGGATCTGCATTTGCTTGCTGTTACGGGCATATAAAATGTGCTGCAAACGCGCGTTGATATCGATTTTGGTCAGGTAGGTTGATTCCATATCCGTCACAATTTCCAGCATTTCCAGTAGCTGACGCACCAGACTGTCGAGAGATTGCTCGGTGGAGAGGGTTTCTGAAACACGGGCAAGAATGATATCTGACATGAGGCAGGTTGACTCCCATGCAGAAGACCTCTGTATCTGCATGTTATGCTGAAAATATAGACTCCGGTCATAGTAAAACATGAACTGGATTAATTTTATAGATTCTTCTGAAAGCGGATGAAGGAGAGGCTAAAAAAAAGCCCCGATGTTGAGATCGGGGCAAAACATCTTGATTACGGAATGATGTTCTCTGGTCAGAGTGAGAACAGACACCACTATAGGGATGAATCGTGCAGGTTTAATGGAGAAATCATGGAGAAAACGGCGATGACCCGTTACTCTGACGTTTTCAACACCCTGAAGGATCATGATAATGAAATATCTTCTCCTGGCGCTGGTTTTACCGCTGGCCGCATGCTCAACAAAGACACCTCCTCCCGATGCGCCTCAACCGCCGCACGCTATTGGTATGGCAAATCCGGCGTCAGTGTACTGTCTGGAAAAAGGGGGAGAGCAAATCCCTGTTCAAAGCCCGCAGGGTGTACGTACCGAGTGTAAATTGCCAGGCGGGGAAGTGATCGATGAATGGGATCTCTATCGACGCGATCATCCGCAACCGACCAGATGACAACGGCAATAAAACTGCGATACACTTCTCTTTAGGATTATTCTTAGCCAGTTTCTGGCGGTACGTTTGCGAGAAGAAGTATGTTTCAGTTAAAACCGGGCAGCATGGCGATAATTGTGGGTGCGCGTACGACGGCGGGCCGTCGAAATATCGGTAAATCCGTAGAGCTGTTTGGCCTTTGTCAGCCGGGCCAGCGTTTTGTTAACCCGGTTAACGGCGTCATGACGCAATTACCTGATACATCAGCGCGTGCGCTGTGGCTGGTCACCGGTGATGTTTACGCCTTTGATAATCAGCACGGTTTTGCGTTTGTTCGCCCGGAACATTTGATGCCGCTTACTCCCGACGAGATGCCACACAACGTGGATGAGCTGGCAATCGGTTAATCACAGTTCACGCAGCCAGTCCGCCAGTACCCGCGCGTGATTCTGCTCCGTATTTTTCGCCCCATAGAGTAGCGTCACGGTCTGCTGTCGGGCGAGGGCCGCCAGGCGTTTGCCTTCATCCTGCTGCTGCGCCAGCTCTTTACGATAGGCTTCACTGAACGCGGTGAAATCGATCGTTTCATTGTGAAAGGCTTTCCGCAGTTCGCTGGACGGCGTTAGCGCTTTACACCACTCATCACAGGCGAGGTCGGTCTTTTTTATCCCTCGCGGCCAGAGTCTGTCTACCAGCACCCGGTAACCATCGTCTGACGTTGCCTGCTCATAGACGCGCTTACATTGAATCATCCGTTTTCCTCCTACCGTTCGACGTTCGGCAAGAACACTATAGCACCCGGCGTTTAACCACCCAATTTAAGGTATTGTGATAATTGCAAAAGATCGGTAGTCTGAGGTTCCTTATGTTATCTGAAAATCCTCCGGCATAAGGAATCTCTCATGGAACTCTCCCCGGTTAAAACGACGCTGCGCATTGCGCTGGTTGGTGATTACAATCCCGATGTTATTGCGCACCAGGCGATCCCGCTGGCGATTGACGACGCCGCTGCGGTTCTGGATCTCACCGCTGATTATGACTGGCTCGCCACGCCTGAGCTGACCAACCCCGAAGACCTGGTCGGGTATGATGCCATCTGGCTGGTACCGGCAAGCCCGTATAAAAACACCGAGGCGGCGTTTATTGCCGCGCGTTACGCGCGTGAAAACAGCATCCCTTTTCTCGGCACCTGCGGCGGGTTCCAGCATGCGCTGATTGAGTATGCCCGTAATGTGCTGGGCTGGCACGATGCAGGCCATGCCGAAACCGATACCGAGGGGAGGATGGTGATTGCGCCGCTGGCCTGCTCGCTGGTGGAAAAAACCGACGCGATTGAGCTGCGGAACAACACGCTGATTGCCAAAGCGTACGGCAAGCCGGAAATTCAGGAAGGTTATCACTGCAATTACGGCGTCTCGTCTGAGTTTGCCAGCCAGCTTGAGCGGGGCGACATGCGCGTAACGGGCTGGGACGAGCAGGGCGAGATCCGCGCGGCAGAGCTGCTGACCCATCCTTTCTTTGTCATCACCCTGTTCCAGCATGAGCGGGCTGCGCTTCAAGGGCGCCCAGTCGTGCTGGTACAGGCCATGCTGCGGGCGGCGCAGGGATAAAAAAAGCAGACCGTCAGGTCTGCCTTGAATGTCAGCGGGGTGTGATCTCCCGGTCACGCCCGGCCAGCATGCCGCACAGGGCCATCACTACCGCTGCCAGCGCGCAGGCCAGCAGCGGAATGCGCCAGTCTCCGGCGGTATCGTGAATTTTCCCCATCAGCGGTGGGCCACAGGCCGCCAGCAGATAGCCAATCGACTGTGCCATGCCGGAGAGCGCGGCGGCCTGATGGGCCGAGCTGGCCCGCAGTCCGATAAACGTCAGGCCGAGGATCATGGTGGCGCCGGATCCAAAGCCAAACACCAGCGTCCAGACGACGGCCAGCCCCGGCGCGAACCAGAACCCGGCCGCACTGACGGCGCACATCAGAGCGACAAGCCCGGCTATGCCACGCTGATCGTTAAGACGGTGCAGGATCAGCGGAATGGCGAGACCGGGAACAGCGGTTGCCAGCTGGAGAAGTCCGTGCATGGAGCCAGCCTGCGTTTCGCTGTAGCCGTGGCTAAGTAAAATCGCGGGTAACCAGCCGATAATGACGTAGTAAATCAGCGAGTTAATGCCCAGAAAAAGCGTCACCTGCCAGGCGAGTGCCGAGCGCCAGATTGCCCGATTGTGCAACGCGCCCGCGCCGGTCAGGGTGGCGGCCGGCCTCTGGCGCCATTGCGGTAACCACAGCAGCAGCGCCACCAGCGGGAAGAACATCAGCATCAACAGCGCCCCGTGCCAGCCACCACTCCCCAGCGACAGCGGGACGATCAGCGCAGACCCTGCGGCAGCGGCGGCCCCCATCGTCAGCGAATAAGCCCCCGTCAGTTTTGCGACCTGGCCCGGAAAATCACGCTTGATTAATCCGGGTAACAGGACATTGCCCAGCGCAATCCCACAGCCCACGATCGCCGTACCGATAAACAGCAGCGAGGCCGACGGCAGCGAACGTACGCCAATCCCGATGCAAATCAGCAGCAGAGCGATAAAAAGGCTGCGCTCCATGCCCAGGCGCCGGGCGACGCCTGCGGCAAGGGGAGAGATAAAGGCGAAGGCCAGCAGAGGCAGCGTTGTGAGCAGGCCGGTTTGCGCCGTGCTTAAGCCATAGTCCTGTCGGATGGTGTCGAGCAGGGGGGCGACCCCGGTAAAGGTGACGCGCAGCGTCGTGGCGATCATCAGGATGCCTGCAACCAGCAGCGCGCCCTGTTTCCCGGAAGGTTGAATAGCAGTAGTCATTATTGTCTCTTACGTTCAGGCGAGCGCATACCATACCGATTTAAGTCGTGGTTGAAATCAGGCTAAAATGACAGTTTATCGCTAATATCGGAAAACTTTATGTATGGACTGGGACTCGACGGCTACGATCCCGATAGCCAGCACGACGCGGCGGTGGCCTTTCGCATCCGCGTGGTGGCACAAGAACAGTACATTCCGCTGCATCAGCACCGCAAAGGGCAGCTGATTATGGCGTTGGGAGGAGCGATCACCTGTGAAGTAGAGAACGCGATGCTGATGGTACCGCCCCAGTATGCGGTGTGGATCCCGGGTCAAACGCCGCACAGCAACAAGGCGACGCCCGGCGCGCAGCTCTGCCTGCTGTTTATTGAACCCGGTGCGCTCGAATTGCCGACCCGTACCTGTACGTTGAAAATATCACCCCTGGTGCGGGAGCTGGTGCTGGCGCTCGCGGACAGGTCACAGGCGGAACTGCCTCTTCCCGCTACCGGAAGGCTGGTTGACGTCCTGTTTGATGAACTGCCCCTGCAACCGCAGGAGCATCTCCAGCTGCCGGTATCTCCGCATCCGAAAATTCGTCTGATGAGTGAGACCATGGCAAACGAACCTGCCGCCTGGCAGACGCTGGCGCAGTGGGCCAGCCACTTTGCCATGAGCGAGCGCAATCTGGCGCGACTGGTGGTGAAAGAGACCGGCTTAAGCTTTCGCCGCTGGCGACACCAGCTCCAGCTGATTGTCGCATTGCAGTTTTTGATCGGCGGAAAGTCGGTCCAGCAGGCGGCGCAGGCGCTGGGGTATGACTCCACCACCGCCTTTATCACCATGTTCAAGAAAGGACTGGGACAGACGCCCGCCCGCTATATCGCCAGCCTGTCTACGACTTCCCGATAAACAGCGAAACCAGTCCGGCAGCAATCAGCGGGCCAACCGGCACGCCACGAAACAGCGCCACGCCTAACACGGTGCCCACCAGCAGCCCGGCCACCAGAGAAGGCTGGCTGCTCATCAGCGTCACGCCGCGCCCGCCAAGCCATGAGACAAAAACGCCCACTGCAATCGCCACCAGCGATTTCCAGTTCACAAAGGAGTGCAGCAGCGTTGAGGCCGGTAGCGTTCCGCTGGCAATCGGGGCCATCACACCGATGGTCAAAATAATGATCCCGATGGTAAGCCCCTGTTTTTCTATCCACGGGAAGAAGGTGTTCAACGGTGTGACGCGAACGATGATCAGGACCAAAATGGAAATCGCGACGGTGGTATTGTGGCTGACAAAACCCAGAGCAGCCAGGGCCAGAAGTATGAGTAGTGTAGGGTCGAACATGACGGGATCCTTGCCAAAAATAGTAAGCCTGCTTACTTTACGCGCAAACGCGACGGCAGGCAGGCTTTACTGAAAAAATTGTCTATTTTTGGGCACTTGCCTGACGTCAGTCCACCAGTTGCTGGATAAGCGGACTCCCTTCGCGGATAAACACCGGGATGGTTTCCAGCGCCGCAGGCACCCGGATATGCTCCCCACCGGCGTAGCGCTTACCGTTGAGGGCGATCCAGCTATTGCCCGTCGGCAGCCAGACATCGCGCTCACGCTGACCGGCCTGCATAACCGGCGCCACCAGAAGATCTTCACCAAACAGATACTGATCTTCACACGCCCAGCTCTGCTTATCCTTCGGATAGTGCCAGAACAGCGGACGCATAAGCGGGTCTCCGTGCAGATGAGCCTGCCGGTACAACGCGTCAATATACGGGCGCAGGGTTTCGCGCACGGTAAGCCAGTGCTGCATGATGGCGTAATTCTCTTCTCCGTAACTCCACAGCTCATTAGGCGAACCGCTGTTACACTGAGGAATGCCGTCACGGTAGCGCTCCGGGGGCTGGATCTGCGGTTCGCGATAGCCGTGCATGCGCAGAACCGGTGTAAACACCGCCCACTGGAACCAACGGATCAGCAATTCATGGAACGCCGGGTCGTTAACGTTCCCTCCCTGGAAGCCGCCGATATCGGTCGTCCACCATGGGATCCCCGCCAGCCCCATATTCAGTCCTGCGGCGAGTTGATTGCGAAAAGCATGGAACGATGAGTGGACATCACCCGACCACGCCAGCACGCCGAATCGCTGGCTGCCTGCCCAGGCGCAGCGTACCAGGTTAACAATGTCGGTTTCGCCGTTTGCCTGGAGCCCATCGTAAAAGCCCTGCGCAAAGTCACGCGGGTAGCGATTGCCCACTTCCAGTACCGGACCGGCGTGGTAGCGATAGTTGTCAAAATCATAGGCGCGATATTCCGGCTCCGCTTCGTCCAGCCAGAACAGCTTAATGCCCATGTCGTAGTAATTTTTCTTCACCGTATCCCAGACGAATTTCCGCGCCTCAGGATGGGTCGCATCAAAGAAGGTGGTATTGCCCATAAAATCGAGGTTGACCTGCACGCCGCGCTCACTGCTGACCAGCCAGCCTTTGGCTTTCATCAGCGGGTAGAGGGGGCTGCGCGCCTCTACCGTTGGCCACACCGACACCATCAGCGCAATACCCATTTCGCGCAGCTCGTCGACCATGCCTTCAGGATCGGGCCAGTCTACGGGGTCGAAGCACCAGGTGCCCTGATTCGGCCAGTGGAAAAAGTCGATGACCATCACCGACAGCGGCAGATTACGGCGGCGATACTCCCGCGCAACCTCCAGCACCTCCTGCTGGGTGCGGTATCGCAATTTGCACTGCCACAGCCCGCTGATAAACGCCGGGGCGGGGGGCGGAGTACCGGTGGCTTTCACATACTGGCGGGTGATATCCGCCACCGTGTCAGCGGCGGTGATCCAGTAGTCCATCTCTCCTGTGACGCGGGCGCGCCATTCCGTCTGATTTTTTGCAAAGCTGGCTTCACCAATCGCCGGGTTGTTCCACAGCAGGCCATAGCCAAGGCTGGACTGCATAAAGGGCACGCTGGCCTGGGAGTTTCGCTGAGCCAGCTCCAGCGTACAGCCTTTCAGATCCAGCCACGGCTGTTGATACTGACCCATGCCATAGATGCGTTCATCCGGACGCGATTCAAACCGGACGGTGAGCTGATATTTGCCGCCCATCAGCGGTTTAAATTCGCGGCCATCCAGCTTCAGAGCGCTGACATATTTATCCTGACTCTTCTCGCTGGCACCGATACCCACCGTTGAACGCTGGCGCCACATCTCCTCCAGCAGCAGTTCGCCGCGCTGATTGTAGAAGGCCAACTGACCTTTAAGGTTCAGGGTCGCGGTAATATTGCCGTTGCGCAGCGTCAGGCTTTCCGCTTCGGCGACAATCTCGGCCTGGCAAGGGGTGGCGGGTAACAGTGCCTGTAAGGCGTCATCAAATGCCGGGGAGCAGGTGGCCCTGACGCGAAGACTGTTTTCTCCCCAGGGTTCGATGCGCAGGATCTGGCGTTCAAAACGCCATTCGATACAGTTGGAATGTTGAATCAGCTCACTCATGGATAATGCGTCCTTCTAAACAGGGTGTTTGGCGAGATGGATGGATTGCATTGTGCTGTCGTCGAGCTTGTACCAGCGCAGCGTGGCAAACGCGCAGAGCGACAAGATGCCAGGTACGACGGTGAAGAGGGCGATGATGCAGTACATGGCCGTGGTAGTTTGTTCCGGGGCATTGGCAACATAGCCGCTTAAGCCCAGCGTCCAGCCAACAATCGCGCCGCTGATCGCCATCCCCAGCTTGAGTACGGCGAGGAAGGTGGAGAAGATCACGCCGTCCATGCGTTTGCCCTGTTTCCATTCGCCGTAATCGGCGACATCCGCCATCATCACCCACATTAGCGTGGTGGTGGCCTGGTAAAGGGTGGAGACGATAAACGTCATGGGCACCAGAATAAGCACCGACTTAGGCGCAAAGAACAGGGCGATGCTGAGTACCCCCGCCAGTACGGAACAATATCCAAACATCTGCACTTTGCTGACGTTCTGCGTCAGACGTTTGGCCAGCGCGCTGCCTGCGGCTTTCCCGAGAATATGCGCGCCGAGCATCCACATAAAATAGCTTGCGCTACCGAGATAATAAGTGACGAAATACATCATTGCGCCAAGGCGAATAACGCCAAAACCAATATTGGTTAATACCAGGACGGCGACAACTCGCCATTGGTCGTTTCGTAATAAATCCCGCAGTTCCGCAAGATAATTATTGTGGGTGGCGGGAGCCTTAATACGTTCACGCGTATTCGCGAAGCAGATCCAGAACATGATGACCGCGACGGTCGCCATAATGGCCATCGCCCAGCGGTAGCCCAGTAATTTATCGTCGCCGCCTAAAAACTCTGCCAGCGGCATCATAAAGAATGTCGACAACGCGCCTCCCAGCGTGGCAAGGAAAAAGCGATAAGACTGAAGGGAAATTCGCGCATCGTTGTCGGGCGTAATTACCGCGCCCATGGAGCAATAGGGAATATTGATTGCGGTATACATCAGCATCATCAGGGTATAGCTGACGGTGGCGAAAATCATTTTACCGTGCAGGTCGAGCGACGCCGGCACGGCGTAGGTCAGCAGACAGCTTGCGCCAAAGGGCAGCGCCAGCCACAGCATCCAGGGGCGGAATTTTCCCCAGCGGGTACGCGTCCTGTCTGCGATATAGCCCATCGCCGGATCAATTATGGCATCGGCGGTTCTCGCCAGAAGAAACATAGTGCCCACGAATGCGGCAGGTAACCCCACCACGTCCGTATAGTAAAACGTCAGAAAAATAATGACGTTATCCAGCCCAATATGGCTCGCCATATCGCCTAACCCATAACTGATTTTTTCTTTACGGGTAATTATCTCGGTCATTGTATTCACCTTGCCAGTGTAAGGTTTATTTATGAGGTGCTCCGTAAACAAGGTTAACCATCATGAAAAGGTTAACAATTGCGAGATCTGGCATCGGGGTTACGTAAATTTCTTTTCGTGATACCGGTAACAAATAAAGTATTTAAACAGTGACTTTATACGGGGGAGGGGAGTTAACAGCGAATCGTTTCAGCGAAAAATTGTCATTTCGCGGACGCGTCATTGTCATTTAACTGTCATTTTGCGGGAGTAAAAAAAAAGGGAAATGGGCAAGGCAGAGGGCATCATGAACGATCCTATGTTTGTCGAAACGCTGATTATCTCCTCATCGTTTTTTATCATCGCGATTATTTTGATTGCTTCCGTGCTGCTGCTGGAAAACGGCTGACCGTTAGCCAGCCTCTGTATTTATTGTTTACGGAACGACACCAGTTCAGGACGGGCGATACGCAGATAGTCCTGGGTATCCATAATCACCGATTTTTCCAGCAGACCGGCGTTAAAGGCGATCTCGTCAAAGCGCTCAAACAGCAGCGGATCGGCGACCAGCGTCAGATCCGGGTGAAAGCTGAAGGGGGGAATGGCGCCGAAAACGCAGCCGGTAAGCGCATCCACTTCGGCCGGACTGGCGAGAGATGCCTTAAGCCCTCCGAAATGGCTGGCCAGCAGGCTCAGATCGGCCTGCCGATCGGCGGCGAGGATTGCCAGAATATGTTTCTTAACGCCGTTGCCTTTTACCTTACAGACCAGCGCTTTTGCTCCCTGGCGGAGATCGGTCCCGCGAATTTCACTGACCGCTTCGCATTTCCCTACGGCCTCATGCGCCACCACACGAAAGTGCGCCTCCTGCTCGGTTAATAAGCTGATTAGCTGCTGATGGGTTGTCGTCCCGGTCACGTCATCAGACATAACGATTTCACCTGTGATTAGCCAATACGTAGCTTGCTACATTAGCACGGGAGGGAGAGGGCTGAAAGAAAACAGCCAGCGGGAGCGCTGGCTGTTGATTCATGCGTTGCTGGTGGAAGACTGTTTCTGGAACAATTCGCTAAAATCTAAGTGACTGAATTTAATTAGTAAAACTCTTTCCCCAAAACATCCCCAAAATAATTCCCCAAAACTCCCTGTTTAAATCACAACTTTTTTCCATTCTAGACCACGATCATCTCCATACATTACGCTCATTGCTTCGGTTTTATGCCCTAAAAGAGTTTTGACATCTATACCCTGAGCTTTGTATGTTCTTGATGAAAGCGAGCGCTGTTCATGAAACGGCGGAAGGGCAGTGCAATCCTTAGGCCAGGTGATATTTGCTTTATCTCTTGCCTCCTTAAAATATCTTGATATCGTTTTTTCTGGAACGTGAGATCCCGCTTTACCGTAAGCGTGATGCTTAACATGGTGGATCAGATAAGGGCTTACTACTCTATCGCGACACTTACTAATAACATCAGCCAGAGTCAACCCGATTGCATCGCACCTTAAATTTAAGGGGATAGCTAACTTCATTCCGGTTTTATTTTGGGTAACATGAAGGTGATTATCCCAAATGTCACTAAACTTCATCTCGACTATGTCACCTATCCTTTGCCCGGTTACTAAAGCCAAAAGCATAGAATTTTGAGCGCAAGGCGGTAAAGAGCCTGCGCTTTCAAAAATCAACTTCCATTGTTCAATGCTAAGTCTGCTTCGTTTCACTTTGGCTATTGGATTTTTTACAGCTAAGGCTGGGTTGTAGCCAGGATCAACCTCGCCAGCATGCTGCGCCTCTTTGAACACGTCGTTTAGTACGCTTCTTATCAGTTGGCCCATTCTGTGCTTTCCCTCTGCCTTATATTCATCAATAATTTTTGCAATGAGTCTTGTATCAACATCCTTCAGGCGAAGGTTTGGCACTCTATCTGCGAGAATCTGAGAACATAATCGTCTGGATTTTACAGTAGGGTTTTTTATCTCACCGTCACGCAACCTTTCCATCTGAATTTCGATGTATTTTTTAATCCACTCAGAAACACGTATACCTTGATCCTTTTTCCCTGAGCTCTTCAATGCCATATCAATCAGAGCATAAGATTGCTGAGTTTCTTGTTCTGCGGTTATACGGTTCATCTCGATTGCAGCAGCTTTTGCCGCTTCATCATCTGTTCCGAATCCAATAAATGAACCTGTTACAGGGTGGCGATATTGCCAATAAATTTTTGAAGTACGCTTATCTAACTTACAGTAAAGGTTGGGTATTTTGACATTATGTTTTCTGGGGCGAGCTGCCATTTATTGCTTTCTCCACTAACTGGCGGGCCTTGTCTGATAATGAAGTTGAAATATCAACACTGCCAACCATGCCAACAAAACGAGCATCTTCATCTATAACCCAGCGTCGACCTTGCTTTAAGGCTGGCGGATAAGTCTGTTTGGTCTTTGCTATTTTGTTTAATGCTGAGTTGCTTAATGGATATTTGAATCCATTAGGACCAGATGCCCACTCATGAAGTGTTACTAACTGCCCCATGCGTTTCTCTCCACTTAACCGGCTGCACCCGGTGTTTATTTCTGCAATTTATCCTTCATGCTCTTAACTGTTACCGTAAGCAGATCGATATCAGTCACTTTGCCATGAATTATTTCAGCTATCCGCTCAACAATAGCGCGGTAGTTTGTTTGTTCGGCCCCCTGAAGCATGGCGGCGCGTATTGTGCGAGCAATGTGTTCACGAAGCTGCTGGCTCCCGTGATACTTGACTGCTATATCACGCAGCTCGTTCACCAGCTCACGGATCTGATGGTCTTTCATTGCTACCGGCGCTGGCGGTGCGGCGTATAACGGTGTGCCATGCGGTAGGTCATTAAAGCCAGGCTTCTTGCTGATACCTCCACTACCTGAACGCTCGTCACGTAATGCCACCGCCTCCGCTTCGAGCGATGCCAGCGCAATCTTCATCGCTGCCAACGCCATAGCCGCGTCTTCGTTTACAGCGCCGGGCACACCATCGCGCTCTTCTTCAAGCTCCGCGATTGTCTGCTGGAGCCATTCTTTGGTAATAGTGATCATGATGCCTCTCCTTTAACGGCTGCGGCGACCTTCAGGCCAGCGGATACCAAGGCTGACAATACGTCTTCGCGCGAATACCACTCACCATCCGGGGAAGGGGTAGGACACATGTCTACCTCGTAACGCTCAGGCAATTTCACCTCACGCGCCTCCAGTTCATTGATGCGCTTGCGGAGGGCTGCTATCTCCATCTCGGCAGCATCGGCATAATGAACGTTTGAATGCTCTTTAAGATGTCCGCACGCCATCATGAAACCACGGTGGTGCTCGCGGTTAGCTCGGACAATCTCTTCTTCGATGCGGCGGCCCTTGGCTTCCAGCTCATCCAGCAGCGCCTCATGACAGGCATTCCATGCATGCCACATGTAGGTGTAATGCGGGCCAGGGTAGGTTCCGTCTTGATTGCGGTGCTTTTTCAGGATTCCCCACGGAAGAGCTCCAGATTGCTCAGCCCACCGCTCAAAGGCCTCGCGCGTTTTTTCTCCATGCGCATGTTTGTCGATGTTGCTCATTGGGCGGCCTCCTGGACAGGCATCAGTGCTTCACGCACGCATGGCTTGTAGTAGTGATGGAAAGCAAACGTCAGCCCGAGCTTGGTTGCACTCTGGTTCTTCGAGCTCAGCAAGCCAAGCCCCATGCAAATAGTTGTTGCAGTCCAGCCAGAGTGATACCCGGCAGCACGTTTCATTACGGTTTCAGCCAGAATGGTGCGGAAATCAGAGCGACCGAAATTCGTGTTTTCGAATGCTGCATTGATCACCTCATCGGTAAGGTGCGCGTCGATCGAGTTGCTCATGACTGCACTCCTTTGCGAAGCTGGGCGGCGAAGTTCTCAGCATCAGCGGCCATGCCAGCAGCCTCTTCAGACATCCTCATGCTTCGGCTACGCAGAGCCTGCTGTCGTTCTCGCTTATGTGCGGCAAACATCTCCACACCCTGCGCCATTACATCAGCCAGGATAACTTCGGTTGCTGGGGTTTTAACGTCGACCAGCATTCGAACGCTTTCGACATTCTCCGGATCGGTTGATTGCTGCCATCTGATAGTTGCGTCAATCGCAGCTTTAATCCCCGCATTTTCCGCAGCCAGCGCAGCAGCTTCATTACGAACCTTACGCAGTTCCAGAACAGCTACCTGCACTGCATAAGCGAACATAGCAGCAGGGCGGTCACTCACTTTTTCACTGTCTCGTTGCATGTTGACAGCAATAGTCATCAGTTCTTCAAGCTGTTCGCTGGTCATTGGTTTATTGGCTGTCATGATTTTGCTCCTGCTGCAATTTGTGTTGCTTAACGAAGTGGGCCACAGCCTTTGACTGGCTGGCGACAATGGTTTTGTCATCCATGTCCAGCCAAACGGTTTTACCGCGATACAGTGAGGCCCGACCAATTTCCTTACCATCGAGCATCACATACAGAGAACGTCCGCGAATTTCTGTTGTCGGTACTGGTTGTGACAAGCGATAGAGCTCACGTGCTTCAGCAATGGCTTTATGTTCGTCCATAATCGACAGCGCCTCGGCCAGTGCAGTCCCTTCAAGAGTGAAGACGCCTTCATCACTGATCGTGGCCTGAGCCATCAGCTCAACGAAACGGCGTGCGTTCTTTACACTCAGTTCCGGCGCGATAGAGCTACGGGTTACTTTCGATTTACCCTGGGCAGCCGCTACAGCTTTATCATGTTGGAGTACTTTCCCGGCCTGTTCGCCATACTCCATAACGCGATCAACCGCGACATCGACTGACACAGCACCGGATTTAACCTCCTGCTGAACGTCATGGTTCGCCGTACTGAGGAGCAGCAGCTTCTCGACGGTGGCCACAGACTTATTCACCAGCTTTGCTATCTCGCTGGTGGTCTGGTTAAAGGCGTTATGTAGCTCCTGAATAACAGCTGCCTGTTCCATATCGGATAGCGGGAGCTGGTTGTTACTGGTCATGATGCGCGCCAGGCGCTGAACATCGTTACCGTTGAACGGCATGATATGGATGCGGTCTACTGGCTTACCAGCTTCTGCACAGCGCGCATAGCAGCGACGCCGACGGTGGCCTTCAACAACCCACACTCCACCTTCATCACGGGCGATAACCTCCAGCGGGGGAACGGAGCCACCATTCATCAGAAAGTTGAAAAGGTCATCATCTGCCTGGCGGGTACGTTCATCATCTTCGCGTTTGTTGAAACCTTCCCGCACATGGATTTGGTCGAGGCTGATGAACATCCCGGTATCGGTGCGCTTGATGGTCCCGTCACGGGTCATTTGCTTGAATGAGTTAGCCATCAGAGAGCCACCTCGTTATTTTGGGAAATGACGATGGGTGACAGCTCACGCAATTCTCGCTGGGCTTCCAGTAAATGCATATTGGTTCTGGTCTTCGTGTAGCGTTCAACAACGCGGTCACACTCTTTGGCCCAGCTTGCGACATCTTCACGCAGAGTAGCGTTCTGAAGAGCCAGTTGTTTACGCTGCGCCATCGCTTCGCAAAGCGCTACGCTTGTATAGTCCAGGCGGTTAGCCAGTTCGGTCATAATTCCGCGATAAGCTGGCGGAAGGAGAGGGGCGGCCTTACGCGCTGCATCGATCAGCTGCTCCCGGGTCATGCGTGGTTGTAACTCGGTGACGTTCTGTGTGTTCGTCATGGATAGTTTCTCCGTGTTATACGCGCTCTGCACAGCGCTGAATTTTGGTTGCACGAATCCCTCGCCGATTGGCGACAAAAAATAAAGGGGTTTCGTTTTAATAAGCACCCAACCAGGGCACTTAGTGAAACGGGCGGCTGCCACCGCCAGTTAGCTTCTCCACAATTGGGAGCGCGTTCTCCTGAGTTGATTTAACGACTACGGCCTCTCAAGTTGAACGCTGAACGCGCTTTCAGTTGTGTAAAAGGGGCGGTCGACATTAAGGACATCCAAAACTGCCGACCGCCAAGACTACACACAGCAATCAAAACTTTGCCTGTCTTTTCACCACATCAGGCTCAGTGGTATTCTTGGAGCTCTCACACAGCCAAGAAGATAAATCTATGAATAACGATCTTATTGAGTTAAGACTCTCCGCTATTGAATCTGCGGTTAAGACCATTTCAGCTGCAATATGCGCTAACGAGGGTCCACTCTCAGATGATTTGCACAACCAAATACGTTTACTACGCGAGCAACTTTCAAATCCTGGAAGCACTGTTAAACAAGAAGCTATTACCTATCAAACCATCAAACTTTTGGATTCACTTAATTGTGACCCGTGGGAACCTTTTTAAATAACTTCTCGTTGAAGGAAGCCATTTTTGCTTTTGCTCGAGCCCTTCGCTCCGTTTCAAGGGCAAGTTGCATGTCCGACAGAGCACTAAAAACGGCAGCATTAAATGCAAGGAACTGTGATTCATCACTGCACTCGGCAGTAGTTTTTCCGTCAACTTTCAACTCTATCTTCATGCCTGCCACCACAATGTTCGCTGCTGATGATTGAAATATACAAAACGTATTCATTGTGGTCAATACGATTTGTATACAAAAAATCGGCGTTAACATTATGTATTTGTTTCTTAACGGAAGAATTGATGAAAAGAATTGCGCTTAAGGCTTAAGATATGTAGTGCAGTAAGATTTTAGAGCCCAGCCTGGAAGCTGGGTATAAATAAATTTTTAGAGAAGCCGTAACTTGGTTTCAACTGCTACGCCGATGATTCGACAGTTGCCGTTGATTGGCATAAGTGGCCATTGAGGATTAAGCCCTTTTAAATATTTTTGACCACCATCAATGATTAACTTTTTGAATGTAGCTTCATTTGTATCTGATAGTTTTGCAATCACCAAGCTGCCGTTTATAGGGTCTCTTCCTGTGTCAAATAAGACAAAAGTGCCCTCAGGTATACTCAGTCCAACTGGCGCTGTCATAGAATCTCCTTCAACTTCTAGCCAGAATGCCTCTCCCTGAATATGTGCATCGGACTCAAGCCATAGATCGATATCTTTCAAGGTATAAGCTTCAACAGCTTCTCCCCACGCCCCAGCTTTAACGCTACTCAAAACCGGATACTTTTTACCAGTCTTATATGGCCCAACGTACTCAACATCCCCTTTGAGGGTCTCATCAACTATTAGACCTCCCGCGCCAACGGAGAAATGTTTTTTTCCTAAAAACTCTAGGATTTGTGCGATCTCCCCCAGGCTAGGTTCACGGCGTGCATTCAGCCAATGGCTTACTGCACCTTTAGTTATACCAAGATGTTCTGCCAGCTGCTCTTGAGTAATTCCCTGAGATTTCATCAGGGATTTAGCGAGGTCGTACCATTTCATAGTCATACCAAAATAATACAACTTGTATACCTTAAATCGAGTCACAAAACGTATATTCATCTTGTGGATTTAAGATACAAAATGTATATTCATCCTGTTAACGGGAGAGTCAAATGAATAATCTACGAGCTATCAGAACAAATCTGGGCATTACACAAGGGCACCTAGCAAGCGCACTTGGTGTAACAAAAGGGGCTGTTTGTCATTACGAAAACAGCAAAAGGAAAATGAACATCGATCAGTGCCGTGCAATCGTTTCTGCCCTTAATGATTTCGGCGCGGAAGTGAGTATCGATGATGTTTTCCCACCGCTGAAGTCTAGTGAAACTGCGGTGTAAACATAACTACCAAAGGAAAATCAATATGGTAGAGCCAAGTCTGAAAGAAGTAGTTAAAGCGATGTGCAAAGCGTACCCAGGAGGCCGTGAAGCTATGGCCGGTGCTCTTGGCATGTCAGTAACGCAGTTCAACAACAACCTGTATGAGAAGAATGGTTGCAGGTTCTTCGAAGTGAACGAGCTGGAGGCCATGGAAGACATCTCGAATACGTCCCTCCTGGCGGATTACTTTGCCCGTCGCCGTGGCGCGCTGCTGGTGGACATTCCTCAACTTGAAGACCTTGATCGTGTCGACCTGTTTGATCGTGCCATGAGAACGTCAGCAGCGCGTGGACGTGTTGATACCGTGATCCAGAGAGCTCTCGAAGATGGAGTAATCGAACGTCATGAAGCTGAAGAAATCAACGAATATCACCGCCGTCATCTGGCAGCGCGTGAAGAAGAGATCCGCGCGATTGTCGCGCTGTTTAGCCGTAAGAAAATCTAAAAGAAGTGACGCCCGCGAGTGTGCAGCTCCGGGCGTCGTGGCGTGTCGTATTCAGTGGAGAAACTAACGCATGAACAGTTTAAACCGATTGAGACCAGCGAAGCAATTCAGATGCCTTCCACTGGTGGGAAAAGATTCCCCATTCGGCTATGTGGAGAGATTAAACAACCAGGCGGATCAGAACAACTACCAGCCTGAGAACGCGATGGTAGAGGCATTTGAACTGATGAACGAGAAGGGGCGTGAGGAATGGCTGAAGTTGACCGGCGATTCAGAGACCAAAGAGGCATCACCGTCCACGTCATCAGATGGGAGCCTGAGACCCGACGCGTTATATACCTTCGCGAAGGGTACGATCATGAGTGCTTCAGCCCTCTTGAGCAATTCCAGCGTAAATTTACAGAGTTAAAGGACGACCATGAGCCTGTTAATGCCATCCCGCCCGATAGTGATTAACCCTGACCTTGCGTACAGCATTGGGCTGAACGAGGCCATTGCTTTGCAGCAGGTTAATTACTGGCTGAAAGAAACCACCTCCGGACTGGAGCGTGACGGCGTGCGCTGGATTTACAACACCAATGAGCAGTGGCTGGAGCAGTTCCCGTTCTGGTCTGAATCCACCCTGAAGCGCACATTCACCCGCCTGAAAAACCTTGGCGTACTCAAAGTTGAGCAGTTGAACAAGTCTCAGCGCGACATGACGAACTATTACACGATCAACTACGAAAGTGAGCTTTTAGATGAGGTCAAAGTGACCAAATCGAAGAGTTCAAAATGCACTCTTCCATCAGGTCAAAATGAACCGATGGAAGAGGTCAAAGTGGAACGTTCCATCGGGGCAAAACGAACCGCTCTCATCAGGTCAAATTGCACTGATGTTCTTACAGAGAATACAACAGAGAATACTACAGATATTAAAAACCCTATTTGTCCGGTTGCGCCGCAACCAGACGGTGATGTGTTGATCACCGATCAGGCTAAACAGGTTTTAACCCATCTGAACCAGGTGACCAGTTCGCGTTATCAGGTTTCAACAACCTCGCTGCAAAACATTCGCGCCCGAATCGGGGAGGGTTTCACCGTTGAAGAGCTATCGCTGGTGGTGGACTACTGCAACGCCAAGTGGAGCGACGATTTAACAATGGCGTCCTACCTGCGCCCGCAGACACTTTTCCAGCCAACAAAGTTTCCAGCGTATCTGAAGTCCGCTACCAACTGGGCGAATGCCGGAAGGCCAGCGCGTGTTAACGGGAAGTGGGAGCGTGAGGATGGAATCTTTAAATCCAGCTTCCAGAATACCGACTACAGCAAAGTCCCGGCGGGCTTCAGAGGAGCGAACTCATGAGCCTTCTGAAAGATATTCAAATTTTCATCGCTGAAAACCCTGGGTTAACTAACAAACAGATCGCAGCTTCAATGCCTCAATACCGCCTTCATGCTGTTCAGCGCGGTGTATGCCATCTGGTCAAATTGAATCGCGCAACACGGCAGCATAACGGTAAGTGCTACCAGTATTTTGCCAAAGCGCCGGGTGGTGACGTTAGCGAGGGGCGTTCTGCACTGAAAATTAACCGGGCAGATACACCAGCTGTATCGGAACAGGAAGAAGCGCCGAATCCAGCTGTAACCAGGATGATGGATAAGGCTCAAGGCCTGTTTGAAAAAGGGCTCTACCAGCGTGCGGCCACAGTTCTGTTGGATGCCTTTAATCGCTCTAAGAACGAAGAGCAGCGGATGAAGATACTGATTGAGCGTCAGCGTTGCTTGAGCATGGCGCCGAAAGTGAAAGCACCCTCTGATGCATGGTGTCTGGCTGGCCGAGCGAGGAATGTCTGATGAAATACTCACTGATTTATGCCGACCCTGCGTGGGAATACGGGAACACCATCAGCAATGGCGCTGCAAATAACCATTACGGCACGATGAAGCTTATCGACATGAAGCGCTTGCCGGTTTGGGACCTGGTTGCCGATGATGCAGTTCTGGCTATGTGGTTCACCGGTACGCATACCCGAGAGGCTATCGAGCTGGCTGAAGCATGGGGCTTTAAAGTACGCACGATGAAGGGCTTTACCTGGGTAAAGTTCAACCCACTGGCAGAGCAGCATATCAACAAAGCACTTCAGGCAGGGCGTGTGGAGGATTTTTACGACTTCCTCGACCTGCTGAACGTACAAACACGCATGAACGGCGGGAACTACACCCGAGCCAATACCGAAGACCTGCTAATCGCCACCAGGGGAAATGGACTGGAACGCAAGTGCGCCAGCATCAAGCAGGTTATCTACAGTCCACTCGGTGAACACAGCCAGAAACCAGCAGAGGCCCGTTTTCGGCTGGAGAAGCTTTACGGTGATGTTCCGCGCATAGAACTGTTCAGCCGTTGCGGTGCGCCTGGATGGGACCACTGGGGAAATCAGTCAGTATCACCGGCCGTTGAGCTTATCCCGGCAGTAGCCGTTCCAATGGGCAAACCTCAGGAGCGTGCTGCATGAAAAAACTATCCACAGAGCAGGAGAACGCTGTACGTGACGTTGCCCGTCAATGCTCAGATGCCATTAAGAAAGCCCTGAAGAAAAAGCCTAAGCCAAGCTGGAACGAGGCTGTACCTCCGATCCTGAAGGAGTACCACGAGAAGGTTAAACCGATGGGCGTAAGCCTGGTGATGTTCAACAGCGTAATCGGACGCCTGAACGGGCGCTATGGAGTGGAGTCATGATGAAACTGGTTCTCCCGTTCCCACCGAGCGTAAACACCTACTGGCGAGCCCCCAATAAGGGGCCGTTGGCAGGACGCCATCTCATCAGTGCTGCTGGCCGCAAATATCAGAGCGCTGCTTGCGCTGCGATTATTGAACAATTACGCCGCCTGCCTAAACCAACCACAGCGCCAGCGGCGGTTGAGATCATTCTCTATCCACCAGATGCCCGCCGCCGCGATATCGACAATTACAACAAGGCGCTTTTTGATGCACTGACACATGCAGGCATCTGGGAGGATGACAGTCAGGTTAAACGAATGCTGGTGGAGTGGGCACCGCAGGTACCTGGCGGGAAGGTTGAAATAACGATCGCCAGCTATGTCGAAAATGGTAGGCAAAATAGCAATGCATTGGTACGCGCATGAGTGTTAGATTAAAAAGTGTCAGCGAAGCGGGAGTGCAGACCCGCTCGCACTACAACAAGTGGAGAAACATATGAATCAGTTATTCGTAATTGATGGCGTTTCCGTACGCCGTGATTTTGATGGTCGTTACTGCCTGAATGATTTGCATCGTGCGGCGGGAGGTGAAAAACGTCACCAGCCTTCCAACTGGTCCTGTCTTACCCAAACGCAAGAACTCATCGCTGAAATTTCGAGCGCTCCTGGAATTACAGGAGCGGCCCCGTTGGTCACCCTTACTGGTGGTGTTAACCAGGGGACATTCGTCTGCAAGGAGTTGGTTTATTCCTATGCAATGTGGATCAGCCCGAAATTTAACCTCAAAGTCATCAGAACGTTCGATGCCGTACAGAACCCTGCATCCAATGCGCCGACATCCGACAAAATTCAGGCTGGCGTGATCCTGCTTGAATCGGCGGCGAAAATGCTGAACCTCTCAAACTCTTCAAGGCTCGGTGCTTATCAAAAACTCCAGCAGGTAGCTGGTCTTCCAGATCTGATGCCGCATTACGCGATCGATGCACCTGCTGGTGCGCAGGATGGGTCCAGCCGTCCCACACAATCACTCAGCGCTCTGCTTAAAGCAAAAAACATCCGCATCACCGCCAATCAGGTTTATCACATGATGTCCCGCTTTGGGATTGTGGAACAAAAAGAGCGAAACAGTCGGTCTGGAGTGAATGGTGTTAAAAAGTTCTGGTCACTTACTGCCAAAGGCTGCATGTATGGCAAGAACATCACCAGTCCTGCGAACCCGCGAGAAACTCAGCCTCATTTCTTTGAGTCGAAGTTTGCGGAGCTTCTTAAAATAATCGACATCGTAGCCTGAGGTAACAGTGAGAGCATTACTGACACCTGAAGTTGCGCCAATGTCCGGGGTGGTGCTGTTCCGCCCAGGAAACGAGTTGCTGTGGTTATTTCGTCGTGGCCGGGTAGTTATTGAAACACCATCCGAAGCAATCCAGCATCTGCCATCTGGTCTTATTCCGGAAGCGCACCAGCCACTGACAGATGATGTCAGCATGCAGCCGCTTTTCATGAATGAGAGGGTTATTCAGCGTGCTGGTGGACTGAGCAGCCTTGATGCCTGGCTGGAGAGAAAATTTGAATGTCAGTGGCCTCACACTGACTGGCATGCCAGTGACTTTACGGTGATGCGCCACGCTCCGGGGAGCATTCGTCTTTGCTGGTCATGTGATAACCATTTACGTGAGCAAACCACTGAAAGACTGGCAGGAATTGCCATGCAGAACCTGGTAAAATGGCTGCTGGAAAGGGTAAGTATTGATTTAGGTTTCAGCCCTGACCACACTCTTTCGCTTCCTGAGTTCTGCTGGTGGATGGTACGTAATGATCTGGCTGACCTTGTTCCTGAATCAGTGGCGAGTAAAGCACTCAGAATCAAGCCAGAACAGCACAGTTCAGTGATGAGGGAAAGCGACATTGTCCCGTCATTATCGGCTACGCAAGTCTTTCAGGAGAAGGCAAAAAAGATAGTGGCGGTGAGGGTCGATCCTGAAACGCCGGAATCTTTCATGCTGAGGCCAAAGCGCCGACGCTGGGAAAACGAGAATTACACCCGCTGGGTGAAGTCGCAGCAGTGCAGTTGCTGCAATAACCCGGCAGACGACCCCCACCACCTGATAGGCCACGGGCAGGGTGGAATGGGTACTAAGGCGCATGACCTGTTTGTGATACCGCTGTGCAGAGCGCATCACGACGAGTTACACGCTGATCCCGTGGCATTTGAAGCGAAATACGGCGACCAGTTAACGCTGCTGTTTCGGTTTTTAGATCGTGCGCTGGCAATCGGCGTATTAGCATGAAAAGTGGAGATAACATGCGTGACATTCAGAAGGTATTAGAGCGTTGGGGAGGTTGGGCCGCGAGCGATAGTTCTGGTGTGGATTACTCACCAATCGCAGCTGGTTTCAAAGGGCTTCTTCCTCAAACAAGTAAATCCCGCCTTTCTTGCACTGACGACGACGCCCTGATTATAGAAGGGTGTTTGGCTCGGCTTCAAAAACGAAAACCATATGAGCATTCGCTCTTGGTTGCTCATTATCTATATGGCATCTCAAAACGGAAAATCGCGAAAGCGAGAAAGAAGGATGAGAAGCTAATACGCATAGAGATCCAGATGGCAGAAGGGTTTATTGACGGTTGCCTTAGCATGCTGGATGTGGGCTTAGAAATGGATGTCGAAGTGAAGTCGTGAAGCAAAAGCCCGATTATTCGGGCTTATTCTCAACATCTTTGACGTACAAAATCACAGCTGACTTGATATCACCGTCAACATGTTTTGCATTGATACTTAAATGAACAGGTTTTCTTTCCCATTCTGCTCGTTGGAGAGCTTCTTTGTTTCCCGACTCGTCGAGGAAAATGTCCTGCACTACGCAAGTCAGTCGCTGGTCAGAATCGACTCTACGAACTTTAACTTTGAAACACTCTGGGTCCGTGTTATTCACTTCCTCAATGCGGTAGATACCGTCTATACGCATTTCGACAGAGCGGCGACGTGCATTTGTGACCAATTCTTTTGCAGTTTCAGAATCGATGGTTACCCCATCAATTTCAGCGGTATCTGAGCGTACGAATGACTTGACCATGGTTGTCTTAGCGTCGTAAGACATGCGATCCATATTGTCGAGAAGAGGCTTTTGGGCCACCATTTCAGAGATGATCTGAAGGCGTTTCGTTTCTTCTTGAGTCATCACCTGCATTGCGCGCAGGTGTTCTTTATCGCCTTCTTTAGCAATCTCCGCGAGGCGAGTATCTTTACGGTTATCTAAAAAGCGTTTAAAGACGGTTACACCGCCCCATATGACGGCAGCACCGAGAACTGTGAATACAATCTCTGTGGCGTTCATTTTTCCTACCAATTCGTGCGTAAGCTTGCTCAGGAATCCATCAATGTTGATCTCAACAAGTGACGAACCTTGCTCTACTGTAACTTCAATTTCTAAAGCATCAAGCTCTTCTTTAGTTAGCCTGCGAACATCTGGAGTGCCGTATTTAGCAAGCGCATAAGACTTGTTGATTTGCGATTGCATCTCAACGAAGCCCTTCATTACTGAGGGTGTAAGTGATTTGTTAAATTTATCACCGGTTAGCCTGATAGTCAGGCTAGGCCAACCATTGAACGTAATTTTTTCTGGTAGGCCTTGCCCACTCAGATAACGTTCGAGCAATTCAAAAGCTTGCTGCTCGGACTCTACATCATACTGTATGTCACCCAAAGATAATCCCTCATTCTAAGCCCCGCGTTAACTGTATAGTTAGGCAAGAACTGCTTTCTTATTTTGCTGTGTGTAGGAAAAATAAAGCAAAACTCGTCAAAAATCACTAACGCGGTCCGCATTTTCTCGTTTACTGTGTTAAGAGTGGTTTCTACGCCACGGACTTAAAACGATTCGAAAACCTCGCTACACCGGGGTTTTGTCATTTTAGAGGCTGCCAAAAGGCGGCCTTTTTCATATCCGCGCCACGCTCGGCGCAATTCAACCACAGAGCCTTTCAGGGGTGAGCCATAGGGAACGGTCGGTGTGACTGTCTCTGTGGGCCGATCATTCCTGAGCGCTGGCTCACCCGCTAAAAGGAAAGTCACTATGTTCGGTATCTTCAAAAAGAAAGCACGTAAAGCTGTTGTCGAAGTTAAGAAAATGGAAAATCGCGACGCGGTTGAAGCTACAGTGTGGGGTGCTTACTCCATTGCGTATGCCGACGGCACATGCGACGCGAAAGAAATCGCCACTATGGAAAAAACCATTTCAGCATTGCCTGCTTTCGCACCGTTCGCTGGTGAGATCGCACAGATGAGTAGCAATATCCGTGCTCGCTATGAAGCTTCGCCGCGCTCTGCTAATGCACAGGCGCTGCGCGAACTGGCTGACGTTTCCGGTACAAACGATGCTGTTGATGTTCTTTGCCTGTGCCTTGATGTCGCTGACAATGACGGCATCGGGGAAGAAGAAGAGAAGCAGCTCAAGAAAATTGCTCAGGCGCTGCAACTTCCACTGGATCAGTACCTGTGATCGGAAAACTGCGCTGGGCAGCCGCCGGAGTTTTGTTGTTCCTGGTGGTTGCCATCGACTTTACCAGCAAAATGATGTCCATCCTTGCTGATGGCGTGCTGGTAGCCGGGGTAATTGCTTTACTCTGGCCCCTGTTTAAATCCAGTAAATAACACTTTGCAAAAGGTCATTTCTGATGGCCTTTGACAGAGTGAATTTTTTCTTCGGTGCTATAGTAAACTGGCATTCGATAATGCTCTCGATACTGATAACACTTGGTGGGGATACACCAACTTCGCAGAGACAACTGCATGACCCATGACCAGCAACCCAATGCTGGTCTTTTTTTTCCGCCATTAGCTCAACTGGAAAGAGCACGGAGCTTCTACCTCTGTGGTTCGGGGTTCGAATCCTCGATGGCGGACCAGTGTCCAATTCGTTAAGCGAGGAAGTTTCTCAACTCTGATTTATGCGCTATTTTTTTATTGTGGTGAATCCCCCTATGCGGAGGGGCGTTCCAGCAGTTACCTGAAAAGGAAACCTCTCAGACGCGGGAATGTTTGCTGGAGTAATTCTCACCGGGAGGCACCCGGCACCACGATAACAATAATATCGAATTGATAATTCCTTGAGAGCCTGCTTTAAACAGCAGGTTTTTTTTGCTCGTTTCCCGAAGTTACGGCTACGCTAAAGAAGAAGGGGATATATCCGCTGGCAGATGGTTCTCCTGAACAATCAGTGAATCGGCCTCGATACCCGGACGTCACTACCTGTCTTTCGGATGATCTCCTTTCTACCTTCTTGTGATAATCATCACTTTAGCCTGCTCTCGCGAGCGGGCTTTTTTTATTCCCCTCAAATTTCCTGAGAGGGATCACAGCAATAAGAGGGGGCTTAATGTCCGATCCATTAACCGGCACCGGCGCTGTTCTCGGCGGCGGCCTGCTGGGTTCAGTCCTGTACGGCGTCTTTACTCATACAGATTTTGGTGTGGTGTTCGGGGCGTTTGGTGGTGCGGTGTTCTACGTCGCGACAGCCACAAACCTGTCCCGCGCCCGACTGGCAGCATATTTCCTGACGTCGTTTATCGTTGGGGTGCTCGGGGCGGGACTTATTGGCTCACTGCTAAATGCAGCTTCGCACTATGAAAAACCGCTGGATGCACTGGGCGCAGTGATTCTGTCTGCCCTGTGTATAAAAATCCTCACTTATCTTAACAACCAGGATTTGAACAACGTGTTCAAGTTTTTCTCGCGGCTACGCGGGGGAGGGGGAAATGGCAATTGACCCGTCAGCAGTCTTTAATGCGTTTATTTGTGCGGCCATCGTCATCGTGCTGATGTTTTACCAGCGACATGGCGCCCGGCATCGGCCCATCATTTCTATTTTGGCGTATATAACCGTGCTGGTTTACGCCGCGATCCCCTTGCAGTTCATCTTCAGCCTTTATCGTGATTCCAGCTGGCTGGTGGTGGTAGCAAACATTCTTATCTTCGCCGCCGTCCTGAAGGTTCGTGGAAATATGGCGCGGCTGGTTGATCGTCTGAGGCACTAATGAACCAAACACAATTTCAGAAGGCGGCTGGTATCAGCGCCGGGTTAGCAGCGCGTTGGTTTCCGCATATCGACGCCGCTATGAAGGAATACGGCATCACCGCACCGCTTGATCAGGCCATGTTTATTGCCCAGATGGGGCATGAAAGCACCAGATTTACCCAGCTGGTGGAGAACCTGAATTACGCGGCAGAAAACCTGGTCCCTACGTTCGGCAGCCACCGCATCACTCCACAGCAGGCCGCCGCACTTGGCAGAACTGCAACGCAACCGGCAAACCAGAAAGCGATCGCCAATCTGGTATACGGTGGTGAGTGGGGAAAAGAACACCTTGGCAATCAGGTCGCTGGTGATGGCTGGAAATATCGCGGTCGCGGGCTGAAACAGGTTACCGGGCTGAGCAACTATCGCAGTTGTGGCCACGCGTTGAAACTGGACCTTGTTACCCACCCGGAGCTGCTTGAACAGGATGAATACGCCGCGCGCTCAGCCGCATGGTTCTATGCCTCCCGCGGTTGCCTTCTTCATTCCGGCGACGTTGAGCGCGTGACGCTTCTTATCAATGGCGGCAGAAACGGGTTGGATAAACGCAGCGCGCTGTTTAACCTAGCGAAATCCGTTCTGTTGTGAGGTGAATGTGGGTATCGAAACGATAATAGGGCTGGCCGCACTGGTCATTTCCGCCATTGCAGGCGCTTTTGGCCTGGGCCATATCCGCGGCACCAGCAAAGCGGAAACTAAAGCCGATCAGCAACGCACTGAAGAGAAGGCCGCCGCCACTGAAGCAGTAGCAGGGCGCCGTGTTGAAGCAACGAAAGAGGCAAGCAATGTACAGCAGACTGTTAACCATATGCCTGGCGACGATGTTGATCGCGAGCTGCGGGACAACTGGACCCGTAAGGGTTGAGGTAGTGGACACGGCTTGCGACTGGGTTAAACCCATCTACGGAACGGATCACGACTGGGATGTACTGGACCGCCAGACGAAGAAAGACATCCTGGCGCATAACAAAGCGTGGCAGGCTAGCTGCCAGAATCTAAAGCAAGCGAGGTCCAAGTGATTGCAACCATCGGAACTATTCTTGTTTGGGCTCTAATCCTTATTGCTGGAGCTGCTGGACTGTTTTTCGCATTCATCGGTTTTACGTTTTTTATCAGTTGGCCGAAGGGACGCTGACCTATAAAGCATTACAGCAGGCATTCACTGAGTACTAGCGTGAGCAGTGTTTAAAGTGAACTTGCTCAAAGTTTAAGGATATATCGTAACTTTGAAGCTACAAGATTATTAACATCTCAGGTGCTGCAAGAAGCAGCGTCACTCTGGGATTTTAAAAATGGGACAGTTCTATTACGTAAATAAAAATGCTCAGGCAAACGGCGACCACGAGGTACACGTTACAGGATGCGCATTTATGCCTGCGACAGAGAATCGCATTTTCCTTGGTATCTTCGACACATGTCGTCCAGCTGTCACGGAAGCTAAGAAGCATTATTCAAAATCAAACGGGTGTTACTACTGCTGTAAACCATGTCATACCTCATAAGTAACATCTCTAACGTCAAAAGGCTGCCAATGGGCGGCCTTTTTTATTCCCAGAAGAAGCAGGAGAAGAAGCATGTTAACAGTAAAAGTAATGTCGCCAGGTGGCGGTGAAGATATTCATTGCGGGTTGAGTGTAGGGTTCAATCCGGGGCAGCAGAGCATCGCGGTATCGGGAATGGACAAAAATGTATTCCTGAAACCCGGCGAGGTCGCCTACGTGATGAACCAGAATGGAAAGACGGTATCTCGTTACGAGCATATTGCCAGTCAGGAAGCACTGCATAACGCGGTGGATTCGTAGCCATTACAAAGCTCACCTGCTGGTGGGCTTGATAATTGTTTTATCAACCAGATGTAAAAAAGCCCCTGTTAGGGGGCTAGAGGATTATCAGTTTCAATTGCTATGAAATATTACTTCGCGCAATAGACGCGTGCTTCACGAGGGGTGTAGATGCCGAAGGTGACAAATCCCAGCAACCCATTCACAAAAGTCTGTTGAACTTCAGTACGAACAACTTTATCAGCACCACCGCAAACCTGAGCAGCATCAATTTGCTTGGATTGACCAATCCCGCTAACGAAGAAATGATGTGTCGTAACTTGCTGTGGCGTAGTCGTTATGCCTTTGTTTACTGAAAATGATTGTTGAGCGCAGCCAGAAACAGCTGCGGCAACCAGAGCTACCATAATTAACTTTTTCATAAATGACCTTATTGTTGGTTTGGTTCGCAAAAATAATGACATGTATCATTAATTTATACATATCAGACCAGTAGTTTAACTTAGATTTGTTCTACTTCCCTAGTGATTAACTATCAACATCATCCATTGCTATCGTCAGACCATCCATTATTACGAATAAGATAATTAATAAACTTCCCAGAGGAAAATTATGCAGGTCACTATTGATGGTGTCCCGTATGCGCCTGCCAGCATCATTTCATCGCGGATCGGTATTGCAATAACGACACACCAGCGCGCCGACGTTTTGAAACGAGCGCTTGAACAGCACATGATGCACCTGCCGGCCGGTGCGCTGGTGGTGGTTGTCGATGATGGTTCAAAACCTGCAGCGGTAGTGCCACACGGCGTGCAGCTGCTTCGCCATGAAACATCACTCGGCATTGTTGCTTCGAAGAACGCCAGCCTGTCAGCCATGATGGATGCCGGGTGCGAGCATCTTTTTCTGTGGGATGATGATGCCTGGCCTATCGCTGATAACTGGCACCTCCCTTACATCGAATCACCCGAGCCACACCTGGCTTACCAGTTCCTCGATCTTGCTGGCCAGAATAAGCTCAATGACCTTTCGGTGCTTTACCGTGACGATCAGCATGTGGCGTACACCGGGCAGCGCGGAGTGATGCTCTATTACCACCGTAGCGCCATCGAGAAGGTGGGTGGATTCGATCCGGTTTATGGTCGCGGCATGTACGAACACAGTGACCTCGCGCTACGTATCCATAACGCTGGCCTGACGACGTGGGCTTACGGTGATGTGGTCGGTTCAGAAAAGCTGATTCATTCTCTCGATGAGCATGAAGCCGTAGAGCGTTCGGTACCGCGTCCCGATCGACAGGCGCTGGTGGAACGTAACGTGAAGATCCACAACGAACGGCGTGATGCCGGGTTTACTGGTTACGTTGAATACCGCCAGCAGCGTGACGTGGTAATCACAACGCTGCTCACCAGTCAGCCTGACCCGCAGCGCGGCACAAAAATGGCGGCCTCGCCTGACATGCTGAGCAAATGGGCAGCCTCGCTTCGCCAGTGTGGTCGTATAGCGCTGGTGGATGAATTACTGACGGCCCCGGCAGATGTTGAGCTATGTCGAGTTCCTGACGTGAAGATGAATGTCTACTTTCGTCGCTGGTTGCACATCTGGCAGCACCTGCGAGAGCACCCTGAATACCGGTTCGTCTGGTGTACCGATGGTACCGATGTCGAAATGCTTCGCGCGCCGTGGGAAGAAATGGAGGTAGGGAAGGTGTATGTCGGTTCAGAACCAAAGACCTACGCCGATACCTGGGCAAAGCAGAACCATCCGGAGCGCATCTATCAGGAGTTCATTGAAGCGCACCGAAACGATGTAATGCTTAACGCTGGGCTGCTGGGTGGTACCCGCGCTGATATAATGGCGTTTGTTCACGGCATCATCCGTCTTTACTACCGGATCGAGAGCTATCGTTTCTGGAAGAAAGAACAGGCTGGCGCCGCGGTGGGGGACATGCTGGCGTTCGGTATTGTCGCTCATTCATTCGCAGGAAAGGTGATTACCGGACCTCAGGTGCACACCGTTTTTAAAACTGATGGGATCGGAAAAGATAATGCCTGGTGGAAACATAAATAGAGAGGGTTGACTGTGAAAGTTGAAATAAAAAATGGCGATGAGGTTATTTGGGCTAGAGATTCAAATTCGTTAGAGGGAATTGCTTCTCTGGGGCACTTAAAGGACGGCACACAGCAAAAAATAATTACCGCCCTTGAGGAGGCTCTTAGTCAGGCTAAGGGCGAATTGCTATGCTCTGATGACGCTGATTCCGTGGCGAACATTAGCACTTCCGCCGCCTAAATCCAGTACAACATTCCATTCCCCGCTATGCGGCGCAGTAATCCTAGCAGGGGGCATTTTGTAAAAACCGCCATGGTACTCAAAGCGATTGCCACTTCTGTAATTAGTGAAATTACTATCAGTGAGAATCATGATGTTGCATTGATGTGAGCAATCTACAACAACGGTATCACCTTGATTCAGATGCATTCTTTTGTGCAAAAAAGACATTTCATTTCCTTATCAGAGGTAATCAGCCATTCCTCCGTGCCAGAGTGCGTCAGTGTCCCACCACTGACGGGCTGAATGCTTACATTAACCCGGGTTAAAGCGAAGTTACACCCTGATATACAGACAGTAGCCGCCATTGTGCGGCTTTTTTATTGGAGATTTGCTGGTGGCTGAAGAAGTTAAGTTTGTTGTGGTTGGTCACCACACCCGGACGGGACAAGCACAACGTCTTGCTGCGCTGCTGGATGCCCATCTGCTGATTGATGACGGTAACCACGGTGCGAACTGGAATCATCGCCGCGCGCTTGAGTGGGCAGCAGAGCAAACATGCCGGGTGGTAGTGTTGGAAGATGACGCGCTGCCGGTACATGGATTCACCGAAAAGGTAACTGACTGGCTGGTTCGTTTCCCTGACGACATGCTGAGCTTTTATCTCGGTACCGGGCGGCCTCCACAGTATCAAATGCAGATTGCTGAGCGGCTAATCGTGGCTGATAAGACACGCGCTGATTGCATCACGCTGTCGAGACTCATTCATGGCGTTTGCTATAGCGTCCCTCCTGAGCATGTGCATCGCGTGCTATCCCGTTGGGATAACAGCAAGCCCGCCGATTACGCTGTAGGTGATGCATGGGGGGGCTCAGTGATCTATCCGTGTTACTCGCTGGTGGACCATGCAGATGGTGAACCGGTTGAGCGTCACCCTGACTCAGCGCCACGTACAGAACGCCGTCGGGCGTGGAAGTTAGCCTGATGCCTGCGTTAATACCGAGAGCATGCCGCAAGCGTGGCTGCCCTGGCACAACAACAGACCGCTCAGGCTATTGTCCCCAGCACCTTAACGAAGGCTGGCAGCAGCATCAGCGAGGACAGAGCAGACATCAGCGAGGTTATGGCAGCAAATGGGACAGGCTGCGCCCAATCGTTCTCGATAGAGACAAACACCTTTGTCAGGAATGCCTGCGAAATGGAAGGTATACACCCGCTGAGACGGTGGACCACATCACCGCCAAAGCAAATGGGGGGACCGATGACCTGTCCAACCTCGAAAGCCTCTGCAAGCCTTGCCACAGGGCGAAGACAGCGGTCGAAAGACTCAAATGACATCAATTCTCATTTGAATCGACCGAGGGGGAGGGCGGGTTGAAAGTTCAGGAACGACGCGCCAAAGGACCGCCGCCTAACCTCTTTTCACATCGCCGCAGGTTAGAAAACTTTTTTATGGGGTCCCCCACTCGATGATTAATAGGAGTTTTCGATTATGTCTGGACCACCGAAAACCCCGACCCATCTACGTTTGGTGAGGGGTAACCCATCTAAACGCCCGATCAATGAGAACGAACCAAAACCCCCTTCAGGGGTACCCCCAACGCCGAAGCATTTCGACAAGCAGGGGAAATACTGGTTTAAACGGATGGCCGACGAGCTTGATGCTATCGGTGTGATGTCTCAGCTTGATGCCAGAGCCCTTGAGCTGCTGGTTGAGGCTTATACCGAATACCGGCATCACTGCGACACGCTTGAAGTTGAGGGCTACACCTACCGGACCGAAACGCAGAGCGGGGATGTGCTGATCAAGGCTCACCCCGCCGCCATCATGAAAGCTGATGCCTGGAAACGTCTGCGTGCCATGCTTGGTGAGTTCGGCATGACTCCAGCCAGCCGATCGAAAGTGAATGCAAAAGGTCCTGAAGCGGTTGACCCGATGGCCGAGTTTATGAAAGCGAGGGATTAATGGCTAAGGTTGTAGAAGGCATCCGCTACGCCGAGAGGGTAGTGGCGGGGGAAATTATTGCCTGTGAGTATGTGCGCCTTGCCTGTCAGCGTTTTCTTGACGATCTGGCACACGGCGAAGAGCGCGGTATTTTCTTCAGTGAACCGCGCGCGCAGCACATTCTGAATTTCTATAATTTTGTGCCTCACGTCAAAGGCGCGCTGGCAGGCCAGCCTATTGAGCTGATGGACTGGCATGTTTTCATCCTGATTAATATTTTTGGTTTTGTTATCCCGCTGGTTAACGAAGAGACGGGAGAAACCGTCTTGCGTAACGACGGCAGCGGTCGTCCAGTAATGGTTCGGCGCTTTCGCACAGCAAATGTTGAGGTGGCCCGTAAAAATGCCAAATCAACACTTTGCTCCGGCGTGGGTCTTTATATGGCTGGAGCCGACGGCGAGGGCGGGGCGGAAGTTTATTCCGCTGCAACCACCCGTGACCAGGCGAGAATTGTTTTTGAAGACGCGAAGAATATGGTCAAGAAGGCGAAAGCCACGCTTGGGCGGATCTTCGAATTCAACAAGCT
The DNA here is from genome assembly GCF_014982425.1 of Enterobacter cloacae complex sp. I1M. Taxonomy (NCBI): domain Bacteria; kingdom Pseudomonadati; phylum Pseudomonadota; class Gammaproteobacteria; order Enterobacterales; family Enterobacteriaceae; genus Enterobacter; species Enterobacter cloacae complex sp. I1M. The sequence continues at coordinate 8,014 of NZ_JADCLG010000008.1, read as the reverse complement.
CGCTATTTACCAGGAGCAAACGGCCTCTAAGTTCGAGCCATTATCATCAGATGCGAACAACCTCGATGGACTGAACATCCACTGCGCTATCGTCGACGAGCTGCATGCTCACAAAACCCGTGACGTCTGGGACGTTCTGGAGACCGCCACCGGCGCACGCCTGCAATCGCTGCTTTTCGGTATCACCACTGCCGGTTTCAACAAAGAAGGCATTTGCTACGAATTGCGTGATTACGCAATCAAGGTGCTGCGTGGTTTCAACAGCGATGTGGAAGGTGCAGTGAAAGACGATACTTTCTTTGCCATCATCTACACCCTGGACGAAGGCGATGATCCCTTTGATGAAACGGTCTGGCAGAAGGCGAATCCGGGGCTGGGTATCTGTAAGCGCTGGGATGACCTGCGCCGCCTGGCTAAAAAGGCGAAAGAGCAGGTTTCAGCCAGGATTAACTTTTTCACCAAGCACATGAATATCTGGGTTACAGCTGAGTCGGCCTGGATGGACATGATGAAGTGGGAAAAGTGCGAGTTTATCGCCCCGCAGCACGAACTTAAAACCTATCCATTATGGGTTGGTGTTGACCTTTCAAACAAAATTGATATCTGCGCTGCTGTGAAAGTATGGCGGTCCCCAGATGGGCATGTTCACGCTGATTTTAAATTCTGGTTGCCCGAAGGTCGTCTCGACAAATGCTCCCGTCAGATGGCCGAACACTATAAAAACTGGGCTCTAATTGACAAACTGATCCTGACGGATGGTGATGTTATTGACCACGCTCAGATTAAGGAGGAACTGCAACAGTGGGTTGCTGGTGAGAGCCTGAAAGAAATTGGCTTCGATCCGTGGAGTGCCACGCAGTTCAGCCTCGCGCTGGCAGAGGAAGGTTTGCCGCTGGTGGAAGTGCCGCAGACGGTCCGCAATTTCTCCGAGGCGATGAAAGAGGTCGAGGCGCTGGTATACGGAGGCCGCTTCCATCACAGCAACCATCCGGTGATGAACTGGATGATGTCCAACGTAACCGTCAAACCTGACCGAAACGAGAACATTTTTCCGAATAAGTCCACACCAGAGGCCAAGATTGATGGCCCGGCGGCTTTGTTTACTGCAATGAGTCGCGTTCTGGTTAATGGTGGCAACGACCAGCAGGATCTCTCCGGATTCTTCAATAATCCCATCATGGTAGGTTTCTGATGAAAAAAAACAAACGGCCAGGCAGGGTTAAAAGTGCTCTGCTTAACTGGCTTGGCGTGCCTATCAGCCTGACTACCGGCACGTTCTGGGAGGAATGGTTTGGTACCAGCAGCAGCGGAAAGGTGGTAACGGCCGATAAAGCCATCCAGCTATCGGCTGTGTGGGCATGCGTAAGACTGTTAAGCGAGTCTATTTCAACCCTTCCGCTGAAAATATACGTTCGACAGCCTGACGGGTCTCGAAAGGCTGCGACCGATCACCCGGCCTATTCGGTGCTGTGCCGTCGCCCTAACTCAGAAATGACGCCATCCCGCTTTATGTTGATGGTAGTAGCCAGTATTTGTCTTCGCGGGAATGCCTTCATTGAGAAGAAGTTCATCGCAAACCGCCTGGTTTCGCTGGTGCCTTTGCTGCCGCAGAACATGGTGGTTAAACGTCTCACGACCGGGGCGCTGGAATACAAATACACTGAAAACGGTAACGAGCGCGTCATTCCCGTCAAAAACATCATGCACATTCGCGGGTTCGGTCTTGACGGTGTTTGCGGCATGATGCCGATGAAAACAGGCCGGGATGTGATCGGTTCTGCAATGGCGGTTGAAGAGTCCGCGGCGAAGATATTCGAACAGGGCCTGCAAAGTTCAGGGTTTCTCTCTTCTGATAAAGCTCTGGATGATACTCAACGTGAAAAACTTCGCGGTTACATGGCGGCGTTTACAGGCTCAAAAAACGCCGGGAAAATCATGGTGCTTGAGGGAGGCTTGACGTACCAGGGCGTAACCATGAACCCGGAAGATGCTCAGATGCTCGAAAGCCGAGCCTTTAGCATTGAGGAGATCTGCCGCTGGTTTCGCGTTCCGCCTTTCATGGTCGGTCACACCACGAAGCAAAGCAGCTGGGCATCCAGTCTGGAGGGCATGAACCTCCAGTTCCTGACGCACACCCTGCGCCCCCTGCTGGTGAACATAGAGCAGGAAATAGGAAGGTGCCTGCTGGACAGCGATGATGAGGTGTTCGCGGAGTTCTCTGTAGAAGGACTGCTGCGGGCCGACAGCGCGGGCCGTGCTGCGTACTATACCAGCGCGCTCCAGAATGGGTGGATGTCCCGCAATGACGTGCGCCGTCTTGAGAATATGCCACCGATTGAAGGGGGTGACATTTACACCGTTCAGCTCAACCTGACGCAACTGAAAAATCTCGAAAGCAGCAATCCTGCTGTTCAGGCTCTGGCCCTGAGAGAACTGCATAACCACGTATTCCCCGATATTTCCTTTGAACAATCTCCGCTGAAACAGGCCGCTTAGGAGCACTTTCCTGATGAGCAAAAAACAACTTCCGGTAGCACCGGCGGGTCGCCCCTGCGCGCGCGTTACCTGTGAAACATTACCGTCCGCACTGGACCGCTGGGACGGCGGGATCAAAGCTGCGGCCACTGACGACAACAGTATTTCTGTTTTTGATGTGATCGGGCAGGACTACTGGGGCGAAGGGGTAACAGCCAAACGTATCGCCGGTGCGCTACGGGCGATGAATGGCGCCGACGTCACGGTCAATATCAATTCCCCTGGCGGTGACATGTTCGAAGGCCTGGCAATCTACAACCTTCTGCGTGAATACGAAGGCCGTGTGACGGTGAAGGTGCTCGGTATTGCCGCCAGCGCCGCCTCAGTCATTGCGATGGCCGGGGATGAAATTCAGATCGGTCGTGGTGCCTTCCTGATGATCCACAACTGCTGGGTCTACGCGATGGGTAACCGCCATGACTTTGCGGAACTGGCACAGTCTCTGGAGCCCTTCGATAACGCTATGGCAGACATATACGCGGCGCGTTCCGGCCTTGATATGGCATCTGTTCAGAAACTGATGGATGCCGAGAGTTATATCGGTGGCAGTGACGCTGTGGTGAAGGGACTGGCAGACAGCCTGCTTTCTGCTGATGCGGTCAGTGATGGCGATAAATCACCCGCGGCCGCGCTTCGCAAACTTGATGCGCTGCTGGCTAAAACCAATACCCCGCGCTCTGAGCGCAGAAAACTCATTAAAGCCTTATCCGGTGGCATGCCTGGCGCTGTCACCACCAACGACGGTACGCCGGGCGCTGCCGAAGATATCAAACCTGAAACCCTCAATTCACTTGAAAGCGCTCTTGCGGCGTTAGTCAAATAAGGACCCTTTATGTCTGAAGTAAACGAAATTCTGAAAAAAGTCACTGCCAGCATTGAAGAGGCAACCGGCAAATTCAACGCGAAAGCAGAAGACGCACTCAAAGAGGCACAGAAGTCAGGCAGGCTGTCAGAAGAAACAAAAGCAGCCGTTGATAAAATGGCTTCTGAGTTCAATGCGCTGCGTGAAGCTGAAAAAACCCTGAAGGCCGCAATGGGCGAACTGGAGCAACATGTTGCCCAGATGCCGCTGGCAAACGCAAAACAGGTTGTCGAGTCCGTTGGCCACCAGGTGATCTCCGCTGAAGCCCTGAAAACCTTTGCTTCCAGCGTGGAAGGCGGTAAGCGCATCAGCATCCCGGTTAAGGCCGCCCTGACTTCGGTGGATGTGCCTGATGGTGTTGTGGAGCCACAGCGCCTGCCGGGTATTGATACGGCACCGAAACAGCGCCTGTTCATCCGCGATCTGATTGCTCCTGGCCGTACGTCCTCCTCAGCTATTTTCTGGGTGCAGCAGACAGGCTTTACCAATAACGCGAAAGTGGTTCCTGAAAATACGCAGAAACCATACAGCGAAATTGAGTTCACGCCGAAAATCACTGGCGTCAGCACCATTGCCCACCTGTTCAAAGCCTCAAAGCAGATCCTGGATGACTTCGCACAGTTGCAGTCCACCGTTGATGCCGAAATGCGCTACGGGCTGAAGTATGCAGAAGAGCAGGAAATTCTCTTCGGTGATGGTACCGGCGTTCATCTGCACGGCATCGTTCCTCAGGCGTCAGCGTTCAATCCGGCGTTCACTGTCGAACAGCAGAGCGGGATTGACGATCTGCGTTTGGCAATGTTGCAGGCACAGCTGGCACGCTTCCCAGCATCTGGTCATGTTCTTCACTTCATTGACTGGGCGCGGATCGAGCTGACCAAAGACAGCCTGGGTCGTTACATTCTGGCGAACCCTGCGGCGCTGACTGGTCCGACTCTGTGGGGCCTGCCGGTTGTTGCAACGGAAGCGGCAGCCTTCCAGGGTAAATTCCTGACCGGTGCATTTAACGCTGGCGCGCAAATCTTCGACCGCGAAGATGCGAACGTGGTTATCTCCACGGAGAACGCCGACGACTTCGAGAAAAACATGATCACCATCCGTTGCGAAGAACGTCTGGCGCTGGCTGTGAAACGCCCTGAGGCGTTCGTGTACGGTTCATTCAGCACCGGCGCGGGTAGCTGATAACTATTGCGGCCTTCGGGCCGCTTTTTTCGGGGCAAAAAAATGCTTGATCAGAATGTGGTGAAACAGCATTGCCGCATTGATACCGACTTTACGGGTGATGATGCTCTGCTGGAGATTTACACAGGTGCAGCGGCCCGGTACGTCCAGACATGGACACGGCGAACGCTCTATGAAAAGGAAAGCAGTCCTGGCTACGCTGACGATCCGGACCCGATACTGCTCAATGATGATGTTAAGGCAGCCATGCTACTGCTTATCGGTCACTGGTATGCAAACCGGGAATCCGTTGCCATCGGGCAAACCGTTGCAGAGGTCCCGCTTGCAGTTGAAGCCCTGCTTCAGCCATACCGAATTTACGGGGTGTAAATATGGCCTGTTCAGGATGCGCGGAACGGCGCGAGTGGGTAAAAAAATGGGCGAAAATTGCATATGAACGAGCAACAGGTAAGCGAGCTGATAACAGCGCTACGCGAACAGACAGAAGCACAGAGGGCGCAGACGGACGCGATAAACCGGCTGGCTGAGTCCAATATGGCGTTATGCGATGTCATTATCCAGTCACTGGCTGAAGATGATGGGGTTGAAATTACGTCACTGAACGATTTGAAACCTCAGTATCTCAGCCAGAAAGTCAGGGGGTAGAATGCAGGCCGGGAAACTACGTCACCGGGTAACAATCCAGGAGCCGGTGATGGTTCAGAACCCAGAGACTGGAGCTGTAAATAAAACCTGGCGGGATGTGGCTACCGTATGGGCCGAAGTCTCCCCTTTGTCGGCTCGCGAGTTTATTGCAGCCCAGGCATCGCAGGGGGAAATCACTACCCGTATCACAATTCGCTTTCGACCGGGAATTACCCGGATGAATCGCATCCTGTTTCGCGGCGGGATATATAACATCGAGGGCGTGCTTCCTGATCCGAAAAGTGGCCGCGAATATCTCACGCTTCCCTGCTCAGAAGGGGTAAACGATGGCTGATGGTGTTGAAGTAAGTCTTACCGGGCTTGATTCCCTGCTTGGGAAAATGGAGGCAGTATCGGACGTCACCCGTAACAAAGCGGGACGATTTGCGCTTCGTAAAGCCGCGAACTTAATCAGGGACCGTGCCCGGAGTAATGCTGCCCGGGTTGATGACCCACTGACCAAAGAGGCCATCTATAAAAATATCGTTGCCAGCTTTGGTAGTCGTGAATTCCGGAGAACGGGTAACCTGACTTTCCGCGTTGGCGTTATGGGCGGTGCGCGACAGTATGCCCAGACAAAAGCCAACGTCAGAAAGGGTCGAGCCGGTGGAATCTACAAAACAGCAGGCGACAAAGGGAATCCCGGCGGCGACACCTGGTACTGGCGAATGCTTGAATTCGGAACAGAGCATGCAGAAGCACGACCTATCATCCGCCCCGCGATGAACGGTATCGATGGCCCTGTCATTAACGTTTTTGCGGAAGAAATGGAAAAAGCTATCGATCGTGCGATCAGGCAGGCCGTGAAAAAGGGGACCAAAGCATGATAGCGCCTGTTTTTAAAGTTTGTGCAGCCAGCCAGGAGGTTCGCTCCCTGCTGGGAGAATCTCCCGTAAGGCTGTACCCCTTCGGCAAGCATTTTAATGAAGTTGTCTATCCCTATGCGGTCTGGCAGAACATTGACGGTGATCCTCAAAATTACCTGAAGCAGCGCCCCGATATAGACCGCTTTTCTGTTCAGATTGACGTTTACGCCGACACAGATACTGAAGTTATCACGGTTGCGCGGGCGCTTCGCGATGCGATCGAAGGCAGCGCAATAATCACCAGATGGGGTACGCAGGAGCTGGAACCCAGTACCATGAAGTACCGTTATTCCTTCGACGTCGACTGGCTCGTCAAACGATAAAACAACCTTCCATAACACACCGGCGCCGCCGGTTTTTTTTACCCGGAGATAACCATGTCAGTAGTGACTCAAGGCACACAGTTGTACGTGCTCGCGAATGGTGTCGTGAGCGAAATTGAATGCATCACTGCATTTTCACCAGGTGGAAGCCCGGCAGATCAGATTGATGACACCTGCCTGAGCGAACGTAACACCCGAAAATATAAAAAGGGATTGCGTACACCGGGGCAGGCAACGGCCACGCTTAACGCAGATCCAACTAACGCCAGCCACCTGATGCTCAGCAACATGGCAGAGTCAAATGACCAGAGCGACGTAACGTTTGCTATCGGCTGGTCTGATGGTGAATCAAAGCCGACAGCGGGAACAGGACCGGAAGCTGTTGATGGTCTGGTGCTTCCTTCTGATCGCACCTGGTACGTATTCAAGGGATATGTTTCCGACTTCCCGTTCGACTTCCAGGGAAACACGGTCGTGCAGACTTCTGCTACTATCCAGCGTTCCGGGCAGGGGGCATGGATTCCGAAAGAGCAGTCTGGTAGCTGATCACTGGCGGGGTTGAACCCCCGTGTTTCAACAAACATTATCGGGAAAGATAAATGAAACTGACACTCGACACACTGAAAGAAACGGGAGCGTTTACCGGCCGCCCGGTGGAAAAAGAGATTACCTGGAAATCACAGGATGGTAAGGAACATACAGCGACAACGTATATCCGTCCACTTGGCTATCACACTGCCACATCAGATGTGCTTGCTGGTCTGGGCCGTATAGATGGGGTAGCTGGCCGTATCGCAGCGTCAATTTGCGATGAAAATGGGCATCAGGTGTTTACGGTTGCCGATGTTACCGGCGAGGCCGATCCAGACCGTGGCGCGCTGGACGGTGGCCTGACCGTGGCGCTGTTGGTGGCTATTCAGGAAGTTAACGATCTGGGAAAGACGGACTCAGCGCAGAAGACGAAATCTGGTGCGAACTAGTCCTTAACGGGATAGGTGGCCGCACTATCGCTGAGGCAAAAGAACGCCTCAGCTTCCGCGAGTTCCAGCAGTGGGTGCAGTACCGGCAGAAGTACGGCAATCTGAACCTGATGATGCGAACGGAGTGGGGTGCGGCACTGGTTTCTTCTGTGCTGGCAAACGTAAACCGTACCAAAAACACCCCTGCCTTCAGCATTGCTGATTTTGCGCCTCATATTGCCGCTGTTGAGCGGGAGGCAGCAAACGAGCCGATCAAACTTGAAGAGGCGATGCGTACATGGGGCTGAATACCTAAGGGATAAATTATAGCCCTTAGGTGTTTTTTTTCTGTAATTATCTGTTTCTTTTAACAACAAAATTATCAACTGCTGACAAAAGTATTGCGATTAATGTCACGGCAATATATGCCATTAATAATCTATCTCCCATGGATGATAACCTTTCGAATGTATCAATTTTATAATTTAATACCCCGTTAAATATAGTGGATAATAAGTACGGGTTTGATAAGTACGAATATATTATTATTAGCGACCATAAGCAAAAGGTAAACAAACTCCCTCTATATAAACCTTGTATAAG
>NZ_JADCLG010000079.1:0-684 GCF_014982425.1 Enterobacter cloacae complex sp. I1M | reverse complement strand
CTGCATTCCTTAGATATATTAGAACCTGAAATAGATGAGCAAACCAAAATCGCTGATTTTCTGTCCTCTGTTGACGAAAGAATTACGTTACTGAACCAGCAGTACGACCTGCTATGTCAGTATAAAAAAGGCATGATGCAGAAGATTTTTAGTCAGGAAGTGCGGTTTAAGGATGAGAATGGGGAGGAGTTTCCTGAGTGGAATTCTTGCCAATTAAAAGACGTAGCAACTCGTGTAACAAGAAAAAATAAAGAAAACAACCAAACAATTCTAACCATATCTGGTCGAGATGGATTGGTTGATCAAATGTCTTATTTTAATAAGCAAATAGCTTCTAAAAATGTTACTGGTTATTATTTGATCAACAATGGTGAGTTTGCGTATAATAAGAGCTATTCACAAGGTTACCCAATGGGTGCGATAAAAATGTTGACTAACTATGATAGAGGTGTGGTGTCAACTTTATATATTTGTTTCAAATTAAATACTAATCAATCTAACAGTTTCTACCAGCATTACTTCGAGAGTGGTCTTCAAAATAGATCTATAGAAAAAGTTGCCCAAGAAGGGGCTAGAAATCATGGCTTGTTAAATATTGGGGTAAATGATTTTTTTGATATAGAACTGCAAATACCGAGCCTAAAAGAACAAATAAAAATTTCGGATTATCTCTCTGCTCTAGAC
>NZ_JADCLG010000078.1:0-347 GCF_014982425.1 Enterobacter cloacae complex sp. I1M | reverse complement strand
CCGCGCGGCGCGCGGCGGGCGCGGCGGCTTCCCGCGTCCCTCCTCCGCCCGGCTTTGTGCGGGGGGGCCCCCCCCCCCCCCGCCCGCCCCCCCCCCCCCCCCCCCCCCCCCCCCCCCCCCCCCCCCCCCCCCCCCCCCCCCCCCCCCCCCCCCCCCCCCCCCCCCCCCCCCCCCCCCCCCCCCCCCCCCCCCCCCCCCCCCCCCCCCCCCCCCCCCCCCCCCCCCCCCCCCCCCCCCCCCCCCCCCCCCCCCCCCCCCCCCCCCCCCCCCCCCCCCCCCCCCCCCCCCCCCCCCCCCCCCCCCCCCCCCCCCCCCCCCCCCCCCCCCCCCCCCCCCCCCCCCCCCCC
>NZ_JADCLG010000077.1:0-448 GCF_014982425.1 Enterobacter cloacae complex sp. I1M | reverse complement strand
TGTCGCACTTACTAAATAATTCTTTTTAAAGCGCGGCCATATCCGCGCTTTTATTTTATCTAATCAAAGTGATGTATATTTCCCCTCTCAGATATCATCAGATAACTTTTAGATTCAGTATCCTGTTTTTTTTATAGCCCTATTTCCTTACCTATACAACCTCAGTCTGAATCACTGAATTGATTTAACGCTGCTGCGAGTAAGCATTATGCATTCCGTGAATTCATTTATAGCTGGGTTAAGACGCTTTAATACGTCAAGTAAGGTATTAACGGCACTCGTTGGAATATCTGATAAGGAAATTGGTTTAGCTGAGGGCATAACGCAAAAAGGCCATCCTTTCGGATGGCCTTTCTACTTGTTTGATGTCTGGGGGTGGCGTTGTGTGTGGGGGGGGGGGGGGGGGGTTGGATGTGGGGGGCGGCGTTTGAGTTGTGGGTGCGGCGTG
>NZ_JADCLG010000076.1:0-574 GCF_014982425.1 Enterobacter cloacae complex sp. I1M | reverse complement strand
ATAATAGACACCTTACTAGCTAATTATGTTAATAGATAAGGTTTTAGTATACTGTAGGACTAACTACAAGGTATAAATATGGAGTTATATCATGGTTCTCATGGTGAGCATGTACTCGCCTATAAAAAGCATATTGAACGAGTCGTCAATGATGCTGTAAGTGAATTCCCTAGAACAATGGCATTACGTATTGATGCCCATTATCCCCCTATATTAGATAGAGGAGATACAGTTTGCTGTTTCCCAAATCTGGAGCCTGGAGCGATATCCCGTTTCCGTAATGCGTTAAATGCAATGCTGGAGGCCAATGAGAAAGCCAGAGCAGCTAACGGTAAACGAATCTATCCAAACCGTGTTCGTCACGTTTGGGTACGTGAGTTTTCCGAAGAGGGAAAATGCCACTTTCATCTTGGTCTTTTTTTTAACAAAGATGCTTATTACCATTTAGGTGATTATGAGGCTGAAAGCAATTTACGGATGATGATTGTAAGGGCATGGTACAGTGCCCTGGGGTTGGAACTGGATGATTATCCGGGATTAGTTCATTATCCTGAAAACTGTCGTTATATATTAG
>NZ_JADCLG010000075.1:0-2674 GCF_014982425.1 Enterobacter cloacae complex sp. I1M | reverse complement strand
CATTTAGACTGCTAGTGTACATATCTTCTAAAAAACTAACAGAGTCCTTGTGTAAATGATTACAGCTTAAAAATTTAGGTGGAATTCCACAGTGAGTTATCAAAAAATCGCTGTCGAACAACTCACTTAGAGGCTTTGATATTAACTGGTTAATCATAGAAGGTAACTCTATGAAAAGAATTTTTTCATCTACATTGCACTTTGTATTAAATATATAGTCATTATCAACATGAGAGATAATCATTCCTTCATATGAACAAAGCTCATCTAATATATATTTACCTGAAAGAAGATATTCTTTAGAATCAAATATGCTGTTGAAATAACCTTCAGGGAAAATCTCATAAAGATTATATTTTTCAACTTGCGATATTAACTGTCTTGCGAAAAGAGATTTATAAATAATAGACTTAAGATCGTCGCTAGAAAAAATTCCATTAAAGTGTTTTGCAAGAGCCTTCACTTGCGTTAAAGCTTTTTTATAATCAGCTCCTCGTCCGGTTTTGACTTCTAAGGGAACGAATTGTAATGTTTTACCGTCAAACCCGACCATTAAAATATCGTCTGAAATAGGGCCAGTTGTATTCCCATTAGCGACAGACATCTCAACATCATCAAGTTTTAAACCAATATTTTTCGAAGCCCTTATAGTTTCACCAATAGAAATAGGTATCCATGTTACTCCATTTTTTCTCAGAACTGAAGTTGCTAATTTGTAAGCTGCAACCTCTCCTTCAAGGCCTTTTCTTGATTTTTCAGTTGATGTTAATAACTGTAACAACCACTTCCCATTAAAAGCATTGAATTCAGATATCCTAGAGCCTTTACCACTATTCAACAGTTTTGCAAAAAGCTTTTCCGACTGACTTACTGTAACAGCGTCATATCCGGCACTATGCGTATAATTATCAGAGAAATGGATTAGTAACATATCTTGATTTGTGAAAAAATCCAACGTCACTTTAGGATCAATAATTACTGTCCAGATGGAGGACTCATATATTTTTTTAAGTGTACTTTTGAAGTCACTACTTACTGCTATAGCTAATGTTTCAGAACCATTATATTTACAGTTTTCTTTCCAGGTTGGGGTAATAAGAGAACTATATATTTTAGCCAAATGCAAGTGTGGCACAGCTTCAGCTTCAACGCCCTGTAAGCCAAAAGAAGTGAAATAACTTCCATTTTCGCTTTGGGATGCTTCAGAACATATTAAACCATTTGCACAAAGGCCGCTAGGTTGATCTCCAACACGAACATTCACGCAAGATATTTTATTGTCGTTATTAAAAAACGATAAATGCGCATAATTATAAGTAGCATTTTCAATTGAGTTTTCATATTTATTATAGGTAATATTACTACGGAGCATATCTGTAAGAGAATAAACAGAATCTTTTTCCTTCTTGCTTTTCAAATCCAGCAAAGAACATAAAGTTTCTAATTCATTTAACTCTGAAAAAACATCAAATGTATTGTATATGAATTTATCATCATAAAAATTAATATGGATTGATAAAACATCTGGAAGCTCAATGTGTTGCTTAAAATATTTCACAACACCTTTAAAAAATTCTCTCGAGTGATTTTGATTTATTGCATTAATTATGAGCGTTCCATCTTCTTTAAAAAGCTCTCCGAATGCTATTTCAAACTCATTAATTTTATCCTTCACTAATTTAGGAACATAATCATATTCACTAATCGAGTGTGGCAATGCTTTTAACCAAGAGCAATTGTTTTCAAGGGGTGTAACATATGCGAATCCATTATTATTATTGAAAACGAAAGGTATCATCCCACGAATATTTAAACGTTTGAAAGTAATAGATGGCATTGAATAGAATGAAGATGTTTCATCCTGGCTTTTCTCGTTATCTAAAGCAATTTGGTTTGTCAATTCTAAAAAATAGGCTAAATTAAGAGGATGTAAAGGTGAAATTAAAAATTCATTTTCATTTTCTATAACACCAATTTTGATTACATTTTTTTGAGCTTCTGAAAGAATAATCCCATATGGTATGTTGCCAATGAAATGAATATAGTCCTTAACTAATTTTGAAACAATGCTTCTAAGCTCCTCCCCCCATGACACAAGAGATAAAACGGCATTCCTCTTTGATAAATAATCATAGAGTTCTTTATAGCCTAAGAACAAATTTTCATCTGAAGCTTGTAAACTACTTAATGGTTCTTTTTTACAACCATATACACCAATAATACCCTCATTTAAAAAAATTTTTTCATAATCTAATAATTTTAGGTCTTGTTCTTCAGGCTCAACAGTACGGTTATCAATAAGTATTTTTTTTGACTGCAAATCATATATGCCATAGTAATTATCATCAAGTAATTTGCGTTCTTTATCTTTATCGAATATCAAGGGCATCACAACATTTCGATCAGCTTTAAAATCTTCTACAATGAACGTTATTTCATCCAATCCTGATTTAATAATGAACTCAGCATCACTATTATTCTCAATTAATTTATTAAATTTTATACATCCATACTGACCAATGTCAGCTTTTTTTATATTTTCATCTAAAAAACAAACTGAGTTTTCCAAATCAGGATTAACAATAAGAGTTGTATCATTTGTCAATAGCTTAATTTTATTTCCCGGGGAAATAATAAAATTATTTATAAAGCCATCAATGTAGAAGCTTTTATT
>NZ_JADCLG010000074.1:0-2786 GCF_014982425.1 Enterobacter cloacae complex sp. I1M | reverse complement strand
ATTTTTACCCCTTTAAAAACCTATTCTTAAAACAAGCAATTCATTATAAAACATTAAGTTATGAAAATCACCTGTTGATAAAAATTGACAGGTGTTGATGTTTATTCCCTCATTTTACTTACACCAGCCATTACATTATGGTGGTGTAACATTTCTCATTTGGAGCCCCAAAATGGCACTTCCCAGACAAAAACTCACCTTCGAGCGCATTCGAAAATTTGCTTTACCTGAAGGAAAAACCCAAGCATTTCTTTGGGATGCGGATGTAACAACCCTTGCATGTCGGGCAACTCGTGGAGCAAAAGCCTTTGTGTTCCAAAGCGTATATGCGGGGAAAACCCTTCGCATGACTATTGGCAACATTAACGACTGGAGGATTGATGATGCAAGGACCGAAGCAAGACGGTTACAAACGTTGATCGATACCGGGATAGATCCACGTATTGCTAAGGCAGAAAAAATCGCAGAAGCAGAATCGCGGCAAGCTGAATCACGTAAAACAAAAGTGATTTTCTCCGTCGCCTGGGAAGACTACCTACAAGAGTTGAGAACCGGTATCAGCGCAAAAACTAAACGCCCATATTCTACTCGATACATTGCCGATCACATTAACTTGTCCAGCCGTGGAGGCGAAAGTAAAAAAAGAGGCAAGGGCCCGACCTCGGCTGGACCATTAGCTAGCTTGCTCGACCTACCGTTATCGGAGCTAACCTCGGAGTACATAGCAGCGTGGCTGAGTACAGAAAGACAAAATAGACCTACCGTCACTGCTCACGCTTATCGCCTACTACGAGCTTTCATCAAATGGAGTAATTATCAGAAAAAATATCAAGGGATTATTCCAGGCGATCTGGCACAAGATTACAACGTAAGAAAAATGGTTCCCGTGTCAGCGAGTAAAGCCGATGATTGCTTGCAAAAAGAACAGCTTAAAGGCTGGTTCAGTGCCGTACGTAGCCTCATTAATCCCATTGCATCGGCCTATCTCCAAATACTTTTGCTCACCGGTGCACGGCGTGAAGAAATTGCGTCGCTTCGCTGGTCAGACGTCGATTTCAAGTGGTCAAGCGTGCGAATTAAAGACAAGATCGAAGGCGAACGTATCATACCTCTCACTCCTTATGTTTCTGACCTGTTAAGCGCACTGGTGCAAACCCCAAATTCTGACGTGGAGGATTGGGTTTTCAGGAGTAACAGCAAAAGCGGCAAAATTATTGAACCTCGTTCAGCACACAATCGAGCGTTAAGCCGCGCTGAGTTACCACATATCAGTTTGCATGGATTACGCCGTAGTTTCGGTACATTAGCAGAATGGGTAGAAGTACCAACGGGCATTGTTGCACAGATTATGGGCCATAAGCCTAGTGCTCTTGCTGAAAAGCACTATCGCCGCCGCCCGCTGGACTTGCTCAGAAAATGGCACGAAAAAATTGAGACATGGATCTTAGAACAAGCAGGAATTAAAAACAGCGTTGAATAGCGTTGATTAATTTAAAAATCAATTACTTACAAAAAATTTCACATGTTGACAGAAAACTTTTTTCAGGTATTTTTAATCACAGTCTAAAGATATTTCACTCACTCAGCAGGAGATAAACTACAGTGATTCGCACAATAACTGAATTTACAGAAAATCAACCAGAAGCTATTAGAGCTAAGTGGGGTCTACACCAGCCCCAAAAAAACAGTGCTTTTTTCTGGAAAAAAATAATTCAACGTTTAGGTGTTACTGGTTTTTCTCGAAAACCATCTTCATGGCGTATTATTGTAAAACTTCCTCTGCTCAGAAGGGATGTGGGGGTTGTTATCGCACATTTCATGCCATTCAAAAGCCTAACGTCTAGATCACGTCGGAGTTCGACAAAATCCTCCAAAAGTTCCTCATTGTCATCTTCAGATGGTAGTAATAGTGACCCCAATAGTGTCCAAAAAAATTATTTTTTTAATTCTAACCTGGCTATTTCATCCTTATTAATTATTTCTATCTCCTTATTTTTCCTCATCTCACATATTGAGGTGGCGAAATGAGCGCATTTGAACATCAAGAGTTCTTTCAGCCGCAACTTATCTCCACTAGTGAACTGGCTAAAATCATCAATTACAAATCCCAGACCATTCGAAAATGGCTTTGCCAAGACAAACTACCTGATGGTTTACCTCGTCCAAAGCAAATTAATGGAAGACATTATTGGTTACGCAATGATATTTCCGATTTTTTGCTAACTCTCTCAGCGAAAGGATATTTATAGGGAAATAAAAATTATAACTACCAGCTATTCTGATGAATAGTCAGAATAGCTGGGTTGATTGACTATAAAATCTCATACTCTGCAGGTTGCATCACTGCACGGATTGGTGATTTTTCGGCACAGAAGTTTGATGAATAGAATACCTGTGAATAGTGGTCAAGTAATTGATGCTATTAGAATAACGAAGAGAAGGAGGGAATATGCAAAAACGTATAACATTTAGCCCCAACAAGCAATCCACTATCGAAGCAATTGATACGTATAGCCGTATAAAAGGATATTCTAGATCAGAGGTGATATCATTTTTGCTAAACTCAACTGCCCCTGCATTAAATAAAATAACGTTGCAATACCATATAGCTCATAATTTTGAATTAACATTGGGCAGCCTTTTTAAAGAGAAAGAAAATATAACAACACGAACCGAACCAAAATTAACTATGGAAGAGTTTTTTTACTCCGCGTGGAATATGCACATTCGCCACACAGATGAAGTTATTGATCAGGGGTTTTATAAACACAAAATAACCCGTGATA
>NZ_JADCLG010000073.1:0-582 GCF_014982425.1 Enterobacter cloacae complex sp. I1M | reverse complement strand
CTTTATGAGTGTGTCTACTCAGGTAACTTTGACTTATCTAAACTTGGGCTATTTAGAGATCCAACTGTTGAGTTGTGGGAAAATAAAAAACAGATACGTAATAGGATAGATGATAATAAAACCATTCACTCACTAGTTAAATATCAAGTCGATAATTTCCCTGGTCAATTAGAAGATAAACTTGGAGGGTTATTTAGCTCTCAATTTATAAAAAAACATTTTGACGCAGAGAGTATCGATAGTTGGGAGAGTCTGGAATTTGACTTAATAAAACAAGATATGGATGGCAATAAAAAGCCAAATATTGAATTTATTACGATAGAAACTAAAAGTGATGTGAAAATAAGAACAATAGACGAAGGGAAAACTGCGGGTGCCAAAAGACGTAAACATGTTGTATTAGAAATTCCTGAGAATTTAAAGAAATTCGACATTTCAATTATTTTCAAGGGAGCAAATATTCGAGATAATGAAATAGGTAGGGATGATGTTGATT
This sequence comes from Enterobacter cloacae complex sp. I1M, assembly GCF_014982425.1. Classification (NCBI taxonomy): domain Bacteria; kingdom Pseudomonadati; phylum Pseudomonadota; class Gammaproteobacteria; order Enterobacterales; family Enterobacteriaceae; genus Enterobacter; species Enterobacter cloacae complex sp. I1M. Next base: position 86 of record NZ_JADCLG010000073.1, on the reverse strand, counting down.
GTTGCATACAAGACATCATTATCAATAACAATGGAGTAAATAGAAAAATCACATCTACAATATCTATTGATAAGGGAGTGTCATTT
>NZ_JADCLG010000072.1:0-663 GCF_014982425.1 Enterobacter cloacae complex sp. I1M | reverse complement strand
TTTTTATGCAAGAGAGCTTTTACTGAAAACGGCAGAACTGTTAAGGAAAAATGACGGCGCAGGCGAAATCCCATCGGGCTTTGTTTTTTCTCTGAATATCACCTGTGGTCAGATAAGCTCTCAAACTATCAGGAATGCGGTAGTGAGGTTTAAGAGTTATTTCAAAACAGATGTGGTGATCCTGCTTGAGATAGTGGAAAGAAATATTACTGACGCGACCAGTGATATTCTGAATGCAATCGCATTCTATAATTCTATCGGAGTGAAGTTCGCTATTGATGATGCTGGGATAAACACTGCTGCAATGAAATTTTTTGGCGTAAGTAATGTTTCAATTCTAAAACTGGATCGCTCGGTTACGCAGATAAAAGAGAACTTTGAACTAATTTACCGGAAGTTAATTGATGGCATCGTAAAAGTATCCTCTCTGTGCGGGGTGCATATTGTTGCGGAAGGGGTGGAAAATCAACATCAGAAAGAGGCTCTGGGAAACGCTGGAATCATACATATGCAAGGGTATTTTTTTTCACGACCTTTATCCGTAGCTGCTTTTTGTGATTTTATGAAACACTACCGCTGACAGGACGGATACCATGACAGTAAAAAAAACAGTTTTTCTCATATCCGATGATTATTTTTACCTTAATGGGGTGGGGTTTTTAT
>NZ_JADCLG010000071.1:0-568 GCF_014982425.1 Enterobacter cloacae complex sp. I1M | reverse complement strand
CCAATCTTTGAACTTATCACATTTGGAGTTGAAGCAGTATTGAAACGAAATAAAATCTGCCCTGAACAATCATGCTATTGTTGGATACCAATCTATTACACAAATGATCTGGCTGTAATGGTTTCTGTCATTGATGAAGGCGATGCATCACAAAAAGCTTTGACAGGAGGAAATGTCATCATCATTAATCCCTTTACCAATGAAGTTAACCATAATTTCTGACACCAATGTTAAGCATAACCATTCTGGTTGCATACAGGTTATCAACTTATTGATGGTGACTAACAACTGAATGACAATTACTTGCTAATAAGGAACCCAAGATGCAATCTAATAGAATAAGCTCGAATAAAATCCTTGGAAGGCCAGAGGGAAGTAAATACTTTGTTCTAATTCAAAATGAGAAAAAAAAGCGACTTTCTCAATCTAAGGTAGCAAAGACTTTAGGAATAAGCCTTTCCACAGTAAAAAGATACTGGGCTAATGGTATCTTTGGTTAATTTTAATTGCAGAGCAATATCGTGCTAATTTTCCCTCATAGATGTTGGTTTGATGATAAATATACTTG
>NZ_JADCLG010000070.1:0-959 GCF_014982425.1 Enterobacter cloacae complex sp. I1M | reverse complement strand
ATATTAAATATTATTGATGGCCAGCAACGACTAACCTCATTAACACTGATTAATGCGATATTGAACCCCCACCAAATATCAAAATATGTAAATAATGTATCCTACCATTCTCCACAGTCTCAGCATCAAATCCGAAGCAATTTTCAATGGTTGTTGAAAACTCTTAAACAGTCATCAGAGCCAACATTTTCAGCCACTGACGTAAACTTTACTCTGGTAGTGACTGATTCAGAAGATGAGGCATATCGATTTTTTGAGACGCAGAATACCGGAGGGGTTCGTCTTACAGGCTCTGATATTATAAAAGCACATCATTTACGTAGTATTGAACGCCAACAACAAAATCATTACGCCCGGCGCTGGGAAATATTGGGAGATCTCAACCCTATAATTAACTCCTTACTTCGGGGAAGGTTTTGTAATACGTTGCGCAAGCGTGATGTACCAAGCCATCGAAAACCTTTGCTTGTGCGAAGTGCGGTAGTAACAGAATTTGGTGAAATGACAACTATAGGACCAGATATTGCATATGGACGATCTGTAAGTCATCGAACAAATAAGCAAAGCCAGGGCCGCTATTTAGTTGAACAAACACTAGAAGGTTATGAATTACGGCAACCCCTCAATACAGGGATTAATACTATTCACTACCTAGCCTACTTTCAGGGGATTCAAAACCATTTTATGTCTCCTGAGATGGATCCAGAACTTGCCATTACACCAGAGCATCAAAATTTCCTTCAATGCTACCAGGAACTAATTATACCTCTCGAAGGCTGCCAATACTTAAAAGAGTTGCTTGATACTGCCTTAATGTTATACATCAGCCAATTTGGCGAAAAAAATTTAACCACGGCATTAAAGAAATTATTTATGGTGATATATTCACCACGGGTGACCAATGAAAAAACAGTTAAAGAGTCAACATTAAACACATTATTAGATAGGGCCCCTGTACT
>NZ_JADCLG010000007.1:0-39466 GCF_014982425.1 Enterobacter cloacae complex sp. I1M | reverse complement strand
TCAGCCCTGTGGGAGAGGGTAAGGGTGAGGGCATCAGACAGCGCCACCCTGACTAGCGACGGTTGCCGAAGATACGCAGCAGCATCAGGAACAGGTTGATGAAGTCCAGATACAGCGTCAGCGCGCCCAGAATCGAGTATTTGCGCAGGTTTGAACTGTCGCGAACATCAATTTGTTCACCGATGTTTTTCAGCTTCTGGGTGTCGTAGGCGGTTAAGCCCACGAAGATCACCACCCCGATATAGGTCACCGCCCACATCAGCGCGTCACTCTTCAACCACAGGTTCACCAGCGACGCCAGCACAATCCCTATCAGCCCCATAAACAGCATGTTGCCGAAGCCGCTCAGGTCACGTTTGGTGGTGTAACCGTACAGGCTCATCACACCGAACATCCCGCCGGTCACCACAAAGGTGCTGGCGATGGAGGAGTAGGTGTAAACGATGAAAATACTGGAGAGCGTCAGCCCGGTCAGCGCCGAATAGAGCATAAACAGCGTGGTCGCCATGCCCGCGCTGAGCTTGTGCACCAGCCCGGAGAGCACGAATACCAGCGCCAGTTGCGCAATAATCAGCCCAAAGAAGGTGATTTTGCTGGAGAAGATAAACATCATCAGTTCAGGCGTGTTTGCCGCATACCACGCGATAAACGCGGTAAGCAGCAGGCCAACCGTCATCCAGCCATATACCTGAGCCATGTAGGTTTGCAGCCCGCTACGGGTCTGCTGAACTATCGAATCGGAACGCGGAAATCGGTCCATGATTCACTCCTGATTAAGTAAACACACACGTTAAGACTAACACATCCACGTAAACCTGTTACCAGCGGCTGGCAGCCTGTTTGTCGCTGTCCCGCGATTCCACCCAGCGCTCACCTTCCGGCGTCGCTTCACGCTTCCAGAACGGCGCTTTAGTTTTGAGGTAATCCATGATGAACTCCCCCGCCGCAAAAGCACTCCCGCGATGGGCGCTGGTGACGCCGACAAACACAATTTCTTCGCCGGGCCACATTTCGCCGATGCGATGGATAACCGTAACGCGCCCCAGCGGCCAGCGGCCTCGCGCCTCTTCGACAATGGCCGCCAGCGATTTTTCGGTCATTCCCGGATAGTGCTCCAGCGTCAGCGCTTTTACGCTGTCGCCGAGATTATGATTACGCACTTTCCCGGTAAAGGTCACGACCGCGCCGTCTTCGTCGCGCCCGGCCAGCCAGTCATATTCCGTGCCCACGTTAAAACGCTCATGGCCAACCAGAATTCGGGTTTCCGTCATCTCAACCCCCTGTGACCGGCGGGAAGAAGGCCACTTCATCCCCATCAGCCAGCGGGTGGGTCAACTCCACCAGCGTCTGATTCACGGCGGCCAACAGTTTGCCTTCATCCAGCGCCAGCGCCCAGCGGTCGCTTTGCGCCGCCAGATGCGCACGCAGGGCGGCGACGTTTTCGAAAGAGCCGTCCAGCGTCAGGCTGTCGGTATTAACCAGCTCACGGACCTGGGCAAAAAAGAGCACCTTAATCATGGATTTCCACCTTAAAATCACCGGATTTGCCGCCGCTTTTTGCCAGCAGACGCACCGGGCCAATCACCATATCTTTCTGCACCGCTTTGCACATGTCGTAGATGGTCAGCGCCGCCACGGAGGCTGCCGTCAACGCCTCCATCTCCACGCCGGTTTTCCCGGTTAAGCGGCACAGGGACTCGATACGTACGCGGTTATGCTCCGGCTGCGCCTGCAAATTTACCTCCACTTTGCTAAGCATCAGCGGATGGCAGAGCGGGATGAGGTCCCAGGTGCGTTTAGCGGCCTGAATACCGGCGATGCGGGCGGTGGCAAACACATCACCCTTGTGATGGCTACCGTCGATAATCATCGCCAGCGTCTCCGGCAGCATGGTGACGAACGCTTCAGCACGCGCCTCGCGCACCGTTTCGGCTTTGGCGGAGACATCCACCATATGCGCTTCGCCAGCGGCGTTTATGTGGGTCAGTTGTGACATAGCTTATTTCTTTAAATGGGGATGGAAATTACACGGACGGGTACGGGCATCCAGCTGCGGGGCAATAATGTTTTCCCACGCGGTGCGGCAGGCTTTGGTCGAGCCCGGCATGGCGAAGATCAGCGTCTTGTTCGCTACCCCCGCGACGGCACGGGACTGGAGCGTAGAGGTGCCAATCTCTTCAAATGAGAGCATGCGGAACACTTCGCCGAAGCCCTCTACTTCGCGATCGAACAGCGGAAGCAGCGCTTCCGGCGCCTGGTCGCCTGCGGTAAAGCCGGTGCCGCCAGTGATCAGTACAACCTGGACGTCATCACTCGCAATCCACTGTGAAACCTGAGCGCGAATGGTGTAACGGTTCTCTTTGACGATCGCTTTATCAACAATCTGGTGCCCGGCTTCGTGTGCCGCCTCGCGCAGCCAGTGGCCGGAGGTATCATCCTCTTCACCACGACGTTCGGAAACGGTAAGAATTGCAATGCGTGTCGGGATAAATTCCGCGCTTACCTGACTCATCTTCTGGTTCCTTCTAAAGCCTGATTACCCGCCGATATAGGACAGGTTCTGAGTAATGCCGGTGTTGCCCTGATGCAGGAAATGGGTCTGCTTTTTGTGCGTCAGCGCCTCGGAAATGCGTGCTTCAAGCGCGTCCTGTTGGGCGTCGTCTTCCAGCAAATCGCGCAGATCGACGCCGCCATCCCCGAACAGGCAGAGGTGCAGCTTGCCAACAGAGGAGACGCGCAGGCGGTTGCAGCTGGCACAGAAGTCTTTTTCATAGGGCATGATCAGGCCGATTTCGCCTTCATAATCCGGATGACAAAAGACCTGCGCCGGGCCATCGCTGCGCTGGCGGATCTGGTGGATCCAGCCGCGTTTCAGCAGTTCGTCACGCAGGACCATGCCGGAGATGTGATGGCGACGGAACAGCTCGCTGCCCTCCCCGGTCTCCATCAGCTCAATAAAACGCAGTTGAATGCGGCGCGGTTTGATCCACGCCAGAAAGGTGTCCAGCTGATGGTGGTTCACATCACGCATCAACACGGTATTGACTTTGACCTTGTCGAAACCGGCGGTGAACGCGGCATCGATGCCGTCCATTACCTGCTGGAACTTATCCTGGCCGGTAATGGCGTGGAACTGACGGGCGTCCAGGCTATCGACGCTGACGTTGATCGCCGTCAGCCCCGCATCGCGCCAGTTCGCCACGTCACGCGCCATGCGGTAACCGTTGGTGGTCACCGCTATCTGGCGGATACGTTCGTTTTCACGCACGGCGGCAATGATGTCAGGGAAATCACGGCGCAGGGAGGGCTCTCCCCCGGTAAGACGCACTTTTTCCGTACCGAGTTCAGAGAACGCGCGCGTGACGCGGCGTACTTCTTCCACGGAGAGAAAGCCATTATTGGTGACGCTGCCCGGCTTGTAGCCATCGGGCAGGCAGTAGGTGCAACGGAAGTTACACACGTCGGTAATCGACAAACGTAAGTAGAAAAACTTACGCGCGAAAGTATCAGTAAGTTGTGAAGCCATGTACACCTTTCCAGATCGGGAGGCACAGTCATTTCTTTCTGTACCCTGGTGGCAAATCCGCCACGGCCAGGGCGCCATATCTCTCGACACAGGCGCCAGGGCTAGAGTGTATGTTTTCAGTTTTGAAAACGTGGTTATGGCGATAGTAGCGTGGAAATCGCCACTTCGCCATTGTCGCTTTTCGCTATATAAATTTATACATAACGATGTTATCGTGCATTTTCACTACAGAATACGCAAAAACAGCGCTTTCGCATTGATATACGTCATTATGGTTTGTGAGAGGCATCGTCTTTTAGGAGTAGTTGCGTTACTGTGACGCAAGCTTAACAGGATAAGGAATAGGTATGCGCAATCGCACTTTTGCGGATCTGGACCGCGTGGTCGCTCTTGGAGGAGGTCACGGTCTGGGACGGGTTATGTCGTCGTTATCGTCACTGGGCTCACGCCTGACGGGCATCGTGACAACAACGGACAACGGCGGCTCAACCGGGCGGATCCGACGTGCTGAAGGCGGGATAGCCTGGGGTGATATGCGCAACTGCCTCAACCAGCTCATCACTGAGCCAAGCGTGGCCTCGGCGATGTTTGAGTACCGTTTTGGGGGAAATGGCGAACTTTCAGGCCATAACCTTGGAAATCTGATGTTAAAGGCGCTGGATCACCTGAGCGTGCGCCCTCTGGAAGCGATCAATTTAATTCGTAACCTGCTAAAAGTGGATGCGTTCCTGATCCCGATGTCCGAACAGCCGGTAGATTTGATGGCGATCGATGCTGACGATCACGAAGTGTATGGTGAAGTGAATATCGACCAGCTTCTCCTTCCGCCAAAAGAGCTGATGACCTACCCCAGCGTACCCGCAACGCGTGAAGCGGTTGAAGCGATTGGCGATGCCGATCTGATCCTGATTGGGCCGGGGAGTTTTTATACCAGCCTGATGCCGATCCTGCTGGTGAAAGAGCTGGCGCAGGCGCTGCGCAGAACGCCTGCGCCCATGGTCTATATCGGTAATTTAGGCCGCGAACTCAGTCCGGCGGCGGCAAGCCTGTCGCTGGCGGATAAGCTGGACCTGATGGAACAGTATGTTGGTAAGAAAATTATCGATGGTGTCGTGGTCGGGCCAAAAGTAGATGTGTCGGGGATTGGCGATCGCGTGGTGGTGCAGGAGCCGCTGGAAGCCAGCGATATTAAATATCGCCACGACCGCCATCTGCTGCGCGAGGCGCTGGAGAAGGCGATTCAGGCATTAGGTTAACAAAAACCCCGGTGGCGCTGCGCTTACCGGGGCTACAAAAGACGCTAAACCTGTAGGCCCGGTAAGCGCAGCGCCACCGGGCAAAAAACTACGATGCCGCAATAAACAGATCCCGCAGCTGATGCAGCTGATCGCGGATTTGCGCGGCCTCTTCGAACTCCAGGTTCTGCGCATGCTGCATCATCTGCCCTTCCAGCTCGTGGATCTTTTGCTGCAACGCTTTCGGGGTCAGCGCGACGGTATCCTCTTCCACCACTGAACGGGCCTTGCCGCGGCCTTTCGCTTTGGTCTTCGCAATGTTCTGACCCAGCGCCAGGATATCCACCACCTTCTTGTTCAGCCCCTGCGGCGTGATGCCGTGCTCTTCGTTATAGCGCTGCTGCTTCTCGCGACGACGTTCCGTTTCGCCAATCGCTTTGGCCATCGACGGGGTGATTTTATCCCCGTACAGAATCGCCTTCCCGTTGACGTTACGCGCGGCACGGCCAATGGTCTGGATCAGCGAGCGCTCGGAACGCAGGAAGCCCTCTTTGTCCGCATCCAGAATCGCCACCAGCGACACTTCCGGCATATCCAGACCTTCTCGCAGAAGGTTGATACCCACCAGCACGTCGAACTCGCCCAGGCGCAGGTCGCGGATGATCTCCATACGCTCCACGGTATCAATATCCGAGTGCAGATACCGCACCTTCTCGCCGTGTTCTTCCAGATACTCCGTCAAATCCTCCGCCATACGTTTGGTGAGCGTGGTCACAAGCACGCGCTCGTTGATGGCAGAGCGGGCACGTATTTCCGAGAGCAGATCGTCCACCTGCGTCGCCACCGGACGCACCTCGATAATCGGATCCAGCAGCCCGGTCGGACGCACAACCTGGTCCACCACGTCATCACCGGATTTCTCCAGCTCGTAGTTGCCCGGCGTCGCCGATACGTAGATGGTCTGCGGAGCAAGCGCCTCAAATTCTTCAAACTTCATCGGACGGTTGTCCAGCGCTGACGGCAGTCGGAATCCGTACTCCACCAGCGTCTCTTTACGCGCGCGGTCACCGCGGTACATCCCGCCGATCTGGGGGATCGTAACGTGGGATTCGTCGATCACCAGCAGGCCGTCCGCCGGAAGGTAGTCAAACAGCGTCGGCGGCGCTTCGCCCGGTCCACGCCCGGAGAGGTAGCGTGAGTAGTTTTCAATGCCGGAGCAGTAGCCCAGCTCGTTCATCATCTCCAGATCGAACTGGGTACGCTGGCTCAGGCGCTGCTCTTCCAGCAGCTTGTTGTTCGCCAGCAGCACCTTGCGGCGGTCTGCCAGCTCAATTTTAATCTCTTCCATCGCCTGTACGATACGCTCGCGTGGCGTCACGTAGTGCGTTTTTGGGTAGATGGTGAAGCGCTGGATCACCGACTCCACATGACCGGTCAGCGGGTCGAACAGCGACAGGCGTTCAACCTCTTCATCGAACAGCTCTACGCGCAGCGCCATGTCGTCCGATTCCGCCGGGAAGATATCAATCACCTCACCACGTACGCGGAAGGTCCCGCGCTGGAACGCCTGATCGTTACGGGTGTACTGCAGCTCCGCCAGACGGCGCAAAATCGCCCGCTGATCGATGATCATCCCCTGCGTCAGGTGCAGCATCATCTTGAGATAGAGATCCGGATCGCCCAGGCCGTAGATCGCCGACACCGAGGCCACCACCACCACATCACGACGCTCCAGCAGCGCCTTGGTCGCCGACAAACGCATCTGCTCGATATGTTCGTTCACCGAGGCATCTTTCTCGATAAACGTGTCGGAGCTGGGAACGTAGGCTTCCGGCTGGTAGTAGTCGTAGTAGGAGACGAAATACTCCACCGCGTTTTCCGGGAAGAACTCTTTCATCTCACCATACAGCTGCGCCGCCAGCGTTTTGTTCGGCGCGAGAACCATCGTAGGACGCTGAAGATCGGCAATGACGTTGGCAATAGTGAAGGTTTTACCCGAACCGGTTACCCCCAGCAGGGTCTGGTGCGCCAGCCCGTCTTCCAGCCCCTCTTCCAGGCGACGAATGGCCTCGGGCTGATCCCCGGAAGGACGGAAAGCAGAATTCAATTTGAACGGTTTACTCATGGGCGACGACCTGATGACAGAATAAGCGGCAGGTGAGTAATTTTACTCGTTGTGGCCAGGATTGCCAGTAAAAAACACTGGATGGAAAACCAGTAGCGTGTCAGGATATTTAGCGTAGCGCAGAAAGGATTAGTGCGTTCGCGAGCTAAATTTCAACTGTGACAATATAAAACACCAGCCTCAGGGGGTTATCCCCAGAACTATTACTTTTTTAACATTTGTCAAGGGCGGTTATGAAAGTTTTATGGCAACAGGTGTCGCTGGCGCTGAGGGAATTGCTTTTATCTAATTCGTTAAAAAATATAGACTATTTCCTAAAGCCGCGTTTCGCATCAATTTGGGCGTAACCCGCGTATTCTCTCGCTTATCGCGTGTTTTCTAACTCTAATGCACAAGGTTATCCACAGGAATAGTGGATAACTGCCTCCAGCCCGTACAGCATGCACTCCAGCAAATTCCCGGTTTTTCCCACGAAGCGGCAGTAAAAAATTTTTATCACTCTTTTTTGCCTGGAAAACGTTCATTTTTTCATAAGTAACCGGCGAGATCTTAATCACAATTCCGTCATTTTCCCTGCACCACGATTCGACACGCACGGCACCGGGAGCGTGCAATTCGAACAAACGTTAAGCTTTTAGCAGTGGGTTATTCCTAAAAATGGCTCTTTTTTAATCATTATTTTGTTTCTGGCAGGCGTTTTGCAGATATCAGCCTGAGCATTACCCCACACATTTTTAAGGAGAGAAAGATGTTGAGTCTGCGTGCTGTAAATCAGTTTTACGGAAGCCAACATACGCTATGGAACGTGAATATCGATTTCCCGCAAGGCATCTGTACGGGCATTGTTGGCCTGCCTGGCATGGGTAAATCCACGCTCATGAACTGCATTACCGGAAAGGTGCCCGTTGAGAGCGGCACCATCATATGGCATGAAGCTGGCGCGCCGCCGCGTAATTTGCTCAGCCCTGCGTCAGCATTAACGGCGCCGCCAACGATAGGCTACGTCCCGCAGGATCGGCGGATATTTTCCCAGCTGACCGTCGATGAAAATCTGCATATCGCTATGCGGGCGACGGGGAAATCCGACCCGACATCAAAAAATGATGTGTACGCCCTGTTTCCGGAGCTCTATCCGCTGCGACAGAGCCGTGCCTCTGCGCTGTCCCCCGACGACCAGTATCAGCTTGCCCTCGCCAGTGCGCTGGTTAATCGCCCGCGCGTGTTGATTCTGGATGAGCCCATGTATGGCGCAGGGCAAGGCTTCGCCCGCAGGCTGGGTCAACTGCTGGTACGGTTGAATCGGGAGCTGGGAATGACGGTGCTGTTAGCGGAGCAACAGCTGTCGTTTATCCGCCGGGTAGCGGATCGTTTCTGCATGCTTTATCGCGGGCGTAACGTGGCGCAGGGCCACGTTAACGAGCTGGATGACGATCTTATTGCGCACTGGATGGCGCGGGACATAAGGCGCTGAGGTCAAGATAGCGTCCGGTTTCCGCCTGCTCTGCGCCGTCGGCAAGCCACGGGATCTCCCCGAGGAACGGCGCAGGCAGCATTCGCTTCAGCGTCGCCAGATACTCAGCATGACGTTTACCCGGCGCAACCACGTCATTGGCAATCCACCCAGCCAGACGCAACCCGGCCTGCTGCACCGACTGCGCGGTCAGCATGGCGTGGTTGATGCAGCCAAGCTTCACGCCCACCACCAGAATGACCGGAAGCTGTTCGGCCTGCACCCAGTCAGCAAACGTCTGCTCGTCAGACAGCGGGGTAAACCAGCCGCCAGCCCCCTCCACCAGCACCCAGTCGGCCTGCGTTTCCAGGTTGCGTAATCCGGAAGAGAGCACCGAAAAATCAATCGGACGATCTTCATCGGCGCTGACGATGTGCGGCGAGGTGGGTTCAGCAAAGGTATAGGGGTTCACCGCAGAATAGGCCAGCGCAAGGCTGCTGTTACGCTGTAGCGCCAGCGCATCAGTATTGCGTAAGCCTTCCGGCGTCATCTCGCTGCCGGAGGCTACGGGCTTATACCCGGCCGTTGTTTTCCCCAGCAGACGCGCCGCCTGCAACAGCGCGGCGCTGGCAACCGTTTTACCGACTTCGGTGTCCGTACCGGTAACAAAATAACGTTCAGTCACGTTCAATAATCCCATGAAAAAGATGATAAGAGAGCGGGAACCGGCCCCGATCCTGCGGCCAGGCCAGCCCGAGACGCTGGAGTTGTCCGCGGGTAAGGGGTTTCTTCTCCCGACCGGCGTGCAGGTGCGTCGCGCCTATGCCCTTAAGAGAGCGCATGGCGCTTAACGCATCGCTAAATTCGAGGGTGACGGTCTGGACCTCACTGCGATAGCGCCAGCCTGCCAGCGCCTGAGTGACCTGTTCGTGCGAGAGAAACCTGTTGGCGTGCGGCTGCGCATCCACCGCCCTCCACGCCTGATTCAGCTCCGGCAACGAACTTTCCAGCAGGGTGGTAAAGGCCACCGCTCCGCCGGGCCGTGCCACGCGGTAAAGCTCGCGTAACGCCTGCGACAGGCTGGTGCACCACTGCACCGCCAGATGGCTCCAGACGAGGTCAAACAGCGCATCCTCCAGCGGGATGGCCTCGATATCGGCCACCAGATAACGGTCTGCTGACTGCTGCTGGCGGGCTTCATCCAGCATCTGCGCGGATAAATCCAGCGCCGTGACGTGGCTGCCCGTTGCGCGCCAGTAGCGGCTATTGCCGCCTGGCCCGCAGCCCGCGTCCAGCACCTGCATAAAATGCCCCTCCCCGAGCGCGGCCAGCAGCCCGCGCGCGCTCAGGCGTTGCAGCTCATCGTGCTGTGAATAGCTTTGCGCTGCCCGGCCAAACGCAGCGGCAACGGCCTGTTTATTGACGGGAGACATACAGTGCCTCCAGAAGCGTATCGATATCCTGCGGCTCGTGCGCTGCCGTAAGCGTCAGACGCAAGCGCGCGGTGCCTGGCGGCACGGTGGGTGGGCGGATCGCCGTGACCCACTGCCCGCTTTCTCGTAGCGCCTGTGCCAGCATCAGCGCCCGATGGTTTTCACCCACAATCACGGGCTGAATGGCGCTGTGCGAGTCGGTAAGCCGGTAAGGCAGTTCGCTTACCCCCCGGCGGAAACGCTGAATATGGTCGGCCAGGCGAGCCCGGCGTTCAGCGCCGTCTTCGCCGCGGATCACCGCAAGCGACGCAGAGAGTGCCACGGCCTGCGCCGGGGGCATGCTGGTGCTGTAGATCAGGTGCCGGGCGAACTGCACCAGGTAGTCGGCCACCGGCTCGCTGCACAACACCGCGGCACCGCTGACGCCGAAGCCTTTGCCGAAGGTGACCACCAGCAGTTCCGGCCTGACGCCCTGCTGATAAGCGCTTCCGCGCCCCTCCTCGCCGGTGACGCCTATGCCGTGGGCATCGTCGACCAGCAGCCAGGCGTTCTGCTGCTTTGCGACGTCATGCAAGGTGGCAAGGGGCGCGCTGTCGCCGTCCATGCTGAATACCCCTTCCGTGACCGCCAGCTGAAGCCCTGAACAGGGTTTACCCAGCAGGACGTTCAGCTGAGAGGCATCGTTATGGGCAAAACGCCGCAGCTGTGCCGGGCTGAGACTGGCGGCTTCAAGCAGGGAGGCGTGGCTCAGGCGGTCCGCGATGATGCGGTCGTCTTTGCCCATCAGGGCGGCAATCACCGCCTGATTCGCGGCAAAACCGGAGATAAACAGTAGCGCCCGCGGGTAGCCCAGCCAGTCGGCCAACGCTTCCTCCAGCGCCTGATGGGCCGTGGTGTAGCCGCTGACGTGCCCGGAGCCACCGCTGCCCACGCCGTAACGATCCGCGCCCTGCTGCCAGGCACGAACGATTTGCGGGTGCTGGCTCAGGCCCAGATAATCGTTGCTGGAGAAATTACAGAACCGCTCTCCTTCCCGGGTGAGAAAACGGCCTGCACCGTTTTCCACTACCCTGCGTACCCGAAACGCATCCGCCGCCCGCCGCTCGTCGAGCGCGGTCCTGATACGTGCCTGCCAGGTCATACGGCTGCCGCGTTGTAGAACTGGTCAGTGTCGGCGTTGAATATCTGCTGCTCCAGCTGCTGTTGTTGCTCGTTATCCCCCGCCTGTACCCCGGTCTGGTGTGGGTTCAGCCCCAGCTTGCGGAACAGCTGAACGTCTTTGTCCTCTTCCGGGTTTGGTGTGGTCAGCAGTTTGCAACCGTAGAAGATGGAGTTGGCCCCGGCCATAAAGCACATTGCCTGGGTCTGCTCGCTCATCTGCTCGCGACCGGCAGAGAGGCGAACGTAAGAGGTTGGCATCATGATGCGCGCCACCGCGATGGTGCGGATGAAATCGAAGGCATCCACGTCCTCATTATCCGCCAGCGGCGTGCCTTTTACCTTCACCAGCATGTTGATGGGCACGCTTTCCGGAGGGGTCGGCAGGTTCGCCAGCTGTAACAGCAGGCCGGCACGATCTTTTACCGTTTCGCCCAGTCCCACGATCCCGCCGGAACAGACCTTGATCCCCGCATCACGCACTTTATCCAGCGTGTCCAGACGCTCCTGATAGGTGCGCGTGGTGATGATGTTGCCGTAGAATTCCGGCGAGGTATCGAGGTTGTGATTGTAGTAATCCAGCCCTGCCGCCGAGAGGCGCTGCGCCTGCTCCTCGTTAAGCGTACCCAGGGTCATGCAGGCTTCAAGCCCCATCTCCTTCACCCCCTTCACCATCTGCTCCAGATAGGGCATGTCGCGGTCATGGGGGTTTTTCCACGCCGCGCCCATGCAGAAGCGGGTTGAGCCAGCGTTTTTGGCCTTGCGCGCGGAGTCGAGCACCTGCTCGACTTCCATCAGGCGCTCGGATTCGAGACCGGTTTTATAGCGCGCGCTTTGCGGGCAATATTTGCAATCTTCCGGGCAAGCCCCGGTTTTAATCGACAGCAGCGTGCTGACCTGAACATGACGCGGATCGAAGTGCTGGCGGTGCACCTGTTGCGCCTCAAACATCAGCTCCAGGAAAGGTTTGTTGAATAATTCAGTGACTTGCGACATCGTCCAGCGTGCGTGGTGAGCCATCGGGCTTCTCCAAAGGGTTTTGTTAATTGTCGGTTCGGTTTATACTTGTAAACCTAAAACTTTTCAAAATGGTTTACAAGTCGATTATGACCCAGGACGATCTCGCCTTCGACAAGCAGCATATCTGGCACCCTTACACCTCCACGACCCGCCCCCTTCCCGTCTATCCGGTAGCCTCGGCCCACGGCTGCGAGCTGCATCTCGCCAGCGGCGAGCGGCTTGTTGACGGGATGTCCTCCTGGTGGGCGGCGATCCATGGCTACAACCACCCGCGTCTGAACGCGGCGATGAAAGCGCAGATTGACCAGATGTCACACGTGATGTTTGGCGGGATCACGCATCAGCCCGCGGTGGATTTATGCCGTCGCCTGGTAGCGATGACGCCTGAATCGCTGGAGTGTGTTTTCCTGGCTGATTCCGGCTCGGTGGCCGTGGAAGTGGCGATGAAAATGGCGTTGCAGTACTGGCATGCGAAGGGCGAAACGCGCCAGCGGTTCCTCACCTTCCGCAACGGCTATCACGGCGACACCTTCGGGGCGATGTCGGTGTGCGATCCGGACAACTCCATGCACAGCCTGTGGAAAGGCTACCTGCCGGAAAACCTGTTTGCGCCAGCCCCGCAGAGCCGCTTCGACGGCGAATGGGACGAGATGGACATGGTGGGCTTCGCACGGTTGATGGCAGCCCATCGCCACGAGGTTGCCGCCGTTATTCTCGAACCGATTGTGCAGGGCGCGGGCGGAATGCGGATGTATCACCCCGAGTGGCTGAAGCGCATTCGGAAGATGTGCGACCGCGAAGGGATTTTGCTGATTGCCGATGAGATCGCCACCGGCTTTGGCCGTACCGGGAAGCTGTTTGCCTGCGAGCATGCGGGGATCGCGCCGGATATTCTGTGCCTGGGGAAAGCGCTCACCGGCGGCACCATGACGCTCTCCGCCACGCTCACCACCCGCCAGGTTGCCGACACCATCAGCGACGGCGACGCGGGCTGCTTTATGCACGGCCCGACATTTATGGGCAACCCGCTGGCCTGCGCCGTGGCAAGCGAAAGCCTCGCCATTCTGGAGAGCGGCGAGTGGCAGACGCAGGTGGCGGCGATTGAGGCACAGCTGAAGCAGCAGCTAAGCGTGGCGGCGGATGCGGAATACGTCGCGGACGTCCGCGTGCTGGGCGCCATCGGGGTGATCGAGACAACGCATCCGGTGAACATGGCCGCGTTGCAGCGCTTCTTCGTTGACCAGGGCGTTTGGGTGCGACCTTTCGGTAAGCTGATTTACCTCATGCCGCCGTACAGCATTTCTCCGGATCAGCTCCACAAGCTGACCGGGGCAGTGGTTAAAGCCGTTAACATATCAGCGCATTTCACGATTTAACCCCATGCGTTACACTTTCTGAATGAGTGAGTAACGAGGGAAATAGGATGAAAATCATCAGTAAAGATTTGCGCGACGGCGAAAAGCTGCCGGAACGTCACGTGTTTAACGGGATGGGTTATCAGGGAGATAATATCTCTCCCCATCTGGCGTGGGACGATGTACCAGCGGGAACCAAAAGTTTTGTCGTGACCTGCTACGATCCGGATGCGCCAACCGGCTCGGGCTGGTGGCACTGGATCGTGGCAAACCTGCCCGCCGACACCCGCGTGCTGCCGCAGGGTTCCGGTTCCGATCTGGTTGCCCTGCCCGACGGTGCGATTCAGACCCGCACGGACTTTGGCAAAGCGGGCTACGGCGGCGCGGCGCCGCCAAAAGGGGAAACGCACCGCTATATCTTCACGGTGCACGCGCTGGATGTGGACAAGATTGAGGTTGACGAAGGGGCGAGCGGGGCAATGGTAGGCTTTAACGTCCATTTCCATTCGCTGGGCAGCGCGTCGATTACGGCGATGTATTCATAAAAAAAGCCGGGTGGCGGCTACGCCTTACCCGGACTACATTTCGTATTCGTAGGCCCGGTAAGCGCAGCGCCACCGGGCAAAAAAATCACAGCACGGAAGGTAGCAGTCCTGCAAGGGTTTCTTCTTCCAGAAGCTGTATCGCCTTATCAATATCCGGCGCAAAGAAGCGGTCCTCATCGTAGTGCGTAACGTGCTCGCGCAGCGTATGACGCGCCTGCTCCAGCAGCGGGCTGGATTTTAGCCCTTCGCGTAAATCAATACCCTGACACGCCGCCAGCCATTCCACCGCCAGCACGCCGCGGGTGTTGGAGGCCATCTCCCACAGTCGACGCCCGGCAGCCGGGGCCATCGAAACGTGATCTTCCTGATTTGCTGACGTTGGCAGGCTGTCCACGCTGTGCGGATGCGACAGGGCTTTGTTTTCGCTTGCCAGTGCTGCGGCGGTGACCTGGGCGATCATAAAGCCCGAATTCACGCCGCCGTTGCGCACCAGGAACGGCGGCAGCTGGGACATGTGTTTATCCATCATTAGTGCGATTCGACGCTCGGACAATGCTCCGATTTCGGCCATCGCCAGCGCGATATTATCTGCGGCCATCGCCACCGGCTCGGCGTGGAAGTTGCCGCCGGAGACCACCTCGTTTTCCTGAGCAAACACCAGTGGGTTGTCGGACACCGCATTGGCCTCCACCAGCAGCACTTCTGCCGCCTGGCGAAGCTGTGTCAGGCATGCGCCCATCACCTGCGGCTGGCAGCGCAGAGAATACGGATCCTGCACCTTCTCGCAGTTGTGATGCGAATCGGCAATGTCGCTGGTATCGGTAAGTACGTGGCGGTACATGGCTGCGGCATCAATCTGACCACGCTGGCCGCGCACCTCGTGGATGCGGGCATCGAACGGACGACGCGAGCCGAGCACCGCTTCAGTGGTCAGCGCACCACACACCACCGCGGAGGCGAACAGATCTTCCGCTTCAAACAGACCGCGCAGCGCAAAGGCCGTCGATGCCTGCGTGCCGTTGAGCAGCGCCAGCCCTTCTTTTGCCGCGAGGGTGATCGGCGCTAAGCCGGCTTTTTTCAGCGCCTCTTTCGCAGGCAGCCACTCCCCTTGCCAGCGCGCCTTGCCTTCACCCAGCAGGAGCAGCGACATATGCGCCAGCGGCGCCAGATCGCCGGAAGCTCCGACGGAGCCCTTCGCCGGGATCCACGGATAAACTTCAGCATTCACCAGCGCCATCAGCGCCTGGATCACGCTCAGACGAATGCCGGAAAACCCACGCGCCAGGCTGTTGATTTTCAACACCATCATCAGGCGGACGATCTCATCGTCCAGCGGCTGGCCAACGCCCGCCGCGTGCGAGAGCACAAGCGAACGCTGTAAATTCTCCAGATCGTGCGTGGCAATGCGGGTCTGCGCCAGCAGGCCAAACCCGGTATTGATGCCGTAGGCGGTGCGCCCCTCCGCTACAATCGCCTCCACGCAGGCCACGCTGTCGTTAATGGCACGGTGGGCGCTTTCATCAAGGGCGAGTGTCACCGGCTGACGCCAGACGTGACGCAGCTGTTTGAGCGACAAAGAGCCGGGAGTAAGTGTTAACGCGTTCATGCAGGCTTTCCTTGTGTGGCGGGGATCATCGGCAGGTTCAGGCCCTGCTCTTTGGCACAATCAATGGCAATCTCGTAACCCGCATCCGCGTGGCGCATCACGCCGGTTGCCGGGTCGTTATGCAGCACGCGAGCAATACGTGCCGCCGCTTCGTCGGTACCGTCACAGACGATGACCATCCCGGAGTGCTGGGAGAAGCCCATCCCGACGCCGCCGCCGTGGTGCAGCGACACCCAGGTTGCGCCACTGGCGGTGTTCAGCAGGGCATTCAGCAGCGGCCAGTCGGAGACCGCATCCGAGCCGTCGCGCATGGCTTCGGTTTCACGGTTCGGACTGGCGACAGAGCCGGAGTCCAGGTGGTCGCGGCCAATGACGATCGGCGCGGAGACTTCGCCGCTGCGCACCATTTCGTTAAAGGCGAGGCCGAGTTTTTGCCGCCACTCCAGCCCGACCCAGCAGATACGCGCTGGCAGGCCCTGGAAATTAATGCGCTCGCGCGCCATGTCCAGCCAGCGGTGCAGATGTTCGTCGTCGGCGACAATCTCTTTCACTCTGGCGTCGGTTTTGTAGATATCCTCCGGGTCGCCGGACAGGGCAACCCAGCGGAACGGCCCGATGCCGCGGCAGAACAGCGGACGAATATAGGCGGGCACGAAGCCGGGGAAGTCAAAGGCGTTATTCACCCCCATCTCTTTCGCCATCTGGCGGATGTTATTCCCGTAATCAAAGGTCGGAATCCCCATCTTACTGAAGGCGAGCATCGCGGAGACGTGTTCCGCCATGGCGCGTTTAGCCGCCAGTACCGTGCCCTCAGGATCGGTTTCCGCTTTTTGCTGGTAGTCTTCCCACGTCCAGCCTTTTGGCAGATAGCCGTGGAGCGGATCGTGAGCGCTGGTCTGGTCGGTGACCAGATCCGGACGCACGCCGCGCGCCACCAGTTCCGGCAGAATATCCGCCGCGTTGCCGCACAGGGCAACCGACACGGCTTTGCCTTCAGCGGTGTACTTTTTGATGCGCGCCAGCGCGTCATCGAGGTTGTCGGCCTGTTCATCAACATAGCGGGTACGCAGACGGAAATCGATGCGGCTCTGCTGGCACTCAATGTTCAGGGAGCACGCGCCGGCCAGTGTCGCGGCCAGCGGCTGCGCGCCGCCCATGCCGCCTAGTCCGGCGGTGAGCACCCAGCGGCCTTTCAGTGAGCCGTTATAGTGCTGTCGGCCCGCTTCCACGAAGGTTTCATAGGTGCCCTGCACAATCCCCTGGCTGCCGATGTAGATCCAGCTACCCGCGGTCATCTGGCCGTACATGGCCAGCCCTTTTGCGTCCAGCTCGTTGAAGTGTTCCCACGTCGCCCAGTGCGGCACCAGGTTGGAGTTGGCAATCAGCACACGGGGCGCATTTTTATGGGTTTTGAATACGCCAACCGGTTTGCCGGATTGCACCAGCAGCGTTTCGTCGTTTTCGAGATTCGTCAAAGACTCAACAATCGCGTCATAGCACGCCCAGTTGCGTGCGGCGCGACCAATGCCGCCGTAGACCACCAGCTCATGGGGATTTTCTGCTACCTCAGGATCAAGGTTGTTCATCAACATGCGCAGCGGTGCTTCGGTGAGCCAGCTTTTTGCGGTGAGCGTGGTGCCGCGCGCGGCGCGGACATCCTGCTTGCGGTATTTATCTGACGACATTGTGTGTTCCTCATAAGGGACAGGTGATGCATTTAGATATACTTGTATAGACAAGCACACACAAGGTCGGATTTAACAAAAAAGATACAATTTTGCTATATTGCGTTAGCGATCACGCTTATAAAACTTATGACATAAAGTGGCCCTGCAACCGGTAACGATTCCCCGGGAACAGCAGCTTCGCATGCGACACGATCTGCGAGGATGACCAGGTACGACGGCGGATCAGCAGGCAAGGATCGTGCTCTTTAATACGCAACAACTCGCACTCCTGAGGCGTGGCGCGCACGGCCTCCACGATATGCTCCCCTTCCGTCAGCGGGGCGACGAGCGAGAGATACGCATGCGGTGTGGTTTGGGTGTAATCCTGGTTCAGGTAGTCCGGGATCCGCTCCGCGTTGACGCAGCGATCTTCAATCTGGACCGGAATATCGTTCTCATAATGCACCATCACCGAATGGAAGATCCGGGTGCCCTCTTTAACGTTCAGCTCAATGGCCTGTTCGGCGCTGGCCTGCGTCTCTTCAAGCACCAGCACTTCGCAGTGGTGCTGATGGTTGCGGGCGGCAATTTCATCGGCAATGCTGCGGATTTCAAACAGCGCCGACTGTCCTTTTGGCTCGGCGACAAAGGTTCCGACACCCTGCAAACGCACCAGCAACCCTTCATCGGTCAGTTCCCGCAGCGCCCGGTTAATGGTCATTCGACTAAAGCCAAACTGCGCGACCAGTTCAGCTTCGGAGGGAATACGGTCGTGCGGACGCCAGACGCCGGCAGCAATTTTTTCGCTGATCGCCTTTTTCACCTTCTCATAAAAAGGTGCGGGTGGGCTGGAGGGTTGCTGCGGTGAGCGTGAAAACATGCTGACTCCTGTAATGTGGTTATGCCCACCAGTGAGCAATTTGCCAGGCCAGTCGGGCGGCAAGCTTCGCCCCCTGACCGTCCCGGTCGTAGTGCGGATTATATTCCACCAGATCCGCCGCCTGTAGTTTACCGCTTCGGCAGATACGCTCAATCACCGGGAACAGATCCAGCGCCGGGATCCCCAACGCCGCAGGGGCGGATACGGCGGGCATTTCTGCGGCGGGCAGCACATCGAGGTCAATGGTGAGATAGACCCGGTCTGCCTGCGCAAGCACGCTATCCAGCGCGGATAGCGCATCCCGGCGAAAATCGAGATCTTCAACCAGCATCACGTTCAACCGTTCAGCTTCCTCCCACAGCGCCTGGGTATTCGCCGCACGGCTTACCCCCAGGCAGGCGTAGTGAAACGCCCGCGACTGCGACGCGCAGTAGTGCGCCAGCTGGCGGAACGGCGTGCCGGACGTAGCCCGTTCAGCCTTACGTAAATCGAGGTGCGCATCCAGGTTGATCACCGCAATGCGATCGTTCGGAAAGGCATCCAGCACGCCGCGCCCGTGCGCCCAGGCGGTTTCATGTCCACCGCCGAAAACCAGAGTACGCATCCCGGATTGCTGGCACGCGGTAATGGCCTCGCTCAGCGCCTGCTGTGCCGCCTCCAGCGCATTGCCTTCAACAAAAATGGAGCCCATATCCACGAGGCGCGCATGCCCCTGATGGCTCGCCATATTCGCCAGCGCGCCGCGCAGAACATCGGGAGCCTGTGCAGCACCGGGCCTGCCCTGGTTACGCTTAACCCCTTCATCACATTCAAAGCCCAGCAGGGCGATGTCTGACGGCACGGGTGCAAAGTGTTCGCGCTGCTTTATGGTCTGGAAGAGACGTTTCGCGGTGCTGGATTCGGCGCTGTCGTCACGACCCTGCCAGACCTGCGGGGAAACGGGATGCCACAATTTCATGCTACCTGCCCCCGAAACACGCGTTGATATAAAGGATTCCGCCCCGGCTCGTAAACCATCTCAACCGGATGATTCGCCTCCCAGACGACGAAATCAGCCACATAACTGGGCTTTAACTGCCCGTGCGTCGCGCCACGACCTAGCGCCTGCGCCGCATGCCGCGTCACGCCAGCCCAGGCCTCTTCCGGCGTGAGGCCAAACTGGACGCAGGCCATGTTCATTGCCAGATGCAGGCTGGCAAACGGGCTGGTGCCCGGGTTGTAGTCGGTAGCCACCGCCATCGGCACGCCCTGCTCTCTGAGCTGCGCCACCGGTGGACGCTGGCGCTCCTGAAGAAAATAGAACGCGCCGGGGAGCAATACCGCCACCGTGCCGCTTTGCGCCATCGCCTGAATACCTGCATCATCGAGATACTCAATATGATCGGCCGACAGCCCCTTATACTGGCTGACCAGCGCCGCGCCGCCCAGATTCGACAGTTGCTCTACATGCCCTTTTACCGGGATCCCGAGCGCGGCGGCGGCCCGGAACAGGCGCTCGGTTTGCACCGGGGTAAAGCCGACGTTTTCACAAAACACGTCCACCGCTTCAAATAACTCTTTTTGCCACAGCGTGGGCATGATCTGCTCACAGACCAGCGTGAGATAGGCATCCGGATCCTGTCGGTACTCGGCAGGAACGGCGTGCGCGGCCAGCAGCGTCGGGCTGATATCGACCAGATTGTTCAGGCTGAGCTGGCGGGCAACCAGCAGCATTTTCTCTTCGGCCTGGGCATTCAGTCCGTATCCCGATTTGATTTCAATGGTCGTTACGCCTTCATTCATCAGCCGCTGGAGCCGCTGCTGCGCCACCGTCAGGAGCATTTCCGGCGAACTGTTGCGGGTCGCCGTGACCGTGGCGTTAATACCGCCGCCCTGCGCGCTAATGGTCTGATACGACACGCCGTTAAGCCGTTGTTCCCATTCCGCTGCGCGATCGCCGCCGAACACCAGATGGGTGTGGCAATCGATCAGGCCGGGAGTAACCAGACGCCCGCCGAGATCGACACACTGACGATGCCCGGAGGGGATCTCGGCTTCAGGAATAACGGCCGCAATCGTCTGGCCGCGCACGACGAGGGCATGTTGTTCTTTCAGACCATAGGGTTCCGGCTCACCTGTTGCCAGGGTCGCCAGTCGCGCATTTCGCCATATCACATCATCGGGATGAAGCTGCTGCATGTGCCTTCCGCTTGTCATGGGTTGTATAGACATTTATTTTCATCTGTCACCTGCTGTCAACCGCCTTGCAGGAAAATGTTATTTATTTGTGATGACTTTCCCGTCGCCTGCGGGCAAAAATGCAACTTTTCCCGTTTTTATCTTCCCGTTTCGCTCAACTTAGTATAAAAAAGCAGGCTATTTCGTCTATTCAGATAAGACTTGCATACCCAGGAGCATTACCTTGAATATTTCCAGGATTTCCCGTCTGGCGTTGGCACTCGCCTTTGGCGTGACTTTATCCGCTTGCAGTTCAACACCACCGGATCAGCAACCTTCTGAGCAGATTGCTCCGGGCACCGCTTCCCGTCCGATCCTGTCAGCGGCTGAAGCGAAGAACTTCACCCGTGCGCACTATTTCTCGGCGATGGATCCCAATGCAGCCCCATGGACGCCTTCTTCTATTAACCTGCCGAAACAGCCAGACTTCGTTGTCGGCCCGGCCGGAGCAGAGGGCGTTACGCACACCTCAATTCAGGCAGCTGTTGATGCCGCAATCACCAAACACAGCGCATCTCGTCAGTACATTGCCATCCTGCCGGGTGAATACGAAGGAACCGTTTATGTTCCGGCTGCACCGGGAAGCATTACGCTTTACGGACTTGGCGAAAATGCGGTCGACGTGAAAATTGGCCTGGCGATTGATTCAGAGATCGACAGCACCACCTGGCGCCATCTGGTGAACCCGGCCGGTAAATACATGCCAGGTAAACCGGCGTGGTATATGTTTGATAACTGCCAGCGCAAACGTGCCGCCACCATTGGCGTGATGTGCTCGGCAGTATTCTGGTCACAGAACAACGGCCTGCAATTGCAGAACCTGACCATTCAGAACACCCTGGGCGACAGCGTTGACGCCGGTAATCACCAGGCCGTGGCGCTGCGTAGCGATGGCGACAAGGTACAGATTAACAACGTCAATATCCTGGGCCGCCAGAATACCTTCTTCGTGACCAACAGCGGCGTGCAGAATACCCTTCAGAACAATCGTCTGACGCGTACTCTGGTCACCAACAGCTACATTGAAGGCGACGTGGATATGGTCTCCGGTCGCGGCGCGGTGGTATTTGATAACACCGACTTCCGCGTGGTGAATTCACGTACGCAGCAGGAAGGTTACGTCTTTGCCCCGGCCACGCAGTCCAATCTGTTCTATGGCTTCCTGGCCGTGAATAGCCGCTTTACTGCTGCTGGCGATGGCGTGGCGCAGCTTGGCCGCTCTCTGGACGTGGACTCCGCCACTAACGGCCAGGTCGTGATCCGCGACAGCGTGATTAACGAAGGCTTTAACATGGCGAAACCGTGGGCGGATGCGGCGATCTCGAAACGTCCTTTCTCCGGCAACACCGGCACGGTGGATGATAAAGACAACGTGCAGCGTAACCTGAACGACGCTAACTTCAACCGCATGTGGGAATACAACAACCGCGGTCTGGGTAGCAAAGTGGTTGCTGAACCGAAGCAGTAAAATGCCTGCTGCCGGGTGGCGGCTACGCCTTACCCGGCCTACCTCATGCATTAACCACGCATAAAAAAACCTCGCATGTGCGAGGTTTTTTTTCGTCTACGGATCAGTGAGCGTTAATCACAACCCACATCGGCCCTTGTCCGACCGCATAGCGTCCTTTCTCTTCCAGTAGACCCTGCACGCCTTTGATTTCATAGAGCGCGATGTGGTGGGATTTCTGCCCCGCCGCAATCAGGTATTTGCCGCTGTGGTCGACATTAAAGCCGCGCGGCTGGGTTTCTGTCGGCTGGAAGCCCTCAACTGCCAGAACGCTGCCGTCTTCAGAGACGCTGAAGACGGTGATCAGACTGGAGGTACGGTCACAGGCATACAGGTGGCGGCCATCCGGCGTGATGTGAATGTCTGCCGCCCAGCGTGTGTCGGAGAAATCAGCTGGCATCATGTCCAGCGTCTGTACGCACTCGATCTGCCCGTTAGGATCGTTCAGCTCCCAGACATCTACCGAGCTGTTCAGCTCGTTAACGACATAGGCATACTGCTGATTCGGGTGGAAGACCATATGGCGCGGGCCTGCGCCTTCCACGGTGGTGACTTCCGCCGGGCTCTGCGCGACCAGATGACCGTCATCGCTCAGGGTAAACAGGCAGATGCGATCCTGCTTCAGCGCTGGCACCCACAGCGTGCGGTTATCCGGCGAAATGTTGGCGGAGTGGCAACCCTCAAGCCCTTCTACCACGTCGACGGTTTCAACGGGAATACCGTCTTCCAGGCGGGTGACGCTCACGCAGCCTGCATTGTAGGAGCCGCTGAAGATAAAGTTGCCTTTATGGTCGGTAGAAATATGGGTCGGGCTGCCCGGCAGCGGCGCTTCTGCGGTATAGGTCAGCGCGCCGTCATCCGGGGAGATGCGGTATGCGAGTACGCGGAATTCCGGGCGTACCCCGACATAAAGAAAACGTTTATCCGGGCTGACGACCATCGGCTGCACCTGGCCTGGCACATCAACAACCTGAACCAGCGTAAGCGAACCTTCTGTATTCAAACGCCAGACATGGATCTGCTGACTTTCAGGACTGGCGGTATAAACGGTTTGTTTCATGAATACTCCTGATTATTTTTAACGGTGAATGCTGAATTGTAGTCCGGGATTTTGCAGGGTTCCGCTCTCGGTGTACCATCCCGACAGACCTTAAATTCAACATTAACCCGGAAGAAAAAATGACCTCGCGAGTGATTGCCCTGGATTTAGACGGAACACTGCTTACCCCTCAGAAAACCCTGCTCCCCTCTTCTCTTGAGGCCCTCAAACGAGCCCGGGAAGCGGGGTATCAACTTCTCATCGTAACGGGTCGACATCACGTAGCCATTCATCCTTTTTATCAGGCACTGGGCTTAGATACACCTGCAATTTGTTGTAATGGCACTTATTTGTATGATTATCAGGCAAAAAAGGTTTTAACCTCTGATCCGCTTCCCGTTCCGCAGGCGCTGCAATTGATTGATTTACTGGATGAGCACGCGATTCATGGCCTGATGTATGTGGATAACGCCATGCTGTATGAACGCCCTACCGGCCATGTGATCCGCACCAGCAACTGGGCCCTGTCTTTGCCGGAAGCGCAGCGACCGGTGTTCACTCAGGTTTCCTCCCTGCGCCAGGCGGCGGAAGACGTCCAGGCAATCTGGAAATTTGCCCTGACCGATGAAGACACCGCCAAACTGAATACTTTCGCAAAACATGTCGAGCATACGCTGGGTCTGGAATGTGAATGGTCCTGGCACGATCAGGTGGATATCGCCCGTAAAGGCAACAGCAAAGGAAAGCGTCTGACCCAGTTCGTTGAGTCACAGGGCTGGTCAATGCAGGACGTGATTGCCTTCGGCGATAACTATAACGACATCAGCATGCTGGAAGCGGCCGGAACGGGCGTGGCGATGGGCAACGCCGATGATGCGGTGAAAGCGCGTGCTAACGTGGTGATTGGCGATAACACCACCGACAGCATCGCGCAGTATATTTATACCCACCTGCTGTAATCAGGCGGTGATAGAGACGCTCTTGATTTGCGCGTAAAGCCACAGGCCAGGCTTGATGCCTAACTCATCCCTGGCCCACGGGCTGATGCGCGCCCACAGCGTTCTGTTGCCCACTTCCAGTTGCACTTCCACCTGGCCGTTATCATCAAAACACTGCGCCACTTTTGCGCGCAAAATATTGCGGATACTGGTTTGCAGCGGCGGTTGCAGCACCAGGGAAACATCCGACGCCTGAATGCGGATCCGTAACGTGGACTGAATCGGCGTATCGATTTTATTCACCCACAAATGCTGGTCACCCAGCGCCAGCGCGGTCATCGCATAATGTGGATGGTGCTCCAGCACGCTCACCTTCAGAATGCTGCTCTGCTGCTCCTTTGGCAGCCACGGATGCATAACGCTGCTGCCCCATACCTCTTCCAGATTGCCGAATGCCTTCACCCTGCCCGCCTCCAGCACCAGCACTTTGTCGGCCAGATGTAAGATCTCATCCAGCGAATGGCTGACGTACAGCATGGGCACGTTGATTTCCCGCGCCAGACGTTGCAGATACGGCAGCAACTCGCGCTTGCGCGGAATATCCAGCGAGGCCAGCGGCTCATCCAGCAGCAACAATTCCGGCGCGGTTAACAGGGCGCGGCCAATTGCCACGCGCTGTTTTTCACCACCCGACAGCGAAGACGGGAGACGATCGAGCAGCGGTTCGATGCCCAGCAGCGCCACCAGCTTATCGAACTGTCCGGCCATGCTTTTTGCCATGCCATAGCGCAGATTTCCGCGCACGCTGTAGTGCGGAAACAGGCGCGCATCCTGAAACACATAGCCGATGCGGCGCTTGTCCGGTGACAGGCAGACCTTCTTCTCCGCGTCGTTTAAGACGCGGTTATTTAACACAATACGGCCAGACTGGGGACGCGTCAGGCCGCTAATCGCATTAATCAGCGACGTTTTCCCTGCCCCGGAAACGCCAAAAATGGCGGTGATACCGCTGGCAGGCAGCGTTTCGTTAAGCGTCAGAGTGTGGCTGCCCAGGGTTTGCGTAAAGTTGAGTTCCAGCATCACGGTTTCCCCATCCGTTCACGGCTGAGGCGCGCCAGCCATTCAGACACCAGCAGCGAGACCAGGGCGAGTACAATCGAAATAATACACAGCCGGGCCGCCGCACTTTCGCCACCCGGGGTTTGAATCAGGGTATACATGGCCGACGGGATGGTCCGCGTCTCGCCGGGAATGTTGGACACAAAGGTGATGGTCGCGCCGAACTCACCCAGTGAGCGGGCGAAGGCTAACACCGTACCGACGATAATGCCCGGTAAGGTGAGCGGAAGCGTAATGGTCAGGAATACCCGCCAGCGGCCTGCGCCCAGCGTGCGGGCGGCCTGCTCTAGCCGGATATCCACCCCTTCCAGCGCCAGGCGGATAGCGCGCACCATTAGCGGGAAGGACATTACTGCCGCGGCCAGAACCGCGCCGCGCCAGCTGAAAGCAAAGGTCAGGCCGAACCAGTCGTACAGCCATTCGCCGATAAAACCGCGTCGCCCCATGGAGATCAGCAGCAGATAGCCGACCACCACAGGCGGTAACACGAGCGGAAGATGGAGAACACTGTCGAGCAGGGCTTTGCCTGGAAACTTCACGCGAACCAGTAACCAGGCAAAGAACACCCCAAAGGGCAAACTCAGCGCAACCGCCAGGGAAGAGACTTTCAGGCTCAGCAGCACGGCCTGCCATTCAGGTTCGGTCAATATCATTCGTGAGTCGTAAATCCGTAACGTTTAAAGATAGCGGACGCTTCAGGCCCCTTCAGGTAGTCAACGAAGGCCGTCACGGTCGCATTTTTATGTCCATCAACTATCGCAACAGGATATTCTACTTTCTTATGCGAGTCTTCCGGGAAGGTACCGACCACCTTCACACCTTTACTGGCGACGGCATCGGAGCCGTAAACGATCCCGAGTGGCGCTTCGTTACGCTCCACCAGCGCCAGCGCGCCGCGCACATCTTCTGCGGGAGCCAGCTTCGGTGATAAGGTCTCCCATGCGCCCAGTTTTTGCAGCGCTTCTTTCGCATAAATCCCGGCAGGAACATGCTCCGGATCGCCTACCGCCAGACGGCCACCGTTGAGCAGACGGGTCCAGTCCGTCTGTTTGTTGATGGCGATGTCGCCCTGCTTGCTGTTTGCGGGCGCGACCACCACCAGGCTATTTCCCAGCAGCGTTTCGCGGCTAGCCGTATCAACAGATTTTTTCTCCACCGCGTAGTCCATCCATTTCTGATCGGCAGAGATGAACAGATCAGCCGGAGCCCCCGCTTCGATCTGGCGGGCCAGCGTGGACGAGGAGGCAAACGACGAAACGACCTCGACGTTTTTCTCTTTTTTGTATACCGCAGCAATATCCTGCATCGCGTTAGTCAGCGACGCCGCCGCAAAGACCGTGATTTTTCCTTCATCCGCCAGCGCGTGGCCGGTGAGTGAGAGAGTCAGCGTTGCCCCTGCGAAAAGGCGTACCCATGAACGTGCCATTTGAAGCTCCTGTGCGTATCGTTATATACAAACAAATATAACGACATATCGCAGGCGTTCCTAGCGCTAAATCGTACCCATTAATGCGTAAACTCAAGGAACGTTGTAAAAGATATCGGCGGGAGAGGAATAAACTTGAGAGCAAAACGCCCGGGCTGGCCGGGCGTTTTGGAGGAAATCATTGCTGCTTTTTAGGCTGGTCACGACGATGACCAATGTTCGAAAAGACGTTGAACACTTCACCCAGGCCGTAGATGGCACCGAGGATGATAGCCATCACTACTGGCACCATGATTACCGCGAATACCAGACTTTTCAACAACTCTAACATGGTTTTCTCCAGATCTTGTGAACGGCTTATTCTACCCTGAAAAGTAAGAAAAACATCCCCTTTTGTGCGGTGCGCTTTCCGCACCCGGACATTTGGGTCACAATAACCTTTTTGCCGGGACATTGTTATGCAGGCCGAAATTCTCCTCACCCTACGACTTCAGCAGAAGCTTTTCGCCGATCCGCGACGCATCGCCCTGTTAAAACAAATAGAACAAACTGGCTCGATTAGCCAGGGAGCCAAAAACGCCGGCATCAGCTATAAAAGCGCCTGGGATGCGATTAACGACATGAACACCCTGAGCGAACAAACGCTGGTAGAGCGCGCCACCGGCGGAAAAGGCGGCGGCGGCGCCGTGTTGACGCGTTACGGGCAACGCCTGATCCAGCTCTATGACTTACTGGCGCAGATCCAGCAAAAAGCATTTGATGTGCTGAGCGATGACGACAACCTGCCGCTGGACAGCCTGCTGGGCGCCATCTCCCGCTTCTCTTTGCAGACCAGCGCCCGCAACCAATGGTTTGGTACGGTGACGGGGCGCGATCATTCGCAGGTGCAGGAGCATATTGAGATCCTGCTCGCGGACGGCACAACGCGCCTGAAAGCCGCCATCACCGCGCAAAGCGGTCAACGCCTTGGGCTGAACGAAGGTCAGGAGGTGCTGGTATTACTCAAAGCGCCCTGGATCAGCATCACGCTTAACCCTGAGCAGGCCGCCGAGGCCGACAACCAGCTACGCGGGCGTATCAGCCACATCGAGCGCGGCGCAGAACAGTGTGAAGTGCTGATGACCCTGCCGGATGGACAGTCGCTCTGCGCCACCGTTCCGGTGAACGACGCGACCGAATTAGATGAAGGTGCTGTGGTGACCGCATATTTCAATGCAGACCGGGTAATTATCGCCACATTGTGCTAAGCGCATTGACAACCCCACCAACACTGAGTATCCCTGACATCTGTTGCTGCAAAAAATGGGATAACACATGTCATCATTGCATATTTCGCAAGGCACGTTTCGTCTTAGCGATACCCGTACCTTATCGCTGCCAGAGTTAACCCTTCGCGCCGGAGAAAGCTGGGCGTTTGTGGGCACGAACGGCAGCGGAAAATCCGCGCTGGCCCGCGCTCTGGCAGGCGAATTAACCCAGCTGAAGGGTGAGCGTCAGTGCACCTTTACCCGGCTGACGCGCCTTTCCTTTGAACAGCTGCAAAAGCTGGTCAGCGATGAGTGGCAGCGTAACAATACCGATTTGCTCAGCCCCGGCGAAGAAGATACCGGCCGCACGACGGCGGACATTATCCAGGATGAGATAAAAGATCCTGCCCGCTGTCAGCAGCTGGCGGAGCAATTTGGCATTACCGCCCTGCTTAACCGCCGCTTTAAATATCTCTCTACCGGCGAGACGCGCAAAACGCTGCTGTGTCAGGCGCTGATGAGCGAGCCGGAACTCCTGATTCTGGATGAACCGTTTGACGGACTGGATGTGCAGTCCCGCGCGCAGCTGGCAGCGTTGCTGGCGTCGCTTAACCAGCAGGGATACACCCTTGTGCTGGTCCTTAACCGCTTTGATGAGATCCCGGATTTCGTACATTACGCGGGCGTGCTGGCGGACTGTAGCCTGACCGAAACCGGCGAGAAAGCCGTACTGCTCCGGCAGGCGCTAATTGCACAGCTGGCCCACAGCGAGAAACTGGACGGTATTGCGCTGCCGGAGCCGGATGCCCCTTCGGCACGCCACGGGCTGGAACCTGACCAGCCGCGCATTGTGCTGCGCGATGGGGTGGTTGCTTACGACGATCGCCCTATTCTTAATCATCTCAGCTGGACGGTTAATCCTGGTGAGCACTGGCAGATCGTCGGCCCCAACGGGGCGGGTAAATCCACGCTGCTAAGCCTGATCACTGGCGATCACCCGCAGGGTTACAGCAACGATTTGACCCTCTTCGGCCGCCGCCGCGGCAGCGGGGAAACCATCTGGGATATCAAAAAGCACACCGGCTATGTCAGCAGCAGCCTGCATCTGGACTACCGGGTGAGCACTACGGTGCGAAACGTGATCCTCTCTGGCTTCTTCGATTCCATTGGTATTTATCAGGCGGTATCCGACAAGCAGCACAAGCTGGCGCAGCAGTGGCTGGATATTCTGGGTATGGACAACCGGGTAGCCGATGCGCCATTCCACAGCCTGTCGTGGGGGCAGCAGCGGCTGGCATTGATCGTCCGCGCGCTGGTTAAGCATCCTACGCTGTTGATTCTTGATGAACCGTTGCAGGGGCTGGATCCCCTCAACCGTCAGCTGATCCGCCGCTTTGTGGATGTCCTGATTAGCGAAGGTGAAACCCAGTTGCTTTTTGTCTCCCACCATGCTGAGGATGCCCCATCCTGCATCACCCATCGGCTGGAATTTGTGTCTGACGGCGAGCATTACCGCTACCTGCTGAGCAAAATCGATTAACGCGTGGAGGGCGCTGCCCTCCGCTTTTCAGACAACCTGCAACAATACATCTCTATCTCTTTGATCTACAATGCACTCAGTCTGTGAAAAAGCGCCTGTGAAAACCAGTGTAAACGATACCACTATTTTATCCCATGTCACACTTTTCGCGTCTCTGATATGCTATGGTTAATTCATACCATAAGCCTAATGGAGCGAAATATGCGAGTTCTGGTAACAGGTGGTAGCGGTTACATAGGAAGTCATACCTGCGTACAACTTCTTCAAAGCGGCCACGATGTCGTCATTCTTGATAACCTGTGCAACAGTAAGCGCAGCGTGCTGCCGGTCATTGAACGCCTTGCGGGTAAACAGCCGACTTTCGTGGAAGGCGATATCCGCAATGAAGCATTGATGACTGAAATCCTTCACGATCACGCGATTGAAACCGTTATCCACTTCGCGGGCCTGAAAGCGGTGGGCGAATCGGTAGCAAAACCGCTTGAGTACTACGACAACAACGTCAACGGTACCCTGCGTCTAATCTCCGCCATGCGTGCGGCGAACGTTAAAAACTTTATCTTCAGCTCTTCCGCGACCGTCTACGGCGATCAGCCAAAAATTCCTTACGTTGAAAGCTTCCCGACCGGTACGCCGCAAAGCCCGTATGGCAAAAGCAAGCTGATGGTAGAGCAGATCCTGACCGACCTGCAAAAAGCCCAGCCTGAGTGGAGCATCGCGCTGCTGCGCTACTTCAACCCGGTTGGCGCGCATCCGTCAGGCGACATGGGTGAAGATCCGCAGGGCATTCCAAATAACCTGATGCCGTATATCGCGCAGGTTGCCGTAGGGCGTCGCGACTCCCTGGCGATTTTTGGTAACGATTATCCCACCGAAGACGGCACCGGCGTGCGCGATTACATTCACGTGATGGATCTGGCCGACGGCCACGTGGCGGCGATGCAGCAGCTGGCGGATAAACCGGGCGTGCATATTTACAACCTCGGCGCCGGCGTCGGCAGCAGCGTGCTGGATGTGGTGAATGCCTTCAGTAAAGCCTGCGGCAAGCCAGTGAAGTATCACTTCGCGCCGCGTCGTGATGGCGACCTCCCGGCTTACTGGGCCGATGCCACCAAAGCGGATAAAGAGCTTAACTGGCGTGTTACCCGCACGCTTGATGAAATGGCACAGGATACCTGGCACTGGCAGTCACGCCATCCGCAGGGTTATCCGGATTAAGGATTTGTCATGACACAATTCAATCCCGTCGATCACCCGCATCGTCGTTTTAACCCGCTCAGCGGGCAATGGATTTTAGTTTCACCGCATCGCGCCAAGCGCCCCTGGCAGGGGGCGCAAGAGACGCCTGCCAAACAGACGCTGCCGCAGCACGATCCGGACTGCTTCCTCTGTCCGGGCAACACGCGCGTGACGGGCGATACAAACCCGAACTACAAGGGCACCTTCGTTTTCACTAACGATTTTGCGGCGCTGATGACCGACACGCCGGACGCGCCGGAAAACCACGACCCGCTGATGCGCTGTGAAAGCGCCCGCGGCACCAGCCGCGTGATCTGCTTCTCTCCCGATCACAGCAAAACGCTGCCGGAGCTGAGCGTTGAGGCGCTGAAAGAGGTGGTCAGCACCTGGCAGGCGCAAACGGCGGAGCTGGGCCAGACCTATCCGTGGGTGCAGGTATTTGAAAATAAAGGCGCGGCGATGGGCTGCTCTAACCCGCATCCGCACGGCCAGATCTGGGCGAACAGCTTCCTGCCGAACGAAGCCGAACGTGAAGACCGGCTGCAAAAAGCCTATTTCGCCCAGAACGGTTCGCCGATGCTGGTGGATTACACCCAGCGTGAACTGGCGGACGGCAGCCGCACTGTGGTGGAAACCGAGCACTGGCTTGCGGTAGTCCCTTACTGGGCGGCGTGGCCGTTTGAAACGCTGCTGCTGCCAAAGGCCCATGTTCAGCGTATTACGGACCTCAGCGACGCCCAGCGAGACGACCTTGCCCTGGCGCTGAAAAAACTGACCAGCCGCTACGACAACCTGTTCCAGTGTTCCTTCCCCTACTCCATGGGCTGGCACGGTGCGCCGTTTAACGGCGAAGAGAATCAACACTGGCAGTTACATGCACACTTCTATCCGCCGCTGCTGCGTTCTGCGACGGTACGTAAATTCATGGTGGGCTATGAAATGCTGGCGGAAACCCAGCGCGACCTGACGGCGGAACAGGCGGCAGAACGCCTGCGTGCCGTTAGCGACGTCCATTACCGCGAATCAGGAGTTTAAAAATGAGTCTGAAAGATAAAACACAATCCCTGTTTGCTGAAAAATTTGGCTACCCTGCCACCCATATTATCCAGGCGCCAGGCCGCGTTAATCTGATCGGCGAGCACACCGACTATAACGACGGTTTTGTCCTGCCGTGTGCCATCGACTACCAGACGGTGATCGCCTGCACGAAACGTTCAGATCGTAACGTGCGAGTGATCGCCGCGGATTACGGCAACGAAATTGACGAATTTTCCCTTGATGCGCCGATCGTGACCCACGACAGCCAGCAGTGGTCGAACTATGTTCGCGGCGTGGTGAAGCATCTTCTGAAGCGTAACAAGAATTTCGGCGGGGCCGATCTGGTGATCAGCGGCAACGTGCCGCAGGGGGCGGGATTAAGCTCTTCCGCATCGCTGGAAGTGGCGGTCGGCACCGTGTTCCAGCAGCTTTATCATCTGCCGCTGGACGGGGCGCAGATCGCCCTCAACGGTCAGGAAGCGGAAAACCAGTTCGTGGGCTGCAACTGCGGCATTATGGATCAGCTGATTTCCGCGCTGGGCAAGAAAGAACATGCTTTGCTGATTGACTGCCGTTCTCTCGGAACCAAAGCGGTTCCGCTGCCAAAAGGTGCGGCTGTGGTGATCATCAACAGCAACTTCAAACGCACCCTGGTGGGGAGCGAGTACAACACCCGCCGCGAGCAGTGTGAAACCGGCGCGCGCTTCTTCCAGCAGCCAGCCCTGCGTGATGTCTCACTTGACGAATTTAACAAGGTTGCCCACGAACTGGATCCGGTTGTCATGAAGCGCGTGCGTCACGTGCTGACGGAAAATGCCCGTACCGTAGAAGCCGCCTCCGCGCTGGCGAAAGGTGACCTGAAACGGATGGGCGAGCTGATGGCCGAATCGCATGCCTCCATGCGCGACGATTTCGAAATCACCGTGCCACAAATCGACACCCTGGTTGAAATTGTGAAAGCCACGATTGGCGACAAAGGCGGCGTGCGTATGACCGGGGGTGGATTTGGCGGCTGTGTCGTCGCCCTGGTGCCGGAAGAGCTGGTCCCTGCCATTCAGGACGCGGTGGCTAAGCAGTACGAAGCCAAAACGGGCATCAAAGAAACTTTCTATGTCTGCAAAGCATCACAAGGAGCCGGACAGTGCTAAACGAAACACCTACTCTCGCACCGGATGGTCTGCCGTATCGCCTGTTGACCCTGCGCAACAGCACCGGGATGGTGGTTACGCTGATGGACTGGGGCGCAACGTTACTTTCTGCCCGCGTACCAATGCCTGACGGCAGCGTGCGCGAAACCCTGCTCGGCTGCGCATCGCCCGAGCAGTATATCGAGCAGACCGCTTTTCTGGGCGCATCCATAGGCCGCTACGCCAACCGCATCGCCAGAAGCCGGTTTACGCTGGACGGCGTAACCTATTCCCTGCTTGCCAGCCAGGGTGAAAATCAGCTGCACGGCGGCCCGGAAGGGTTTGATAAACGTCGCTGGAAGATTGTGCAGCAAAATGACGGTGAGGTCTGGTTCTCTCTGGACTCCCTCGACGGAGACCAGGGCTTCCCGGGCAATCTCACCGCAACCGCACGCTTTACCCTGACCGAAGATAATCGTATCGCCATTGAGTACCGCGCGATCGTCGACAAGCCGTGCCCGGTCAACCTGACTAACCACGCCTATTTCAACCTTGACGGCAATCAGACCGATGTCCGCAGCCACAAACTCCAGATCCTGGCGGACGCGTATCTGCCGGTCGATGAGATGGGGATCCCTTATCAGGGGCTGAAACCGGTAAGCGGTAATAGCTTTGATTTCCGTCAGCCGAAAACCATCGCCCAGGATTTCCTGAGTGATGACGATCAGCGCAAGGTGAAAGGCTACGACCACGCTTTCCTGTTGCAGGCGAAAGGCGATCTTTCTCAACCTGCCGCACAGGTCTGGTCTGCGGATGAGAAGTTACAGATGACGGTCTACACCACCGCCCCTGCCCTGCAGTTCTACTCCGGTAACTACCTGGAGGGGACCACGGCGCGTGAACATAATGACTACGCCGCCTGGCAAGGTCTGGCGCTGGAGAGCGAGTTCCTGCCGGACAGTCCTAACCATCCTGAATGGCCGCAGCCTGACTGTGTGCTGCGTCCGGGTGAAGAGTACGTAAGCGTCACAGAGTATCATTTCATTCCGCGCGCATAATGTCCGGCGGCGCTACGCGTGCACGGGCCTACGAATGTAGGCCGGATAAGCGAAGCGCCATCCGGCAAAAAGCCTGGCCCTCACCGCGAGGGCTTTTTTCCGCTCAGCTTGCTGAAAATAGCGGCGATCGCAGACAAAATCATAACCCTGGATTCACATGCATCTTACACTCTCGAACTATTTTCGCTATGGTTAGGGTTAAGCGTTGCTGCTGGCACAGTCACGGCAATATAATGAGAATTGTTATCATTCAAAATGCTTGAGGAGTAAGAAATGGCTAATACTAAGCTTGTCCTGGTGCGCCACGGCGAAAGCCAGTGGAACAACGAAAACCGCTTCACCGGTTGGTATGACGTTGATCTGTCTGAGAAAGGCGTGAGCGAAGCAAAAGCGGCAGGTAAGCTGCTGAAAGAAGAAGGCTTCACCTTTGACTTTGCTTACACCTCTGTGCTGAAACGTGCCATCCATACCCTGTGGAACATTCTGGACGAGCTGGATCAGGCCTGGCTGCCGGTTGAGAAATCCTGGAAACTGAACGAGCGTCACTACGGTGCGCTGCAAGGTCTGAACAAAGCAGAAACCGCAGAAAAATACGGTGACGAGCAGGTTAAACAGTGGCGTCGTGGTTTTGCGGTCACGCCTCCAGAGCTGAGCAAAGATGACGAGCGCTACCCGGGCCACGATCCGCGTTACGCGAAGCTGACTGAGGCTGAACTGCCGCAGACCGAAAGCCTGGCGCTGACCATCGACCGCGTTGTGCCTTACTGGAACGAAACCATTCTGCCACGCCTGAAAAGCGGCGAGCGCGTCATTATCGCTGCTCACGGTAACTCCCTGCGTGCGCTGGTGAAATACCTGGACAACATGGGTGAAGATGAAATCCTCGAGCTGAACATCCCTACCGGCGTGCCGCTGGTGTACGAGTTCGACGAAAACTTCAAGCCAGTTAAACATTACTACCTGGGTAACGCCGACGAAATCGCTGCAAAAGCGGCGGCCGTGGCGAACCAGGGTAAAGCGAAGTAATTTCGCCGGACATAAAAAAAGCGTGGAGCAATCCACGCTTTTTTATTGCCCGCGATAAACTTAACCGCGACGCGCTTTTACCGCATCCGCCAGCTGACGCAGGATCGCATCGGTATCATCCCAGCCAATGCAGGCATCCGTCACGCTCTTACCGTAGACCAGCGGCTCGCTGCCCTCCAGGTTCTGATTGCCTTCCACCAGATGGCTCTCAATCATCACCCCAATCACTGCGCGTTCACCGTTGGCGATTTGCTGACAAACGTCTGCACCAATTTCCATCTGCTTTTTGAACTGTTTGCTTGAGTTCGCATGGCTGAAATCGATCATGATCTGCGGCGCCAGTCCCGCTTTCTCCAGACCCGCCTTCACTTCCGCTACGTGTTTAGCGCTGTAGTTAGGCTCTTTACCGCCGCGCAGAATGATATGGCAATCGCCATTACCGCTGGTATTCACGATAGCCGAGTGGCCCCACTTAGTCACCGACAGGAAGCAGTGCGGCGCGCCAGCCGCATTGATGGCATCAATAGCGACTTTGATGGTGCCATCAGTGCCGTTTTTGAAACCCACCGGGCATGACAGGCCAGACGCCAGCTCACGGTGAACCTGCGATTCAGTCGTACGCGCACCAATAGCGCCCCAGCTCATCAGGTCAGCCAGATACTGCGGGGTGATCATATCGAGGAATTCTCCGGCAGCAGGCAGCCCGCTGTCGTTAATCTCCAGCAGCAGCTTACGCGCAATACGCAGGCCGTCGTTGATCTGGAAACTGTTGTCCATGTGCGGATCGTTGATCAACCCTTTCCAGCCCACGGTGGTACGCGGTTTTTCGAAATAAACGCGCATCACAATTTCCAGTTCGCCCTTCAGCTCTTCGCGCAGGGTGAGCAGACGTGACGCGTACTCTTTGGCCGCAGCAGGATCGTGAATGGAGCACGGTCCGATGACCACCAGAAGACGATCGTCGCTACCTTTCAGGATCTTGTGGATCGCCTTGCGGGCATGAGACACCGTGTTGGCGGCATTTTCGGTGGCGGGGAATTTTTCAAGGAGCGCTACGGGAGGTAATAACTCATTGATCTCTTTAATGCGTAAATCGTCGTTCTGATAATTCATCTTCTTTCCGGCTCTGCCATATCTTTAGTAATGAAAGCAATGCTTTCAATCTAACTTGTCGGTCACGAAGTGTAAACGGGCTTTTACACTTCGCGCAGATAATTCCTGGAATTCGCCTAAAATACGCAACAAAATAGCGAAAAATGAGATCTCGCCTAAGCTTTTTACTTGTAACGACTGTTTTTAAATATTTATACGCGATTCCATCCTGACATAATTCAGGAATCTGGGATCTTTCGCCACTGAACAAGATGCACTGTTGGAGAATGTTATCCAGCGTAACGATAAGAACAGGAGCACCATGATGAAAATGACGAAACTGACTACGCTTTTCCTGACGGCAACCCTTACCCTGGCAAGCGGTAGCGTACTGGCAGCCGATACAGGCTCCTCCGGCAGCAACGGCGACGCGAATGCCGCTGCCGAAGCGGGCCAGGTTGCGCCGGATGCAAAACAGAATATCGCGCCAAATAATGTTGATAACAGTAATATCAACACGGGCAATACCAACACCGGCGGTACGAATACCGGCACGATGAACCATGACGGTATGAGCACTGACGAAGTTCACAAAAACTCAATGTGTAAAGACGGGAAATGCCCGGACCCGAATGACAAAGTGGGCAGCGATGCCAATACCAAAACGGACGGTACTACCCAGTAACCTTCCGTAAGGTAAAAGAGGGAGAGCGAATGCTCTCCTTTTTTATTTAAGCTCTTAAAAACGCTACACTAAAAATAATAATAAATCAGGAACGATACCATGGCGCACTCCCACTCCCATTCCCACTCCACTGGCGATGAAAATGCCAAACGGCTTCTGCTGGCTTTTGGCGTCACTGCCACCTTTATGATTATTGAGGTGACAGGCGGACTGATCTCCGGATCGCTGGCGCTGCTGGCCGATGCCGGGCATATGCTGACCGACGCTGCCGCGCTCCTGTTTGCTCTGCTGGCCGTGCAGTTTGCCCGTCGCCCTCCCAATGCCCGCCACACCTTTGGCTGGCTCAGACTGACCACACTTGCTGCGTTCGTGAATGCGATTGCACTGGTGGTTATTACCATTCTTATCGTCTGGGAGGCGTTTCAGCGCTTTCGTCATCCACAACCGGTAGCCGGAACGACGATGATGGTGATTGCTATTGCCGGGTTGGTCGCCAATATTCTGGCATTCTGGATATTGCACCGCGGCAGCAGCGAAAAAAATCTGAACGTACGGGCCGCGGCGCTTCACGTGCTGGGCGATCTGCTGGGTTCCGTAGGTGCCATCGTCGCCGCGCTGATCATTATGGGTACGGGCTGGACCCCCATCGACCCGATTCTTTCCGTGCTGGTATCGTGCCTTGTATTACGCAGTGCCTGGCGGCTGTTGAAAGAGAGCGTGAATGAACTGCTGGAAGGCGCTCCCACGTCGCTGGATATTGGCGAGCTAAAACGCAATCTGTGTCGTTCCATTCCTGAAGTCCGTAACGTTCACCACGTTCACGTCTGGCTGGTGGGTGAGAAACCGCTTATGACGCTGCACGTTCAGGTTATTCCGCCCCACGATCACGATGCGTTGCTTGAACGTATTCGGCACTTCCTTGAGCATCACTACGAAATTGCGCACTCCACCATCCAGATGGAGTATCAGCCTTGTAACGGGCCAGACTGTCACCTGAACGAGGCGCAGTCCGGCCACTCACACGAGCATCACCATTAGCGGGAAAGCGCGCGAGAGCCACGCTCACGCGCGCTGTTGATCCACATGCGGCTACCGTTCAGGGCAATGACGGTCAGCAGCATATACTCCAGCGACATGGCATAAACGCCCTGACGGGCAAAAATCACCACGCTAATCACGTTGATGACCACCCACAGCAGCCAGTTTTCAACGTATTTACGGGTCATCAGGATCATTGCGGCAATCGACAGCACCATCATGCAGGAATCCCAGAACGGGAAGGCATCAGGCTGAAGCTCAGGCATCGTCACGTTTAATCCCAGACCCGACATGACCGAGACCGCCACGCGCGTCAGGAAGGCAAATACCGGGTCAATAAAGACGGTCATAAAGCCGATTGCCACCACGCAGGCCGCGAGCCAGGCAATGGCTTTTGGCAACGGCAGCCAGCGGATTTGCAGCTCCGCCTCCTGCTGACTGTTTTGCCGCGACCAGGCGTACCAGCCATAGATATTGGCCGCGAAGAAGAACAGCTGCAGAAGCAGGCTGGCGTAGAGCTGGATCTGGAAGAAGATGATCGCAAACAGCGTGACGTTTATCAGCCCGAACGCATAGTTACTGATCTTCTCAAGGCTGGCCAGCCAGATACAGAGTAAACCGGCCAGCGTACCTACCGCTTCAATCCACGACAGGTCATAGCCGCCCGCACCAATCGGGATATGAACCAGGATGTTCTGTGTGCTAAAAAAATCCATTTTTTCTCCGGGGCGTAATAAGTTAAGTACGTAGTGTAGCCGCAAAATCCAGCATACGGTTAAGCGGAATTAACGCGCCTTCGCGCAGGGCGGCGTCTACGTGGATCTCATGCGCTGCGCCACCGATCTCCAGCCCCTCCGCTATCGCCTTAAGTCCATTCATCGCCATCCACGGGCAGTGCGCGCAGCTTCGACAGGTCGCCCCTTCTCCGGCGGTTGGCGCTTCGAGCAGCTCTTTTTCTGGTACGGCCTGCTGCATTTTATAGAAGATACCGCGATCGGTCGCCACGATGAGCTGCTTGTGCGGCAGGGTTTTTGCCGCGTTTATCAACTGGCTGGTTGAGCCGACGGCGTCCGCCATCTCAACAATCGACTGCGGCGACTCCGGATGCACCAGAATTGCGGCCTGCGGGTATAAGCGTTTCATCCGGGTCAGTGCCTGGGTCTTAAACTCGTCGTGAACGATACAGGCGCCCTGCCAGCACAGTACATCCGCACCGGTCTGTTTTTGTACGTAGTTTCCCAGGTGACGATCGGGCGCCCAGATGATTTTCTCCCCCAGGCTGTCCAGATGTTCAATTAGCTCAACGGCGATACTGGACGTTACTACCCAGTCTGCCCGGGCTTTCACCGCCGCAGACGTATTGGCATAGACCACCACGGTACGGTCAGGGTGGGCATCACAGAAGGCGGTGAACTCATCAATCGGGCAACCGAGGTCAAGAGAACATTCGGCATTCAGCGTAGGCATCAGAATCGTTTTTTCCGGGCTGAGGATTTTTGCCGTTTCACCCATAAAACGAACCCCCGCGACCAGCAGCGTGGAGGCTGAATGCTTAGCACCGAAACGCGCCATCTCCAGGGAGTCTGAGATACAGCCGCCCGT
The DNA here is from genome assembly GCF_014982425.1 of Enterobacter cloacae complex sp. I1M. Classification (NCBI taxonomy): domain Bacteria; kingdom Pseudomonadati; phylum Pseudomonadota; class Gammaproteobacteria; order Enterobacterales; family Enterobacteriaceae; genus Enterobacter; species Enterobacter cloacae complex sp. I1M. The sequence goes on along the minus strand of NZ_JADCLG010000007.1, from coordinate 528 downwards.
CTCTTCCGCCAGCTGCTGAATTTCCGGGTCGGTGTAGTAATGCGCCACCATCACCGCATCACGCTCTTTAAGGAGGCGCTTGATTTTTTCACGATAGAACTGCTTCTCATCCCGGCTTAGCGGAGCTGGCTTCGGCGGGAAGGGATAGATTGCGGTTTCGGGATCAAACATCACACTCATTATGGCTTCTCGTTTTACTGGCTTAACAATATTGCCTTTGTTTTGCATGAGATAACAAAAATGAGGCAATGGTGTTTTATATACTAAACAAGATAGCGAATTTGAGGGGGAATGTCATCGGGAATTGATGCCGGTAGCATCTGTCGGGTGGCGGCTTCGCCTTACCCGACTTACAAGGCACTGGCGAACGACAGATAGCAAAAAGGCGCCTTTAGGGCGCCTTTCAACACTGGTGGGTCGTGCAGGATGACTCGGCTTCGCCTCGCCCTTCGGGCCGTTGCTAAAGCAACGTTATCCTTCACGTGTAGTATCTGAGTAAGACATTAAAATTGGTGGGTCGTGCAGGAT
>NZ_JADCLG010000069.1:0-867 GCF_014982425.1 Enterobacter cloacae complex sp. I1M | reverse complement strand
GGATAAGGACGGGTTATGCTCTATATTTTCAATGAGAATATTGTTTATGATGACGCTCAGTGTTCTTTAACTAACTGTAAGAGTTATGACTCGATCCTTCTTCCAGCAACGGCCTCAAGGTTGCTGTCTTTGTTTATCAGATATCAGGGGTCAACTTTAACCCGTGAAGAAATCCTCAATTGCGTATGGGATGAGTACGGTTATAAAGCGTCCAACAATACACTTACACAATATGTATCGTTGATTAGAAAAAATTTTCAGTTACTTGGTGAAACAGCCGATATCATCATCACTATTCCACGTACCGGTTTTGTGATGAACAAAGATGTAGAAGTGAAAATGATCGAACCCGGAGCAGAAAAACAAGACCTGTTGCTTCCGGATACCCGTTCATTCAGTGATGATTTTCTAGCTGACACGGTCGAACAGGGGATGTCTCTTACAGAGACTAATACAGATACAGGCACTGAAGAGGACAGTACGACTTCCATTACAAAAAACAGTAAAAGATTAGTATGGTTTCATGGCCTTAATGCATTGTCATTAATCATGTTCTTACTTATTTGTTATCATATTCAGCTTAAAACTAATGAGATGAAAGTATCCAGGGTATACCAGGTCGGTACGATTGACAGCTGCCCTGTATATATGTTTTTCAGAAGTGCGCATGAACTGCTCCCCGTGAGACTCACCTTAACTGAAAAGATAGCCAGAGAATCAATACCTTGCCTCCCAGGAAGCTTTTATATCTCTCAGCAGGAAGACAGCCTGATTTTTGATGAAGCAGGACGTTTATTCATCAGCAGATGCAGTTATCAGGCTGGCAACAAGAAAAAGTTATCCAGTTGCAAGAGCGTATATAGCCAT
>NZ_JADCLG010000068.1:0-1826 GCF_014982425.1 Enterobacter cloacae complex sp. I1M | reverse complement strand
CTTTAAAGGGGAGTTTAACAACTTACTAAATCGTTTGGATTACTTAGCCAAGCTTGATACTAAGATATTTGGCGATGGAGATCGGAACTTCGGTTGTAGTCGAGGGTGATTATTTTTTTACGGCAATGGCCTTTCTTATGAATGGAAAGGCCTGATTTTTCAGTGTTCAATATGTAATCATCAGGAAATGATTACTTTTAATGCTCTCCAGCCATAACGATTTTTGGTTTTATCGAGTTCAACAACACGTACAACGTGTACTTTTTGGCCATCCATTCCCGCAGGCACGAGATCTTTTGGAACAAAAGTATCACCCACAAAAGCAAAACCTTTTTCTGTCACACGTAGTATATCTTCTATTTCACCGGCGTCTGTAAGAGGCTGCGCTTGAGCCGGCGCGACGGCAACAACTGACTGATCCTCTTCAGCAATTGTCAGTTGAACGTAATCACCAGGTGACAGTGGTAAGTTATCAGACCAAAGTTTCATTCTGACTGACAGACTTTGATTTCTGCTCACCCAAGCATGGAAACCACGATTACCAGCATGGATATTCTGAACTAAAGCCAGCTTCTGGACGCGTTCACCAAAAAGATAATCAGCCGCATTCTGAGAACGCTGCAGTATAAATGAGGTAAGTAGCTCAGTATTTACCTGGTGATTATACCAGGGTTGGTTGAGTAGTTGTTCAAGATCAGTTTTTATCTGCCAACCGTTATGCAAATAACAATTAACAGCCCTATGCACACAGATTGATGCTTCGTTATGAAGACCTTCAGCTGCTAACAGTACAGCGAATCCCTTTAGAGTCGGAAGCGCCAGAGCATCATCGTGGGCACAACTCAAAGCTTTAGCAAACAAGGTAATAGCAGCTTGAGGATCTTTCTGGCGGTAAGTGGTCGCTAGTGCCCCCCACGCCCAGGCTTCATTCTGTTTTTTACGCAGCACTGCCAGTATTCGTTTTCGCGCCTCTTCGTAGCGTTTTGCAACAATAAGGCATCGCGCTTCGTCATAATCAAGCCAGATTAATTGTTGGGTATCTTTAACTTCATGGCGCGTTAGTGTCAGCAAAGTGATCAGGTCATCCACAGATAGATGACGCAATGTAGTCTGGCTACTCCAGGTTTTCGCAAGCTTGCGGGTAAATTTCAGCATCAAGCTAGGAGATTCGCCTTTCTCCGTAATAAACGGCTGTTTGTCTTCCGGACTGAATAGGGTTTTCGCATGTTTGGCCAGTAGCAGCATCAATTTGGGGAAGTGCTCCAAATTAGCCTGAAAGATAAGTAGCAGGCTGCGATACTCGAAACCACTGTCCGGTAAATCAAGCCAGATTATCCAGTCCAATAAAAAGTCGATTCGTTCGGCTTCTTGTCGCGTAGGTGTAAACTCACTTTTCCCTGCTGCGGCTCGCGCTTTAATAGTATCCCGTACTTCTTTTAAATATGCATAACACACCCAGAAGAAAGCCCCTTTAAGAAAACTATCACTTGGGTCTTGCTGCACTGTTGTACAACCTAGTTCCCAGGCCGCATCCAGTTCACCACTTTTTCTCAAACGGTTGATTTGTTGGAAAACTTGCTCAGCCATCGATGAAATCCACCTTAAATTGTGCACTTACAGCTTTAGAGTCAGCTTGGATCAGATAAATATTACTGATAACGCCTTTTCGAGAAATACTGCTCACAGAAGGTATACTAATATCCAGTTTTATTTTGCCTGTGGAATGCTCTGCAATAGCGAAAACCTTGTATGGTTTCTCATCGATGTCAATTATTCGCCATCCCTTTTTGGAAACTAGGGTATCGATAAAATGCATAGCTATACGG
>NZ_JADCLG010000067.1:0-809 GCF_014982425.1 Enterobacter cloacae complex sp. I1M | reverse complement strand
CCCCTGTACTGGACTGGATTGCTACTAGCTATACCCCTGAAATGTGTTTTCAATGGTTGAATAACTATACTTTCGACATTGACATTAAGAATATAGGACCTGATGATAATAGTGTCAAAAAACGATTTATTTACCAAGTGTTGCGTTACTTTGATATTAAAGTAAGTCATGACACCCCCGCACAATCATTGGCTAATGAATATCAATACACTCTGCAAAATAAAATAATAAACTTGTCACATCAGGATTGAGAAAAATGACAAATCTACAAAAAGTTAACTCTGAATTGATGACATTACAAAATATAGCAGACAAGAATTATCAGTTTGTTATCCCTAGCTATCAACGACCGTATGTCTGGCCAGACAGCGATGTACTCAAACTATTTGAGGATATTGAGAAAGCCTGGCAAGCAAAGGAGCGGTTATACTTTATTGGCACTATATTGACCGCCGAGCAAAACCCCACAGAAAACACCCGAATCCTTGAGTTAATTGATGGGCAGCAAAGAACCACCACACTGGTACTAATTGCTTTGGCATTTCGTAAGGTTGGTATCAAAACTCCGTTAAGCAATATAGCCGTACTCGGCAAACAACCACGCCTGCAGTTTACTATCCGATACCAGGTTCAGAACCTTTTAGGGGGACTTGCTGGTTTAGAACAGTATCAACTCCCTTCAGCTAACGATATAAAGAACGATCCCTATCTAACTCATTTAGATGCAGCATTATCTGTTCTTATAAAAAAAGTCGATGCATTAAAACTTCAAGCAAGTGAATTTGCTGATTATATATTCAAAAATGTTC
>NZ_JADCLG010000066.1:0-207 GCF_014982425.1 Enterobacter cloacae complex sp. I1M | reverse complement strand
AGGCCGCGATTAACGCCGCCCAAAGCCTGCTGCCGAGCGGCATGCCGAGCCGTCCAACCTACCGCAAGGCCAACCCGTCCGATGCGCCGATCATGATCCTGACGCTTACGTCAGAGACCTACTCCCAGGGCGAGCTGTACGATTTTGCCTCCACCCAGCTGGCGCAAACCATCGCCCAGATTGACGGCGTGGGCGACGTGGACGTCG
>NZ_JADCLG010000065.1:0-3262 GCF_014982425.1 Enterobacter cloacae complex sp. I1M | reverse complement strand
TTTTCCCACAACTCAACAGTTGGATCTCTAAATAGCCCAAGTTTAGATAAGTCAAAGTTACCTGAGTAGACACACTCATAAAGATTTTTATATGAAAGAATACTTGAATTATCCTCAAGCATATTATCAGTTTGATATTCCAGTAAAATATTATAAAAGTTCTGATTTAAGCTTTCAGTACAAAACGCCCCCATTATTTTATTAAAATACGGAATACTCCATACTCTTTCGTTTTTTGTTAAATCATCTGCACTGTTAGTTATGGTATCTAAAATAGTATCATGAAGAAAAAGGATTATTGGAGAAACCTTGAAGTAATCTTTTTTTTGCAATTCATCTCTTAGGAATGCTAAATAATCTTGATTGAATCCATGATTCCCACACTCAGAATGTAGCAAAGGAATAATGTTTTTCTCTTTATATGCAATATAGGGAATATGTACATCAGATATACATATTTCTTTAGAGCATTTTTCAATGAAGAAATCATATATTACCTTTCGTGATTCTGGGCTCGACAGTTTAAACTGGAGCCGGCTTCCTGAAATAACATTATCTCCAACCCACGAAATAAACTCATTGACTAAAAGCTGCTCAAATTGTTGAATTAACATACACTGCATCTCCGCTATCGCTTTTCTTTTCAATGTTGCCAATACGTTGGAAAAAATCCAATAACTTGCTTTTAGATTGACTATCGAAATAGATACCACGACTATTGAAATTATCAATAAGTTCATTGAATCTCATTTTGCCATTATTTCCAATTATCAAATTTGTTATAAATAATAGCATATCTTGGTTTATCACAAGATGCGTTCCACCACGCCTTCTCGTTTGTCTAAACCCGGACGTATAATTATCAATTATTGAGTTGATAATTTTCCCATTTACACCTCCTTTTTTATTTTCAGAGGAAATATATTTTTTATCGAATTGCTTACAATATAAATCTGAAAGATTTGTAATGGCTTCAAATAAGTTTGACGATTTTTTATCATAAACAAAGTTCAATAATTTAGTAGAGAATCTTTCAGCATAATGATCAAGTGATTGCACAATATCTTGATTATTGTCATATTTATCCAACTTGTCATATAGTGACCAAAGTGGCTCTGGATCTTTTTTATTTACAGCCAAAACCTGAACTAGTGATAAAATTGGAAATATTTTTTTTATAGAATCTTCAAAACTTTTCCAACCATTATTATTTAGGTACATACGTTCCTGACTTGCTTTTTCATTTTCAAGTATGAAATATAATGGTTTGGAGGATGGCATTCCACTTGACCATTCAGAAATATTTAAAGATAATTGAGATATATATAAAAAAGTATAAAGCTGCAAAAACAATGCGATATTTTCTAATAAAAATGAAGGATTACTGGCTAGAAATAATAAGTCCAAATTAAAATAATGAGATAGGAATGGTAGATACTGATGTTTTAGAGACTTATCAAATTTCTTGGGCTTCGTATTTATTAAACTACAAATTTCGTTACTAATAAAATCATTAAATAAATTATCTGATTCGAGTTCTTTATTGAAAGATAACAGGTTTGACAAATTAGTTGCAACTCTGCGACTTGCCCGTACTACATTCTTTCTTTTGCCTAGGTCTATTTCTTCCACATTCCCATCTTTAGCTTCATTAGGTAGTGTATGGGTATATAATAATAAGCAGATCGGTGATAACCTGTACACATCAGACTTTGTAAAATAAGCCTTATTTATTAGCTGGCAGAATTGCTTACTCATCCCTTTTTTACTAAAATGCTCTAAGCTCGCGATACGTAAAGATTCTACTGATTGGTTTTCAGCGTCAACTTTGTATAAGTCTGATATAAAATACCCTGCGGCTATTTTCCAATCACATTCGTTATAATTTGTCTTTAGAGGCCAAAATGGAGATGGCTGATTATCGAAATCATTTTTATTTAGAGTGTCAAAGTTCACTGTTTCATCTATCATTTATGCATCACCTCAAAATGATTACCATCTTTTTCAACTTCAAATACATCATTTTTATTAATAAAGGTTAGCTCTTTCTTAAGAATTAATCTCTGTTTTATTTTTGTAACTAAATCCTCAAGCAAAATTACGGAATTCTTATCATGTTTATTCGGTCGGTATCCTTTGTTCAATCTAACCAAAAGCTCTAAGACATTTATATTTAAAACAAAAGAAATAGATTCATCTTTTTTATCTAAGTGGAAACTACATGTAAACGTAGTGAACGTATTAGACCTATTTTTTTTTATTTCTTCCCAAGATGGGGTTATTTTAAAATCACTTACAATTAATACATCGTTGTAATTTGACAATAATAATTGATGAGTTCCCAAAAAAGGAGAATTCCTATTTAAGAACTTTGAAACTGCTACTGTAAGAATATTTCTATAAAACGATTGAATATCTTTTGCGAAAGGACTATCTATTGGACTTTCATGTTCATGCCCTAATTTTAGTACCGTAAAATAGTCTAATGTGTCATTTTTAAAATCATTTGCGAAAGTACGGTGAAAATCATTTGAGAAAGAAATGTTATTTAATAAATAAAACAATCTGATATATGATCTCCCACTAAAATCACAAACTAAATCATAATTTTTTATTAATGTTTCTTTAAACTCTATAAAAGCTTGATTCTCAAGGAATAGCTTTTGTTCTAATAAAAACCCATCGGTACACTTTGCTCTAACTAAAGATGGATCAAATATTTTTAACTGATTTATCAACTCGCTATTTTCAGAAGTAAAAAGATTATCAAAAATATACTTTGGCCCAACGAGTAGATTAAATATAAAATCTAATAGTGATCTTGTAGTCAAAAATTGATCTTTTGCTAGCCTAATTCTCACCAAAAGTTCAATAATAACTTCCTGAACTTGATGGATACATAAAAATTTATAGTTGATTATTTCGATTTTATCATCACCATTTAATTCTGCTTCCGTCATTGCATCCCTAAATGGATTGTTGTGCTCAGCTGTCAGGAGTGATAATAATGATTTTGTAAATACTGATGTTGCCTTATTATTTTCAAAATTAAACTTTGAATTTTTTTTATCTTCAAAACTTAAGAAGTAAAAACCTTCATCATAATCTTCGCCTTGGAGAAATTTAGTTAGCTCTTTTTTTATTTTGTCATCTTTTCCTTTTTCAATATATTTAGCAATCATACAAATATTGATACCTATAACCAAAGCAATGTAATGATTAGAGTAATTTTGAAATAAATTATAAAGTGTTGATATATAAT
>NZ_JADCLG010000064.1:0-320 GCF_014982425.1 Enterobacter cloacae complex sp. I1M | reverse complement strand
TCGGTGCGGTGAATGGTTTCACCTTCGCCGCTGGCGTAGCGGTTCTCCTCGAAGTGATACCCCGCCGCCGTCACCAGATACTCGCCGTTATCGCTGAAGAATGGCGCGTTGGTCAGGGTAAAGATGTGGCCCGGCGCAATGCCCGCCGCCGTGGCCGTCGCCTGAATCTGCTGATGCTCCACCTGCCAGCGCTCCTGACGGATACGGGCGTAGAACTCCGCATGGCCTGTCTCCACAAAGCGCCCCGGCCAGTCGTACACATCGATGCTGCCCGGTTTCGGTGACGCCGGGTTCTGCTGGGCCTGGAACAGCCACGCGTT
>NZ_JADCLG010000063.1:0-288 GCF_014982425.1 Enterobacter cloacae complex sp. I1M | reverse complement strand
GGTTCGTTTACTTCTTTCGCTGGCTCCAGCAGGCGCTGGTGCAGCTGCCGGAGCCGGAGCAGCAGCGTGAGCAGGCGCAGCGGCAGGTGCTGCACCCGCCACTTCGAAGACCATGATCAGCGAGCCGGTAGACACTTTGTCACCGGTGTTGATCTTGATCTCTTTAACGGTACCGGCGAACGGTGCTGGCACTTCCATAGAGGCTTTGTCGCCTTCTACGGTGATCAGTGACTGCTCAGCCGCAACGGTGTCGCCCACTTTGACCAGGATTTCGGTAACTTCAACTTC
>NZ_JADCLG010000062.1:0-995 GCF_014982425.1 Enterobacter cloacae complex sp. I1M | reverse complement strand
CCTTCACGGATTGCGAAACGCAGACCGTCGTCCATCGCGATTGGGTGGATCAGAGTCACAACCATCTTGATGTTGTCGCCTGGCATTACCATCTCTACGCCTTCTGGCAGTTCGATGGTACCGGTCACGTCAGTTGTACGGAAGTAGAACTGTGGACGGTAGCCTTTGAAGAACGGAGTATGACGGCCGCCTTCGTCTTTGGACAGAATGTACACTTCAGATTCGAACTTGGTGTGTGGCTTGATTGAGCCTGGCTTCGCCAGAACCTGACCACGTTCGATTTCTTCACGTTTGATACCACGCAGCAGAACACCAACGTTCTCACCAGCACGGCCTTCGTCCAGCAGTTTGCGGAACATTTCAACGCCAGTACAGGTAGACTTCGCAGTCTCTTTGATACCAACGATTTCAACTTCTTCACCAACTTTGATGATACCGCGCTCTACACGACCGGTAACAACGGTACCACGACCGGAGATGGAGAATACGTCTTCGATTGGCAGCAGGAATGGCTTGTCAATCGCACGCTCTGGTTCTGGGATGTAAGAATCCAGGAAGCCAGCCAGTTCGATGATTTTCGCTTCCCACTCTGCGTCGCCTTCCAGCGCTTTCAGCGCGGAACCACGAACGATTGGAGTGTCGTCGCCTGGGAAATCGTACTGAGACAGCAGTTCACGAACTTCCATCTCTACCAGTTCCAGCAGCTCTTCGTCATCAACCATGTCGCATTTGTTCAGGAACACGATGATGAAAGGAACGCCTACCTGACGACCCAGCAGGATGTGCTCACGAGTCTGAGGCATAGGGCCGTCAGTCGCAGCAACAACCAGGATCGCGCCGTCCATCTGCGCAGCACCGGTGATCATGTTTTTAACATAGTCGGCGTGGCCTGGGCAGTCTACGTGTGCGTAGTGGCGAGTCGGGGTGTCATACTCAACGTGAGAGGTGTTGATGGTGATACCACGAGCTTTTTCTTCTGGTGCGTTATCGATCTG
>NZ_JADCLG010000061.1:0-251 GCF_014982425.1 Enterobacter cloacae complex sp. I1M | reverse complement strand
CCTGTGGGGCAGTGTCTGGCTTCCATGCGCTTATCGCCTCCGGGACCACGCCGAAGATGCTGGCGAATGAAAATCAGGCCTGCCTGATTGGCTATGGCGGCATGCTGATGGAATCCTTCGTGGCGATTATGGCGCTTGTCTCGGCCTGTATTATCGACCCGGGCGTGTACTTCGCGATGAACAGCCCGATGGCGGTACTGGCCCCGGCCGGCACTGTTGACGTGGTCGCCTCTGCTGCGCAGGTGGTGAGC
>NZ_JADCLG010000060.1:0-5071 GCF_014982425.1 Enterobacter cloacae complex sp. I1M | reverse complement strand
GCGAAGGGTGACGACACCAGCTCCTGCTGGTTGCGTGTCTCCAGCGCCTGGGCGGGCCAGGGCTACGGCGGGGTGCAAATCCCGCGCGTCGGCGACGAGGTGGTGGTGGACTTTATCAACGGTGACCCGGACCGACCGATTATCACCGGCCGCGTGTATAACGAAGCCAGCATGCCGCCGTGGGCGCTGCCGGCTGCGGCAACGCAGATGGGCTTTATGAGCCGGACAAAAGACGGTTCCGTGGACAACGCCAACGCCCTGCGCTTTGAGGACAAGGCGGGCGCAGAGCAGGTGTGGATCCAGGCTGAGCGCAATCTGGATATTAACGTCAAAAACGACGAGTCTCATTCTACTGAAAAAAATCGTACCCAGTTTGTTGGTGAAGATGAAACGTTACGGGTAGCGAAAAACCAGAAATCAGGGATTAAAGGCGATGTGATATGCCTGACGGGTAAGAGTCGAACCGATAAAGTCGTTAACAACTTTATACTTTCCGCAGGGAATACACTGAGACTGGAATGTGGTGAGAGTGCCCTCGAGCTATCCAAAGACGGTAGCGTTCATATCATTGGTAATAACTTTAACTTTACTGCAAAACAGACTGCACAAATTAATACACTCTCCGGCGAATTACATTTGAATCCTGATGATGGACGAAACGTCATCGATCCGCCTGGTGCATCTCTTCAGGGCGAAATCCAGCAGGAAGTAGATGGTTTTTTTGTAATTAATGCCAATAAGTAAGAGTGATCAGAGTGGCCGAATATATTCTTCAGGAAGCAACTCTCGCCTTACCCGATGTATTTAAAGATAGAACAATGAATTTATTTACCCTGAGTGATAATGGAGCAAGTGAGTTTACTTTTGTTGTTTCTCGTGCGAGTGCTAAACATGAAGATAAAGTTCATGATGCGGCAGCTCGCCTGGTACGAGAGCTGGAAATCACGGTGCCCGATTTTCGTCTTGAATCCTCTCAGATGACTTCTGTTGATGGTCACCCGGCGGTAGAGCTTTTTTATCAATTTAAAAATGATAACTCAGCCATCTTTCAGAAGCAGACGGTGATTTTGCTCGGTGACCATCCTGGCGGACAAAAGCTGGTGTGTTATATTGGCACATGTCCTGGCGAATTCAGCGATTATTATCATAATCAATACTGGGAAATTATTCGCAGTATTAAATTCCACAAACCAGCTCTGACCGAAACTAAAGAAATGCTCGCTGCCGACAGCCTGGGGCCATTTTTTGCGCTTGATGTTGAGAGTAAGGTACTTAGTGTTTTTGAAAAAATTCAGGAACTTTATGGACATCTTTCACTTCAGCGGGCGAAAGAGGGGCAATATCTGCTTTTTGATAAACAGGGTAAACCGCTCAGTATTGCCCCCGTTCCGGGCAGCCAACCCCTTCGTTACGCGCTGTGGACGACTTTCGCAGACGAGTCACATCACTTGCTTTCACAGCTTTCCGTTTGCCGTCAGGTCGCTGGCTCTGACCAACTTAGTACACCCGATCGGATACGTGGATATCTGATGGCACAGCGTGCCGAATAATTATGTCCGAATGTCTGGCCGCTCGCGAAGATGATGAGATTGCTCATACAGCCTCAAAAGGCTGGATGATTGCAGGATTGGTTGGTGGGGCCATTCTGGGCGCTGCTGCCGTTGTCGTCACTGGAGGGACCGCGCTGGTTGCTGTTTCTGCCGTTGCGGCTGGTGCATGTGCTGCGGGTGGGTTAGGAGAACTCCTCGGCAGTATGTCATGGGCTCCACGCCACACGACAGGTACGCTGAAAGAAGGTTCACCCAATGTTTTTATCAACAGCCGAAAGGCTATCCGCGCTCATCTGTCAGCCGGAGAGTGTGACGAGCACAGCGGTAGCTTGCAACGGGTTGCGGAAGGGTCGATAAAGGTTTACATCAACAACTTTCCCGCCTCCCGCATTGGCGATAAATTGACGTGTAGCGCTGAGATTAGTCAGGGATCGCGTAATGTTATTATTGGTGGAAGCAAAGTTCAGACCGATGAAATAAGCCCTGAAATCCCTGAATGGGTAAACTGGACGATGCTCGCCGTTGGTGGCGGAGCGATGGCGGTGCTGGCCAGTCCGGCAATCGCACTTCTGAGTACCCTCGGTGCGATGGGCGGTGGCACTGTTGGTAGCTACGCGGGTGGAATGCTGTTTGGCGAAGGTAGCGACGGGCAGAAATGGGGGATGCTGATCGGCTCTGTTATCGGCGGCGGGGCTGGCATGAAGGGTGGTGCAAGGTTTGATGCGTGGCGGGCTGGTAAATCAATGCCGCGCGTTAGTGCGGAACCCGTTACAGCCCCTGCTTCGCCAAGGATGAGCTTAAGCGAAGCCGTAGGGAAACAACGAGCCGAAAAATGGATCACTCGTGGTAGAGAATTAGCGGAGAATCGTGATCCTGCTTTGTCTGCTTTACTCAGTGATGAGCAAGTAGGCGCATTGTATGGTTATACTACCGATCCTGGCTACAAAATGGTAAACCCAGCATTACGAGGTATGAAACCAATGACTAAAGAAATGGAAGCATTTACTCAACATATAAATGATGGCTTGGACCAGCTTCCTGCTTTTAGTGGAGAGACATACCGCGGGATGAACAGCTTACCTTCACACATATTGGAAGGATATACTCCGGGCAAAACAGTTATCGATCCAGCCTTTGTTAGTACTGATGTTAATCAAGGCTTCAGCGGTCCTATCCAAATGCGTATTGAAGGTTTTTCCGGTCGGAAAATTGACTTCCTTTCAGAATTCAATGCAACAGAGACTGAAGTGCTATTTAAGCCTAATACATCATTTGAGGTTATCAGCAGGTCAGATGAGCTTGGGATAACAAATATAGAATTAAGGGAAATACCATGATCGACCTTCATACTGAAGACTCTGAAATCAATCATTATGCCGATCGCTATCGTACATACATGCCAATTAATGTCCGTAAGGCAATAAAAAACAACGGTATTGATGGTTTAACTTCTTCACAAGCCTGGGATGAAACATTACCTTTAATTACGACTGAAGATATTTCACGTGATAAAGCACTTGGGGCGCTGGTCGGTTTGGCTGTTGGGGACGCAGTCGGCACTACTCTCGAGTTTAAGAAAAGAGACAGTGAACAAGTAGCGGATATGATTGGTGGCGGACCTTTCCAATTAAAACCTGGCGAATGGACAGATGATACGTCCATGGCATTATGTCTGGCGGAAACTTATCTTTCAGAAAACAGAATGCATACCGATGTACTTAGAAAATATCTCGTCAAATGGTATCTTAACGGTGATAATAGCAGTAATGGTCGGTGTTTCGATATTGGCAATACGACGCGATTTGCGCTTGAACAGTATATGCGTATCGGGCCTTCCTGGTATGGTAATACAGAAAAACACACTGCTGGTAATGCTGGGGTTATTCGTCAAGCTCCGGTGTCTATCTTTCGTCGAAAATCGCTGCGTGCGATTTACTTCGAATCCCAGGCTCAGAGTCGCGCAACTCATGGCGCGGTAGAGTCAATTAATGCATGCCAATTTCTCGGATTGGTATTGCACTATTTAATTAACGGTTATCAAAAAGAAGAAGCTTTTTCGCCTCATGTTTTTCCTTTGTGCGCGCGTGTAATGATCATAAATGCGGGTGAATATAAGCAAAAAACTCGCGATCAGATTCGTTCAAGTGGTTATGTTATCGATACGCTTGAGGCCGCGATGTGGTCCGTATGGAATACTGATAACTTCCGGGATGCGATTCTGCTGGCCGCCAATCTTGCCGATGATGCTGACAGCGTTGCGGCGACAGCGGGACAAATCGCTGGAGCATTATATGGTTATTCCGGTATTCCGCAGGAGTGGAAAAGCAAACTCGTACAGCACGAACGTATCGCCAAAATGGCTGGTGAACTGTTCGATAGAGCTCCAGAGGATAATTTTTTATAATTATATTAGTCATCGGGCACGGGTATTGTACCGTGCCTCTTTCTTTGTCTGTACCTAATGTTTTGTTAGCTAAAAACATCCCTGCGTGTCAAACATTTTAAAATACAGATTCTTTCAGAAGAGAATATGTGGTTACCATGGTTTGTGGATAAAAAATTATATTAAGCTGGGTTGAATTAATGGTGTCATTGGTATAATAAATCAACGGTTCGGGCCAAAAATTACGCTTGGTAGCAAAATCTCTCGCTTCGTTAAGCTGTATTTTGATGTTTTATGGTGTTTGGTTTGGAAAAGAAGTGTGATGTGAAGTGAGATGACGACACGACAATGCTTGGAGATACAACATGTATAAATGTGGTATGTTATGATGCATTGGCTTTTCTTTATTCTCTTTATGATTTGGACACAGATGCTTATATGGAATGGAAAAGACTTGTTCAGTAAAAAACAATGGTTCCTGGCCGGGTTAATGTTTGTTCTGGTGCTGGTGGCTACGGTTGTTATTGGTTTTACGTTGAAATGGTTAGCTCTGTCAATGTCATTATTCTCCGTCGCAACGGCGAAACAATATTCAATTATCTTTTCCATGTCTTTACTGTGCGTATGGGGACTAAAAGTTACCGTTGTGCTGCTCTGCACGATCTTTTCCGGAATTATAGGAAGGCACAAAAAATACAATGCGAAAAATTATGAAGCAATATCGTCTATAACACCCGTCGTTGCGCCTGGCTTACTTATCGTTGCAAAATGCCTGGTTTCCCTGGGTAGCGTCCTTATGTTTTCAGGTTTATGGCTTAAATAAGCACGATATTTAATAAAAAATATCTCAATGAACACTGAGATTAGTCCATAGTGGAATAAAGATTATGCTCAACCGAATTACCGTTCAGCTCCCGGTTGAGGGGCTGCTTTTCTGGAAACTCTCCGGCCGCGAGGCGATGTCCGAGTCGTACGCGCTGACGCTGACCCTGCTCGGCACGGACGCGCGCATCGACCGCAGCAGGCTGCTCGGTCAGCCGGTCACGGTGACCATCCCCACGCAGAACCTGCTTACCCCCCGCTATATCAACGGCAAGGTGACGCGCGTGGCGGTGAGCGCCGTGGAGCTGACGGGCAC
>NZ_JADCLG010000006.1:0-377 GCF_014982425.1 Enterobacter cloacae complex sp. I1M | reverse complement strand
ACTGTCGCCGCGATCGTCAGCTGGCGGAAGCACAGTAACATTCTTTTCCCCTCTCCCCGTGGGCTGAGGGTTCCCCACAAATTAATGCGAGCACTGAGCAATCCCCTCGCCCCTCCGGGGAGAGGGTTAGGGTGAGGGGAACATACGGCGGTGGTGGTCATTCCGTTCACTTTATGTTCCTTGCTACTCTGTAACGACATGACCGGTGAACGTGCCAGGGTGGCTCAGTCGCCACCACCCTGGCGACCCGGGCTCCCGGCGGTAAATCGCCGCTTCGCGGTGCCCTCGGCTTATTCCTTCCGGCTTATCGGGTACGGGCGGAGGCAACGTCCCTGTAAAGCCGCCCTCTCGGCGCATCCCTGCGCCTCGCCCCGGCC
>NZ_JADCLG010000059.1:0-3451 GCF_014982425.1 Enterobacter cloacae complex sp. I1M | reverse complement strand
GTTAATAACTGCGTCCCTCGGACAATGGATTTAAATCTCCTTTTTTCGACAATGAACACGGCGGGTGTTCAGTTGGAAGCATCTGATATTTTAAAATCACGGCTTTTAAAAAAAATAAAATCTAACAAAAGTTTTTATGATGCTATCTGGCAAACCTGCCAGCACCTGGAAAATTTTTTTGAGAGAAACGCCAGGCAGACTTTCACTGAAGCTGACTGGGATTCCATCACGGATGAACAATTGGCAGTCGTACCCGCTTTGCTACACGTATATGCAAAAGAAGAAACTCACTCAGTTGTAGGGATGAATATTAGCGAACTATTTTCTCAGGTCCATGAAGAGTTCAAAACAGAAAAACAGGAATTAGCTCTTCAAAACAAAGATGGTGTGTACTGCCGTTCAATAATTTCTTTTCCATTATTGCTGATCCATGTCTATCGAATTCACCTTGCCAGACATGGACAACCCGATATCTCTACCCGACTACATACCGATAAGCTGCTAGAAATTTTCACTCATCTCTGCTCTGCCGAAGAACAAGAAATTAAGAGCTTTTTTGAGTTGTTGTGGAAAACTCGTTATCAGTTCGACCGCTGGGTCGTCAAGTGGATGGAGCAAGATAAGGAAAATGAAGAACTTCGCCTAACATATGTATCACATAGCCGCTCCGGAAATCATTGGTATATCAATCGTTCTCAGAAAGAGATCAATGCATTAACTCTCTTACAGAGTGTACGCCTGTTTACTGGTGAGCGTAGTGCGCAATACTGGCTAACTCCCTTCCTCGGGAGGCTATTAGAACAACCCTGTGATAACGAACAACAGGTTCTAGCCCTTTTAGAAAAGATTGACAACGAGTTGTCTATGGCCGCTGATAATGAAACGCAGAAAAGTGTAAGTTTTAAACAGGCAAAATTGGAAAGTGTGTCACTGAAAAAATGGGCAGAAATGCGGATGTATTTTTCTGAAAACCATGGCACACGTTTTGAACATTATTGGTTCCAAAAGCTAGAGTTTCTTCTTTGGAAATCATATCAACCCGAGTGGAAAGATAATCCTAGGTTTAAAAAATACCGTATTACTGCAAAAAATTCGGTTGAGCATGTTTATCCGCAGCAAGAAGAGTACCAGCGCTATTTAGATAAAGAGATCCTGGATAGCTTTGGAAATCTTGTGCTTTTAAGCCCTGGTGAAAATTCTGCTTACAGTAACCAAGCAGTCGGTAAGAAAAAAATCGATTTTGATGCTAAGCCAGTGTTTGATTCACTGAAGCTCAAAGCAATTTTTGAGACTCGCCAGGCCGCTGATGAAGCATGGGGAAAAGAACAAATATCTCAACACCAGCAAGAGATGTTAAAGGTGCTAGATGCACATTATATCGAGTAGAGGTCTTGTTAAACTTCCACAAGTTAGTTTGATACTATCCCACTATCGTGACTTCTTGTTTAGCATCTCTGATGGAGCACCCAACCAATGGATTTTCCTGACTATACTTGCACAAATTCGCCATCAATACCGCTCAATTTAGAACAGAGTAAGGCGCTCACAGCGATCAATGAATGGTTCTGTGATAGCACCTGTCCGGTCTTTGCCCTTACAGGCGCATACAGCACAGGAAAAAGTAAAGTGCTGCAGGCGCTACTGAAGCAAATGCCAAAAACTATAACTACTCAGCGTTATTTGGCGCCTAATGCTCGAATTGCCAGACTGCACGTTACTGGCCAGATAGAAGAAGTTACCAGTATCTATAGCTGGCTCTACAGCCATCATCCCCAAGATATAAAAGAAGGTAAGCCGTGGCACCCGGTTAGCTGTCAGGATCATGACGTTTTTAAAGCACCACAAGAGTCCTTGTTAGTCATTTTCGATGCACATTTGCTCGGTAATGATTTCTTTGCTTCAGAGACTGCACTTTACGGCAGTGGTCATATTCTCAGTGATTTATTATTGCTGCTGAAAGGTGAAACCCAGGATACTCTTCCGCAATCCCTACCTAAAATTTTATTACTTGGCGACCCTTATCAGCTAAGGCGCGGGGCCAAAGAGAAAAGTCTGTTGGAATGCCAGATATTCCAACAGAATCAGATACCTTTCCGTACCGTTGAGTTGAAATCACAAGACCGTGATCTGGAATCACTGAATGAACAACTCGATTTTCAGCGCGAATTGGTTGGCCAACTCGCTGCACAAAAATTTATTCAATTACCCATTTGCCAACAGCAAGCCTTCCGTACTATATCCAAGGGAGAGCAGACAGCTAAGATTGCCGAAGACCTTATATCTCCAGGCAGTGAGTGCATTTATCTCTGTGCAACTAACGAACGGGCTCAGGCAGTAAATTTGGGTATCCGTGGAAAGTATTTGCAGGCACGAGTGCCGGGCCTGTTAGTTGAAGGGGATCGTATTGAAATTTATAACAAAACCTTTAGTTTTGATCATGATGGTGATGCGCTGAGTGGACACATGCCGCTACATGCAGGACAATTCGCAAGAGTAACTCAAGCAGCCAGAGGTTTCTTCAGTAAAAGCATTACGCTTAAAGGCCGAGATAAACCCACGACCGTTGAATTTGCCCACGTTACACTCCAAAGCAATGACACTTCTTCCACCGTACTCTACCTACCGGAGTTTTTGACTTCGCTTAAACCTGAACTTGATACTGACAAACTGCTGGCACTACGAATTTGGGCTCGAGTAGAGGCAGATGAGCAGCTTAAGGAGTCGAAATCTTCCTTGGAAGGGATGGATAAAAAAAGCTCGGAATACAAGGCAGCACGCGAAGAGTATCAAAAAAAGCACAGTCAGTTGATTCTCAATAGTAAATTTACCTACGCCGCTCGACTTCGCTACGCCTGGGCACTCACTGTGCATCGGGCGCAGTCACATCCTCCATTTAAGAGAGTGATTCTGGAAGCGAGTGCTGCCCATGATACTGACAACCCGGCTACCGATAGTTATTTCCGTTGGCTTTATACTGCCACAACACGAACCATGCATACGCTGGATATACTTAACTATCCTACGCTTAATCCGCTATCAAAAACTGAATGGCATTTATCCTCTATCAGAACAGTACCATTGGTTGTAAAACAGCGTTTTCACTTTGCTAAAAAGAGATTACCTACAGAGAACGAGCTAAACAGAGAGCTACCCGCAGGATTCAACCCGAAAACACCTGAGTTATTTGCACTACTACTGGCTATAAGTGACGCTCTTTACCATAGCGCGTGGCGTATAAGTTCAATACACCAGCATCCCTATAAAGAGCGCTATTTCCTTAATAACGAATGCGGTGAAGCAACACTAGACTTCGATTATAACGGTAAATTTGAGGTAACTATTGGGAAATACCAGGGGCTAAGTGGCAATGCTCAACTGGAACAAGAGTTAAGACAACTACTCAATACACCAGTAGTTTGGCTCGATGATAACATCCGTATAGCTATGCATT
>NZ_JADCLG010000058.1:0-263 GCF_014982425.1 Enterobacter cloacae complex sp. I1M | reverse complement strand
CGGCACCTGCACTTCACGGCGCTCAGGCTTATCCAGCAGGGTACAAATCGCCAGTGATTTTGGTTCACGCAGGCTCAGGATCTCACGCACTTTAGAGAGCGTGTTGCCGGAGTCGATGATGTCCTCAACAATCAACACATCTTTGCCACGAATATCTTCATCCAGATCTTTCAGGATTTTCACATCACGGGTTGTGGACATGCCGCTGCCGTAACTGGAGGCGGTCATAAAATCGACCTCGTGCGGCACCTGCACTTCACGGC
>NZ_JADCLG010000057.1:2786-18746 GCF_014982425.1 Enterobacter cloacae complex sp. I1M | reverse complement strand
AGAGGGCCGGGGTGAGGGGCGAGGGGAAAGGTTTAGAACTAAAGGAACAACGATGACAAATCTAAAAAAGCGCGAGCGAGCGAGAACGAATGCATCGTTAATCTCTATGGTGCAGCGTTTTTCTGATATCACCATCATGGTCGGCGGACTGTGGGCGGTGTGTTGGGTCAGCGGGCAGTCGTTCTTATACATGCACTTGCTGATGGCGTTGATTGCGCTGGTGGTGTTTCAGATGATCGGCGGCATGACCGATTTCTATCGTTCATGGCGTGGCGTCAAAATGACCACCGAACTGATGCTGCTGCTCCAGAACTGGACCTTAAGCCTGATTTTCAGCGCAGGCCTGGTGGCGTTCAGCCATGATTTTGATAATCGGCTTGTGACCTATCTCTGCTGGTATCTGTTAACCAGCGTTGGCATGGTGGTCTGCCGCTCGCTGATCCGCTTTGGCGCGGGCTGGCTGCGCAACCGTGGGTATAACCGTCGCTTTGTTGCCGTGGCGGGCGACCTGCCGGTGGGACAGGTGTTGCTCGACAGCTTCCGCAAAGAGCCGTGGTTAGGTTTTGAAGTGGTGGGGGTTTATCACGACGCGAAGCCCGGCGGCGTACCATCTGACTGGGCGGGCAGCTACGAACAGCTGATAGAAGACGCGAAAGCCAGCAAAATTCACAACGTCTACATCGCCATGCAGATGAAAGATGAATCCCGCATCAAGACACTGATGCGCGAGCTTGCCGATACCACCTGCTCGGTGATCCTCATCCCTGACGTGTTTACCTTCAATATTCTCCACTCCCGTATTGAAGAGGTGAACGGGGTACCGGTTGTTCCGTTGTACGACACGCCGCTGTCTGGGATTAACCGCGTGCTGAAGCGCGTGGAGGATATCGTACTTTCGTCCCTGATCCTGCTGCTCATCTCCCCGGTGCTGTGCTGCATTGCGCTGGCGGTGAAGCTCAGCTCTCCGGGGCCGATCATCTTCCGTCAGACCCGCTACGGCATGGACGGTAAGCCGATCATGGTGTGGAAATTCCGCTCCATGAAGGTGATGGAGAACGACAAGGTGGTGACCCAGGCGACGCAGAACGATCCGCGCGTCACCCGCGTGGGTAACTTCCTGCGCCGTACCTCGCTCGATGAGCTGCCGCAGTTCATCAACGTGTTCACCGGCGGGATGTCCATCGTCGGGCCTCGTCCTCACGCCGTGGCCCATAACGAGCAGTACCGTACCCTGATTGAAGGCTACATGCTGCGCCATAAGGTGAAGCCAGGCATCACCGGCTGGGCGCAGATCAACGGCTGGCGCGGCGAGACCGACACGCTGGAAAAAATGGAAAAACGCATCGAGTTCGATCTGGAGTACATCCGCGAGTGGAGCCTCTGGTTCGATATCAAGATTGTTTTTCTGACCATTTTCAAAGGCTTCGTGAATAAAGCGGCGTACTAAGATGAGCTTACGAGAAAAAACCATCAGCGGCGCAAAATGGTCAGCCATGGCCACCATCGTCATCATTGGCCTCGGCCTGGTGCAGATGACGGTGCTGGCGCGCATTATTGATAACCACCAGTTCGGCCTGCTGACGGTCTCGCTGGTGATTATCGCGCTGGCCGATACGCTGTCTGACTTCGGTATCGCCAACTCGATTATCCAGCGCAAAGAGATTAGCCACCTGGAGCTGACCACGCTCTACTGGCTGAACGTCGGGCTGGGTATCTTCGTCTTTGTGCTGGTGTTCCTGCTGAGCGATGTGATTGCCAGCGTGCTGCATAACCCGGACCTGGCGCCGCTGATGCGCGCACTGTCGTTTGCTTTCGTGGTGATCCCGCACGGGCAGCAGTTCCGCGCGCTGATGCAGAAAGAGCTGGAGTTCAACAAGATCGGCATGATTGAAACCAGCGCCGTGCTGGCGGGCTTTACCTTCACCGTTGTCAGCGCCCATTTCTGGCCGCTGGCGATGACCGCCATTCTCGGCTACCTCGTTAACTCTGCCGTGCGCACGCTGCTGTTTGGCTTCTTTGGCCGCAAGATTTATCGCCCGGGACTGCATTTTTCACTGGCGTCTGTTTCATCCAACCTGCGCTTCGGCGCGTGGCTGACGGCAGACAGCATTATCAACTATGTGAATACTAACCTCTCTACGCTGGTGCTGGCGCGCATTCTGGGCGCGAGCGTCGCGGGCGGCTACAACCTGGCGTATAACGTCGCGGTTGTCCCACCGATGAAGCTCAACCCCATCATTACCCGCGTGCTGTTCCCGGCGTTCGCCAAAATTCAGGACGATACCGAGAAGCTGCGCGTAAACTTTTACAAGCTGCTCTCCGTGGTGGGGATCATCAACTTCCCGGTACTGCTGGGGCTGATGGTGGTCGCCAGCAATTTCGTACCGCTGGTGTTTGGCGAGAAGTGGAACAGCATCATCCCGATCCTGCAACTGCTGTGCGTTGTGGGGCTGCTGCGCTCGGTGGGGAATCCAATTGGTTCTCTGCTGATGGCGAAGGCGCGCGTGGATATCAGCTTCAAGTTCAACGTGTTTAAAACCTTCCTGTTTATTCCGGCAATTATTGTGGGCGGGCACATGGCGGGCGCCATTGGCGTGACGCTCGGCTTCCTGCTGGTGCAGATCGTTAATACCGTGCTGAGCTACTTCGTGATGATCAAACCGGTGCTGGGCTCCAGCTACCGTCAGTACATTCTCAGCCTGTGGCTGCCGTTTTATCTCTCCTTACCGACTCTGGCGGTGAGCTACGGCCTGGGCGTGGTGCTCAACGGGCATCTGCCGCTGGCGGCGCTGCTTGCGGTGCAGGTCGCGGCAGGCGCGCTGGCATTCGGCGTGATGATTGTACTGTCACGCAATGCGCTGGTGGTTGAGATAAAGCGCCAGTTTTGCCGTAACGAAAAAATGAAAACGCTGCTTCGCGCAGGCTAATTTTACGAGGCCATTATGAAATTACTTATTCTTGGCAACCATACCTGCGGCAACCGTGGCGACAGCGCCATCCTGCGCGGTTTATTGGATGCAATTAACACCCTTAAGCCTGAGACAGAAGTGGATGTGATGAGCCGTTATCCGGTCAGCTCATCCTGGTTACTGAACCGCCCGGTGATGGGCGACCCGCTCTACAGCCAGATGAAACAGCACAACAACGCTGCGGGCGTGATGGGGCGCGTGAAGAAAGTACTGCGTCGCCGCTACCAGCATCAGGTGCTGCTTTCTCGCGTAACCGACACCGGCAAGCTGCGCAACATCGCCATCGCGCAGGGCTTTACCGATTTCGTGCGTCTGCTGTCCGGCTATGACGCCATTATTCAGGTGGGCGGTTCGTTCTTCGTCGACCTGTACGGCGTGCCACAGTTTGAGCATGCGCTCTGCACCTTTATGGCGAAAAAACCGCTGTTTATGATCGGCCACAGCGTCGGGCCGTTCCAGGATCCGCAGTTCAACCAGCTGGCGAACTATGTCTTCGGCCACTGTGACGCGCTGATCCTGCGTGAATCGGTCAGCCTCGACATGATGAAACGTAGCGAAATCGACACCACCAAAGTGGAGCACGGCGTAGACACCGCCTGGCTGGTAGATCATCAGGATGACAGCTTCCAGGCCAGCTACGCGGTACAGCACTGGCTGGACGTGGCGGCAAAACAGAAAACCGTCGCCATTACCCTGCGTGAACTTGCGCCCTTCGATAAACGCCTCGGCACGACTCAGGCTGCGTATGAAAAAGCCTTTGCCGAGGTGGTGAACCGCGTGCTGGACAGCGGTTACCAGGTGCTGGCGCTCTCCACCTGTACCGGTATTGACAGCTACAACAAAGATGACCGCATGGTGGCGCTCAACCTGCGCAACCTGGTGAACGACCCGTCCCGCTACCACGTGGTAATGGACGAACTGAACGACCTGGAGATGGGCAAGCTGCTCTCCGCCTGCGACCTGACCGTGGGCACGCGTCTGCACTCGGCCATTATCTCGATGAACTTCGGCACGCCAGCCATCGCCATCAACTACGAACACAAGTCCGCGGGCATTATGCAGCAGCTCGGTATGCCGGAAATGGCCGTCGATATTCGTCATCTGCTGGACGGTTCGCTGGGTGCGATGGTGGGCGACACGCTCGGCCAGCTGCCTGCGATCAACGAACGTCTGGCGGTGGCGGTGAAAGCCGAACGCGAAAAAGGTATTGGCATGGTGAAATCCGTCCTCGACCGCGTCCGGGAGGGGAAATGAAGGTTGGTTTCTTCTTACTGAAATTTCCGCTGTCGTCTGAAACTTTTGTGCTGAACCAAATCACCGCGTTTATCGATATGGGGTATGACGTGGAGATTATCGCCCTGCAAAAGGGCGATACGCAAAACACCCATGCGGCGTATACCCAGTATGGGCTGGAGGCGAAAACCCGCTGGTTGCAGGACGAACCCGCCGGACGGATGAACAAACTGCGCCATCGCGCCGGACAGACGCTGCGCGGCCTGCATCGCGCCTCGACGTGGCGGGCGCTGAATATGTCGCGCTATGGGGCGGAGGCCCGCAACCTGATCTTATCCGCCATTTGCGGGCAAACGGCCCAGCCGTACCGGGCCGATGTCTTTATCGCTCACTTTGGCCCGGCTGGCGTCACGGCGGCAAAACTGCGTGAGCTGGGGGTGATTGACGGCAAAATCGCCACGATTTTCCACGGTATCGATATCTCCAGCCGTGAAGTGCTGAACCACTACACGCCGGAATATCAGCAGCTGTTTCGCCGTGGCGACATGATGCTGCCGATAAGCGACCTGTGGGCCGGGCGCCTGAAAACCATGGGGTGCCCGATCGAGAAAATCACCGTTTCACGCATGGGCGTGGACATGGAACGCTTCACCCAGAGACCGGTCAAGGTGCCGGGCAAGCCGCTGCAAATTATCTCTGTTGCCCGCCTGACCGAAAAGAAAGGGCTGCACGTAGCCATCGAAGCCTGTCGCCAGCTGAAGGCGCGTGGTGTGGACTTCCACTATCGCATCCTGGGTATCGGGCCGTGGGAGCGTCGTCTGCGCACGCTGATTGAACAGTATCAGCTGGAAGACGTGGTCGAGATGCCGGGCTTCAAGCCGAGCCACGAAGTGAAAGCCATGCTCGACGAGGCGGATGTGTTCCTGCTGCCTTCCGTAACCGGCGCCGACGGCGATATGGAAGGCATTCCCGTGGCGCTGATGGAGGCGATGGCGGTCGGCATTCCGGTGGTCTCGACGTTACACAGCGGCATCCCGGAGCTGATCACCTCTGAGCATTCCGGCTGGCTGGTCCCTGAAAACAATGCGCTGGCGCTGGCGGACCGTCTGGCCGCGTTCAGCGATATCGACCAGCAGACGCTGATCCCTGTGCTGCAAAATGCGCGGCAAAAAGTTGAAGCAGAATTCAATCAGCAGTTGATAAATCGCCAGTTAGCGAGCCTGCTGCAAACGCTGTAACGCTGAGGTTGTATGCTGAATAAGATTACCCGACGCCGATTTGTCTCTTCTTTATCCGTCCTGGCTGCCATGCCGCTGCTGTCGCCCCGCGCTGTGCTGGCGGCAACCGGGAAGACGGTTTCTGTCGATCGCTATAACAATAACGACTGGATCGCCGCCTTTAAGCAGGCATTTACCGAGGGCGATACCGTTGTTGTTCCCGCCGGGTTAACCTGTGAAAACATCAATACCGGCATTTTCATTCCTGATGGCAAAACCCTGCTGATCCGCGGTGCGCTGAAGGGCAACGGCCGCGGGCGGTTTGTGCTCCAGGAAGGCTGTAAGGTCATTGGGGAAGGAGAGGGGCGCACGCATAACATTACGCTGGACGTGCGTGGCTCCGACTGTGTCATTAAAGGGCTGGCGATGAGCGGCTTCGGCCCCGTCACCCAGATCTACATTGGCGGTAAAAAGCCGAGAGTGATGCGTAACCTGCTTATCGATCGCATTGCCGTGAGTCAGGCCAACTACGCCATTCTGCGCCAGGGTTTCCATAATCAGGTGGACGGTGCGCGCATTACCAACAGCAAATTCAGCCATTTGCAGGGTGACGCGATTGAGTGGAACGTGGCGATTAACGACCGTAACATCCTGATCTCTGACCACGTGATCGATAACATCAACTGCACAAACGGCAAGATCAACTGGGGCATAGGCATTGGGCTGGCTGGCAGCACGTACGACAATGACTATCCGGAACAGCAGACCGTTAAAAACTTCGTGGTGGCAAATATCACAGGCAGCAACTGTCGGCAGCTGGTGCATGTTGAAAACGGTAAACACTTTGTGATCCGTAATATCAAGGCGAGTAATATTACCCCTGACTTCAGTAAAAAGGCCGGAATTGATAACGCGACGGTAGCTATTTATGGCTGTGATAATTTCGTTATTGATAATGTCGATATGGTCAACAGCGCCGGAATGCTAATTGGCTATGGCGTGATCAAGGGCGATTATCTGTCGATACCGCAGAACTTCAAACTTAACGATATTCGCCTGGATAACCGACAGCTTGCCTATAAGCTGCGCGGGATACAGATTTCCTCCGGCAATGCCACGTCGTTTGTTGCCATCACCAACGTGGAGATGCAGCGGGCAACGCTTGAGCTGCATAACAAACCCCAACACCTTTTCTTACGTAATATCAACGTGATGCAGGAGTCAACAACGGGACCGGCCCTGAAGATGAACTTCGATTTGCGTAAAGACGTGCGCGGGAAATTTATGGCTAAAAACGAGACGTTGCTGTCGCTTGCGAACATAAAAGCGGTTAATGAAAAGGGGCAGAGCTCGGTGGATATTGATCGCGTTGATCAACACGTGGTGAATACGGAACGGTTGAATTTTGCGCTGCCGCACAGGTGATCATCCAGACTATTTTGCGACAATTCCTGGAACGAAATCGCGATCTATTCAGATTACAACTACTGTAATTTGTGGTGGGGTGACCTAGGATTACTTAATATTTACGGCAAAACATGCTGGCGAAAACAGGTTTAAAAGCTATAATTCGTCAACCATTTTAAGGTGGAAGAAATAATGATTAATTTGAAAGCAGTCATACCGGTAGCGGGTCTGGGCATGCATATGTTGCCAGCCACGAAGGCAATTCCTAAAGAGATGCTGCCGATCGTTGACAAGCCGATGATTCAGTACATCGTCGACGAGATTGTTGCTGCAGGGATCAAAGAAATCGTTCTGGTGACGCACTCTTCGAAGAATGCGGTAGAGAACCACTTCGACACCTCTTATGAACTCGAAGCGTTGCTTGAGCAGCGCGTTAAGCGTCAGCTTCTGGCGGAAGTTCAGTCTATCTGTCCTCCTGGCGTGACCATCATGAACGTGCGTCAGGCGCAGCCGCTGGGTCTGGGCCACTCGATCCTGTGTGCGCGTCCGGTCGTAGGCGATAACCCGTTTATCGTGGTACTGCCCGATATCATCATTGATACCGCCTCTGCCGATCCGCTGCGTTACAACCTGGCGGCAATGGTGGCACGCTTTAACGAAACGGGTCGCAGCCAGGTGCTGGCGAAACGTATGAAGGGTGATCTCTCTGAGTACTCTGTTATTCAGACTAAAGAGCCGCTGGAGTCGGAAGGGCAGGTGAGCCGTATTGTTGAGTTTATTGAAAAACCCGATCAGCCGCAGACCCTGGACTCCGACCTGATGGCAGTCGGCCGTTATGTGCTGAATGCCGATATCTGGGCTGAGCTGGAAAAAACCGAGCCGGGCGCCTGGGACCGTATCCAGCTGACCGATGCGATTGCCGAGCTGGGGAAAAAGCAATCCGTTGATGCCATGCTGATGACCGGTGACAGCTATGACTGCGGTAAGAAAATGGGGTATATGCAGGCGTTTGTGAACTATGGCCTGCGTAACCTGAAGGAAGGGGCGAAGTTCAGAAGCCGGATTGAGAAGTTGCTGGCTAACGACTGATAGTCCTTCCGCAGCCTGAAAGACCTTATGCGCGGCAGCCATCATTTTGTTATGTTGTTACCTAAACAAAATGATGGCTGCCGCTTTTTGTTATTAATTCCTGTGATAACAGAGAGTTACCTGCTTCAAATCTGGACTGATTTGTAACGATTTGTGCTTGTTTCCGAATCCATTTAGGACGACAATTAACGCCAGTTTTTTGTCTGTAATCAGACCTCAAAATCCTTTATTCAACATTCGCTCAGTGCACTGGTAGCTGTTAAGCCAGGGGCGGTAGCGTGCCTTTTTTACACACAATCTAGTATTGAGCAAAGCAGGAGAAGCAGGATGTTACTTCCAGTGGTGATCGCAGGAGGAACAGGGAGTCGACTATGGCCGATGTCTCGCGAGTTGCAGCCTAAGCAATTCCTTTCATTCCATCAGGGCGGATCGATGCTGCAAAATACGATTTCACGCCTCGACGGTCTGGATGTGACCGATCCGATTGTTATCTGCAATGAAGATCACCGTTTTCTGGTGGCCGAGCAGTTGAGACAAATGCATAAGCTCGCCGGGAATATCATTCTTGAACCTGTTGGGCGCAATACGGCACCGGCTATTACTCTGGCTGCCCTCCATGCACTGGAAACTGGTGAAGATCCTCTCATGCTCATTCTGGCTGCCGATCACTTGATTGCCGACACAGCCACATTCCATTCCGTCATTACCAACGCCATTCCTTTTGCAGAACAAGGCAAATTGGTTACCTTCGGTATCGTGCCTACGCAGCCAGAAACTGGCTACGGCTACATTCAGCGTGGTGAAGAACAACATGCCGATCAGTCTACCGCCTGGAAAATCAAGCGCTTTGTTGAAAAACCGGATCAGGCGACCGCTATCTCTTACCTCGAAAGTAAAGAGTATCTCTGGAACAGCGGTATGTTTATGTTCCGGGCCTCTTCCTATCTGAACGAAGTTGCGAAATTTTGTCCGTCGATCCTTGATGCATGCAAAAATGCCATGCAGCAGCCCGTCAGCGATCTCGATTTTATCAAACTCGATAAAGAGACATTCACCTGTTGTCCGTCTGATTCCATCGACTATGCGGTGATGGAACATACAGACCTGGGCATTGTGACGGCGATGGATGCAGGGTGGAACGACGTGGGCTCGTGGTCAGCGCTATGGGAAACCTCGTCGCATGATGCTAATGGCAACGCGCTGATTGGCGATGTTTTCACCCATCAGACCCGCGATTGTTATATCCGCAGCGAAGGGAAATTAACCGCAGCGTTAGGGTTGGACGACCTTATTATTGTTAATACCAAAGATGCGCTGCTGGTTTCCCATAAGGATAATGTCCAGGATGTGAAAGTTGTTGTTGAGCATCTAAAAGCCCATTCACGTGCTGAATGTCGCGAACATACCACGCGTTATATGCCTTGGGGCCATGTCGAAACGCTTGTTCGTGATACGCGTTACCGGGTTAACCGTGTAACCATTATTCCTGGTGGTGAGCTCTCGCTTCAGCTGCATCATCATCGTATTGAGCACTGGGTTGTGCTGACCGGAACGGCGCTAATTGGTGTCGAAGGGAACGAAATTTATCTCACTGAAAATGAATCAACGACAATCCCTGTGGGAAAAAAACATAAGCTCTCGAATCCAGGAAAAATAAATCTGGAAATTCTGGAAATTCAGTTTGGTAGTTATTTGGGTGAAGATGACGTACTAAGGATTTCATAATGGAAAATAACAATAAAAAATTAAGTTGTTTTAAGGCCTATGATATTCGGGGGAAATTAGGTGAAGAGCTTAATGAGGATATTGCCTGGCGTATTGGTCGCGCTTATGCGCAATGTCTGGAACCAAAACAGGTTGTTGTCGGCGGCGACGTTCGTCTGACAAGTGAGTCTCTGAAGCTGGCTCTCGCGGAAGGCTTGATGGCGGGCGGCTGTGATGTGCTTGATATTGGACTTTCTGGCACAGAAGAGATTTACTTCGCCACCTTCCATCTGGGCGTTGATGGCGGTATAGAAGTAACGGCCAGCCATAATCCGATTGACTATAACGGGATGAAGCTGGTTCGCAGCGGTGCCCGGCCGATCAGCGGTGACACGGGTTTGAAAGAGATCCAGCTCCTCGCGGAAATAAATGATTTCGCCCCATCTCAGCGTATGGGAAGCTATAAAAAGATTAACGTTCTTAATGAGTATGTTGATCATTTACTGGGCTATATCAATCTCGACAATTTCCGCATTAAACCGATTAAGTTAGTCATCAACTCCGGTAATGGTACCGCGGGGCACGTTATTGATGAAATTGAAAAGCGTTTCAAAACGGCCGGCATTCCTGTCGATTTTATAAAAGTTCATAACGATCCGGATGGTACTTTCCCGCACGGTATTCCAAATCCACTTCTGCCAGAAGCACGCCAGGATACCGCCAATGCGGTTGTTACAGCTGAAGCGGATATGGGTATCGCGTTTGACGGAGATTTTGATCGCTGCTTCCTGTTTGACGAGAAAGCCAATTTTATCGAAGGTTACTATATCGTTGGACTCTTAGCAGAAGCCTTCCTGAATAAAGAGCGTGGCGCGAAAATCATCCACGACCCGCGACTGACCTGGAATACGGTTGATATTGTCGAGCGCGCGGGCGGGATCCCTGTGATGTCTAAAACCGGTCATGCTTTTATTAAAGAGCGTATGCGCAAAGAGAATGCGGTATACGGCGGTGAAATGAGCGCTCACCATTATTTCCGTGAGTTTGCTTATTGTGACAGCGGCATGATTCCATGGTTGCTGGTTGCTGAACTGGTAATAACATCCGGACGCTCTCTTGGCTCGCTGGTGGAATCACGTATCGCACGCTTCCCTGTATCTGGTGAAATTAATCGCAAAGTGGTCCATGCTTCTGCGTTAATTGATGAGATTGAAAACCGCTACTCCTCCCTGGCTGTGGATATTGACTACACGGATGGACTGAGCATGTCTTTCCCGGGCTGGCGCTTTAACATTCGCACCTCCAATACCGAACCGCTGCTGCGTCTAAATGTGGAAGCAGATGCCGATCTGGGTTTAATGGAAGCGAAACGAGATGAGCTGTTAGGGCTGATAAAAAGCTAATTTCTAAGTTGCCTAATCGCGTGGGAAAATATTAATGTTAGAAGTCTTATTAGCGGCAATCGTAGGTTTAATTTTCTTTTTTGTTTTCCTCGCTCTGCACCTACGCATCAGGTTGTTAATGGTGCTGGTATGTAGCATTCCGCAGCTCTATCTGGTGCAATTAGGTGGAGCCGATGTTCCAATGGCATTTCTGCTTCCGGCATTGCTCCTGCCTGAATTTATTATTAATGCAAACCGGTTCTTAGCAAAAGCAACGAATATTATGCTTCTTGGCCTGATACTCATCAGCACCCTGAGCCTTGCGTGGTCGGTTGAGAAATCGATGGGTATTCGTGATATTGCCTATTTGTGTGAATTTATCGTCATCTCAAACGCCGTCTACGTTTTAGCGGTGAAAGATCGAGTTGCATTGTATAAAACTATCAACGTTATGTTGTTTTTTGTTTGCTTGCAGGCGATTACGGTCATCACCTTTAGATTTAATGAGTCACTCGAATTGGCGGTAGTGTTGTCCCCTATAAGTAAATATACGATGGGAATGAATACGCTTCAGAGCTTATTAGATGGAGCCAGGAATAACTTCTACGATCCGGTTAAAGCGGGTGGGGTTTTGTTCGTTAATGCCAATGCTGCTGCCTGTTATGCAGGAATCTCATCCTTTATGGCTTGGGGCATTTACAAGGCGTTGAAATCAAAAATCACGCTTATGATGGCTATTCTGCTCTGGGCAACCGTATTTTTTACCGGCTCCAAAGCGGGCGTCCTTTTCGCGATACTTATCCCGGCATTTATTTTCTATCTGAAACTTCAGCGTTCGACACGCGTCATTTTGAGTTCAGTAGGCGCCTCGTTTGCCATAGTATTAATCGCTATAAGCGTTGTTTTCAGCATTACCGAACAAAGCGTTTTTTTAAAAGAATCCACGGATACGGCTGAAACACGTTACGAGATATGGAACTATGCGTTTGACGCATTTTTAAATAATCCACTGATGGGGCAGGGCTACGGTGGTTGGGAAGCCGATTACAGTAAGCACACTGATTATTTCCTTCCGCCACACAACACGCTTATTTATCTTTGGTCTAAGTCAGGAATTATTGCTTCAATGCTGGGGCTAGGTTTTATCCTTTGCAGCATTGGGGTTGCTTTGAGAGCAATACGAAGTACAAATAATGAACAAAAAAACATCGGCTTTTCCTTCCTGATGGTGCTTTCCTGGCTTTTTGCTCACGGATTTGGCGAAAACTTTGGCTTAATAGGTGAGCAACACCAGATGATCGTGTTAGCCGTAATGCTTGGGCTTTGCCTGGCAGCAAATTTACCAATTAATCGGCATAATAGGGTACAGGAATGAAGACGGTCGGTATTTTCAGAAACCAGCTTTTTAAGGGTTCGGAAGTTTTTATTCAGCAGCAGGCTGAAGCATTACAGTGTTTTGATAAATGCTATATCGGCAGACGCCTTATCGGGACGAAACCAGAAGGCTCAGTCGCATGTGTATTGAATGAACATGGAAATGTTTACGGTAAACTCGCAGAAATGGTGAATGCGATCACCACGTCGCAGCTGCCTTATCAGTCTGTTTTAAAATCACAGCCCTTAGACCTCATTCATGCACACTTTGCGATCGATGGACTTTATGCTTTAAAGCTGGCGCAGAAGAAAGGTATTCCTTTGGTGACAACACTTCATGGATTTGATGTGACGGTCAGTAATAAGGATTTACTGGCGTCACGGTCACCCGCCTGGATTAATTATCTTCTTCATCAACATAAAGTAAAAAGTCAGGGTGATAAGTTTATTTGTGTTTCAGATTTCATTGCCCGCCAGGCTCTGCAACACGGTTTCCCGGAAAGCAAAATCATTCAGCACTATATTGGTATTGATGTGAATAAATATCAGCCGCGTGCAAAAGAGGACGATCAAGGCATTATCCTTCATGTTGCAAGGCTGGTAGAGAAAAAAGGGACAGCCGTTTTAATCAATGCAGTCAAGCAGGTAAAGTTATTAAATCCTGATGTTAAGCTTGTGATTATAGGAGAAGGGCCGTTATTGGATGGGCTGAAGGCTCAGGTCACATCCCTTGGTCTGGATCAAACCGTTACTTTTACAGGCGCGTTGCCCCACGTCGATGTTATGGCATGGATGCGTAAAGCTAGCATGTTGGTTTTACCGAGCATTACAGCGAAAACCGGTGATGCTGAAGGGTTGGGTATGGTTCTTCTTGAAGCGGCAGTGACCGGTGTTCCTGTCATCGGTACTCAGCATGGTGGGATACCAGAGGCGATTATAGATGAGCAAACTGGATTTTTAGTTAAAGAGCGAGATGACAAGCAGCTTGCAGATCGTATCTCATACTTATCTAATAATGAAAATATAAGATTTATTATGGGGACTAATGCGCGTGAATTTGTTAATCAAAAGTTTAACTTATCTCAACAAACAACAAAATTAGAAAATATATATCAAAAACTTTTATAATAGGCTGCGCATGAAACATAATATTCTTATTGTTTGCCGCTCGTTACCCATTCATACACTTGGTGGTATGGAGCTTATTACATTAGATTTAGTATCAGAGTTGGCCAAAAATTCAAATAACGACGTTACTGTTCTAACAACTGATATTGAACCAGAAAAAAAACAACAGAATGAAAACTTCGCTGTTAGCTATGTCGCTGGCAGTCCCTCAGGTAAATATAGTCGTTATTGGTGGAGTCGAAGTTCTTTAGAAGCACGAAAAATAATTCTTGAGAAAAATATTGATTCGGTAATTAGTGTGAGCTCTGGAGCTTACGAGATTGTTAAGCTCAAAAAAGAGTTTCCAAATGTTAAATTTATTTTCCAGGCTCACGGAACTTCGTTAGGCGAAATAGTATCGAAGTTTAGATCGAAAAATATTAAATCAATAATAGGTAGTGTCAGAAACTTCTCCTGGATTGTAAAAGATATCCTGAGTTATAACCGATTCGACAAAATTGTAGCTGTTGGAGGTCATGTATATAAGCAGCTAACATCAGGTATTTTGTCACATTTTTTTGAAAAAAATAAATGTGTGTGCATCAATAATGGTGTTGATAATGCCCTATTTGGATATGACGAAAATCGACGTCTTTTGAAAAGAAGTGAGCATGATATCGAAACCAACATAAAGGTTTTCCTTTCAGTTTCACGTTTACATAAGCAAAAGGGCGTTCTAAGTGCTATTAAACTATTTAATGAATATAGAAACTTAAACAAACACTCGTTTCTAATAATTGTTGGTGATGGGCCTCATCGAAAACAAATACAAGAGTATGTACACTCTCTGGGTATAGCTGATTCGGTTTTATTAGTAGGTAATAAAACAAGAGTGCAAATAAGCGAGTACCTTTCGGCTTCAGATTGTCTTTTATTCTTAAGCGATCGTATTGAAGTCGGTCTAACCTTGAATATGCTTGAGGCGTTGACTTCAGGCTTACCTATTGTCGTTGGTAATAATTTTAAAACCACGATTGATAATCCTGGTGCTTTAAATAACTTGATTTTTTCAACTAATGTAAATGAAATAGATTGTAAAATTCAAGAGGGGCTTGAAAAAAGGAGCTCTTTTGTTACTAACGATTATAGCTTAAGTACAATGGCTAATAAATATCAAACATTGCTCGATAGAATGATGAGTAACAAATCACAATGAAAAAAGCCATTAGCCAGCTGCTTGGCGGCAATATGCTTTCGAAGGTCCTTGGTTTGGTCAGGGAAGTTTTGATGGCAAAATTTTTTGGTACAGGAGATATCAACGGGGCTTACCGTATTGCGCAAACGGGAACCCTAGTACCAATAAACTTTATGACCAGTGACAGCCTTAATTCAGCATTCATCCCATTATATAAAAAATATCTCACCGAGAATGAATTTCGTGCATCGACTTTCAAGCTCTGTATGTTTATTTTTTTCGCTCTGATATCTGTATTTATATTCATTGTTCTGTATTTTTTATCAGACTATTGGATCGGTATCATGGCTCCCGGAATTGGCGGGAATGCGCGTGAGATGTCGACTGAGTTACTTAAGATAATGGCAATTTGTTGTCCTTTCTATCTTTTTTCAGCGTTGATAAATTATTTGTCGATGGCACATGGAGATTATAAACCCATATCTATGCGGGCCTCCATTCAGAATGTCGGCATGCTGTTGGGAGTGGTTGCTGCATATTATTATAATAATTATCTATTACTTGCATGGGGTTTTACAGGTAGCTATATAATTTTTAGTATCTGGGCGCTTATCCGTGCAAGAAAGGGCACTATTCTAGCCCTCCCTGGTCGTTTTGATGCGGCCGAAGTCAAATTGGTAATGAAGAGTTTTTGGATAACGCTTCGGCCCTTGCTTATACTACCTCTAATATTGCAAGGTAATATTACTCTGGAAAGGGCACTAGCATCATTAATCAGTATTGATGTAGTGTCCGGACTCGATTATGCCCGGTTTATTACTGACACTGTTGTTTTTATTTTGTCTGTGCCAATAGCATTTGCTGGATTATCTGAATGGTCATCGCAGAATCCAGAAGTTGTTCGAGATAAGATAAGGTTTATTTATAATTGGCTGGCACTGCTTGTTATAAACATGTCTTTTTTCATTTTTTTCTATGCAAAAGACATCGTTATTCTACTGTTTATGCGTGGTGCATTTGATCAGCACTCCGTAACGGTAACAACTGATATTATTCAAGGAATGTGCATAGGCCTTTGGGCTCAGGTGATAGGTTATATATTCATTAAGGCATTGAGCGCACATCTCAATAATAAGAAAGTATTGGTTGTGATGATGGTTGCATTGCTGAGTAATGCGGTTGTCAACCTGGCGACGTATAAAATGTGGGGTGCATTTGGGTTAGGGCTAGGGAATTCGATATACAGTTTAATGATGTTTATCCTTAGCGCGTGTTACTTAAGA
>NZ_JADCLG010000057.1:0-2676 GCF_014982425.1 Enterobacter cloacae complex sp. I1M | reverse complement strand
ATTCTTTATAGATCTATTATCTTGACTCTTGGGCATTACATTATTCAACCTGATAATGTTATTTTCCGACTCTTGATTAATGGCGCAATATTTGTGATGTTTAGTCTGTTATGGGCAATGTTATTCCCATTGTACCGAAATGGTATTAAAGGGATTTTCCAAAAAAAGGGACTGAGATAGCGTATTTTTATGAACAAAAATAAAGATATAAAAGACATCGTCGTCTTATCCACGGCAGACTGGGACAACCCATTCTGGACAAATAAACAGCATGTTGCCTTAGAGCTGGCAAACCGTGGACACCGTGTTCTTTACATAGAGTCTCTGGGACTGCGCCGACCTAGTGTAAATAAGAAAGACCTTTCGCGTATCTTCCGCCGGGTTCTTAAAGCGATTAAAGCACCTCGAAAAGTGCGCGACAATGTCTGGGTATGGTCACCAATTTCCATCCCATTTAATAACTACGCTATTGTGCGTAAGCTTAATAAACTGATTTTGAGCAGCGCGCTCAAATTCTGGTGCTGGCGTTTAAAATTCAAAGACGAAACGCTATGGACCTATAACCCGTTGACCACGCGTTTTCTGGAGCCGGGTGATTTCGGTTATGTTGTTTATCATTGTGTCGACGAAATTAAAGCTCAGCCTGGAATGCCGGTAGAGATCCTTCAGGATGCAGAGGAAGAGCTTGTACGTCGCGCAGACATTACCTTTGTCACTTCTCTGACGCTTCTGAAGTCAAGAAAGCATTGGAGCGATGAGGTCTATTACTTCTCTAACGTAGCTGACTATAATCACTTTTCAAAAGCGTTGGATGATCAACTGCCCGTTCCTGCCGACCTGAACGCGATCCCGGAGCCAAGAATTGGCTTTATTGGCGCTATAAGCGGCTATAAGGTGAATTTCTCTCTCCTGGAAGCGATTGCAGAAGCTCATCCTGAGTGGTCGCTAGTGATGATTGGCGATGTTGGCGAGGGAGATCCGAACACTGATGCGACTCAACTTACCCGTCACAAAAATATTCATTTAATTGGGCCAAGGGCGTACCAGCAGTTGCCTGGTTACCTGAAGGGCTTTGCCGCAACTTTGCTGCCTAATAATTTGAATGAATATACTGCTTCAATGTTCCCTATGAAGTTCTTTGAGTATCTGGCGGCAGGGAAGGCAGTGGTGAGTGTCGATTTAGCGTCCTTGTGTGACTTTAAAGACTATTTTCGCGTTGCCCACACCCCCGTTGAGTTTATTTCAGCTCTGGAAGATATTACCTCTGGCGATCGGATTTCTGTGGAGAAATGTCAGGAGCTTGCCCGAGAATATACTTACCAGTCACGCACTGAAAAAATGTTTAAGCTAATTGATGAGAAGCGCAATGAAAGTAGCAATCGTTCATGAGTGGTTCAGTTCCTATGCGGGTTCTGAAAAAGTGGTTGAGCAAATTTTACGTTGTTATCCCGATGCGGATATTTTCGCTGTATGTGATTTCTTAAAGCCAAAAGAAAAACATTTTCTTAATAATAAAAAAGTCACTACAACATTTATTCAGCGTTTGCCATTTGCAGCAAAAAAATTCCAGTCTTATCTGCCGTTGATGCCGTTGGCTATCGAACAGCTTGATATGTCTGCTTATGACGTAGTTATTTCAAGTAGTCATGCTGTTTCCAAAGGGGTGATCACTGGCCCTGACCAAATTCATGTGTCGTATGTCCATTCTCCTATCCGTTACGCGTGGGATTTCCAGCACCAGTATCTGCGGGAATCCGGCCTGAACAAAGGTCTGAAAGGGTGGCTTGCTAAGTATCTCCTGCATAAGATTCGTATTTGGGATTACCGTACCGCTGCGGGCGTTAATCATTTTATTGGTAACTCACGGTTTATTGCGCGCCGCATTAACAAGGTTTATGGCAGACAAGCAGACGTCATCTATCCGCCGGTGAATACGGATAAGTTCGAATTCAGTGACAAAAAAGAGGATTTCTATCTGGCTGCTTGTCGCATGGTGCCTTATAAGCGTGTTGATCTTATTGTTAGTGCGTTTGCCAAAATGCCTGATAAAAAGTTAGTGGTTATCGGTGATGGTTCTGAGATGGATAAGATCAAACAGCTGGCGATGGATAATATCACGCTACTCGGCTATCAGGATGACGCTGCAATGGTCGACTATATGAAGCGTGCTAAAGCTTACGTATTTGCTGCAGAAGAGGATTTTGGTATCTCGCCTGTAGAAGCACAAGCAAGCGGTACGCCGGTCATTACTTTCGGTAAAGGCGGGTGCCTCGAAACGGTTAAACCCCTTGGTAGCGATAAACCGACTGGGCTGTTCTTCTTTGAACAAACCGCAGACGCCATATGCGAAGCAGTGAATACCTTTGAAAAATACGCCGATGAAATTAAGCCAGAAGACTGTCGCGAACATGCTTTAACATTTTCAGAGCAGCGTTTCCGTGACGAGATTAGTCAGTATGTCGATAGTGCCTGGGCTCAATACTCTGAGTCGCTGATCAATACTCAGGCTGCGCGAGTACAGAACAGTTATACTCATCCGGAAAAATAATGACCACGGCATAAATCAGCCGATTTATGTCAGGATTTAAACAATGAAAATCAGCGTATTTAAAGATCAAAAGAAAGAATTTATTTGCCGTGGGGCCTTAATTGCATAGGATTTATTTTGGCTTAATT
>NZ_JADCLG010000056.1:0-6231 GCF_014982425.1 Enterobacter cloacae complex sp. I1M | reverse complement strand
AACTGCCAGGCATCAATCAGAAAGAACCCCGTACCGGAAGGTGCGGGGTTTTTTGCTTTGTGCGTTCTGAAAAGTCGGGTGGTGGCCCCACCTTACCCGCCCTACATGCTTTCCCTCCTTGAAACTTTCTCACCTTTCGCTTGCAGACTCGACATTAAGCCCGTTTCTGGGTATCGTTAGCTGTCTGGATGTCTAAACGTTTATACGTATGCTGTGAGGATTTAAGGTTATGCCGATTCGGGTGCAGGACGAGCTACCAGCCGTCAATTTCTTGCGTGAAGAGAATGTCTTCGTCATGACGGCTTCGCGTGCGACAGGTCAGGAAATTCGCCCGCTGAAGGTGCTTATTCTCAATCTGATGCCAAAAAAGATCGAAACGGAGAACCAGTTCCTGCGTTTGCTCTCCAACTCTCCGCTTCAGGTTGATATCCAGCTGCTGCGCATTGACGCCCGTGAGTCACGCAACACGCCTGCTGAGCATCTGAATAACTTCTACTGTAATTTTGAAGATATTCGCGATGAGAATTTCGATGGACTGATCGTCACCGGCGCACCGCTGGGTCTGGTGGAATTTAATGACGTTGCCTACTGGCCACAAATCAGGCAGGTGCTGGAGTGGGCAAAAGATCACGTCACGTCCACCTTATTTGTCTGTTGGGCGGTACAGGCCGCGCTGAATATCCTCTATGGCATTCCCAAGCAAACCCGCAGCGACAAACTTTCTGGCGTATACGAACACCACATTCTTCACCCGCATGCGCTGCTGACGCGTGGTTTCGATGACACTTTCCTGGCTCCGCATTCTCGCTACGCCGATTTTCCGGCACAGCTGATCCGCGATTACACCGACCTGGAAATCCTGGCCGAAACGGAAGACGGCGATGCCTACCTGTTCGCCAGTAAAGACAAACGCATCGCGTTCGTTACCGGCCATCCTGAGTACGATCCGCATACCCTCGCGTCAGAGTATTTTCGTGACGTTGAAGCGGGTCTGAATCCGGATGTCCCGTACAACTATTTCCCGAAAAACGATCCGCAAAACACGCCTCGGGCAACCTGGCGTAGTCACGGAAATCTGCTGTTCACTAACTGGCTCAACTATTACGTCTACCAGATTACGCCGTACGATCTGCGCCACATGAATCCGACGCTGGAGTAATCGTCTGCATTAAACAATCCTAAAGCGTTTCAGCTATTCAGATCAGGCACCTTAGGGTGCCTTTTTTATTTCCGAAAACCAACTCAACATCGTGAAAAACTTTAATCCCATATTAATCATACAGTTGTGATTGGATATGAATTAAAATGGAAATTGTTTTTGATTTTGGAAAAATTATAGATAGTCTTAATTCTGCTGAGCGAAAACTACACAACGATCTTTCGCTCGCATCGGGGGCGTGATTTTGGATCTTTGATGAGGAGCAGAACGATGACTCAACAGGCAACAACGGTCGATGAACTGACCTTTACCCAGCCGAATGGTGAGCAAGAACAGCAAGTTTTGACGGCAGAAGCGGTAGAGTTTCTGACTGAACTGGTGACTCGCTTTACGCCACAGCGTAATAAACTGCTGGCGGCACGCATTCATCAACAGCAGGAGATCGATAACGGCAAGTTGCCAGGGTTTATTTCGGAAACCGCTTCCATTCGTCATGGTGAATGGAAAATTCGCGGAATCCCTGAAGATTTACAGGATCGTCGCGTAGAGATCACCGGCCCGGTAGAGCGCAAAATGGTGATTAACGCCATGAATGCCAACGTCAAAGTATTTATGGCGGACTTCGAAGATTCCCTCGCGCCGGACTGGCAGAAAGTTATCGACGGGCAGATCAACCTGCGAGACGCCGTCAACGGCACCATCAGCTATACCAACGAAGCCGGTAAAATTTACCAGCTCAAACCGAATCCGGCGGTGCTGATCTGCCGCGTACGCGGTCTGCATTTGCCTGAAAAACACGTCACCTGGCGCGGAGAAGCCATTCCGGGCAGCCTGTTCGACTTTGCGCTGTACTTCTTCCACAACCATAAGAACCTGCTGGCGAAAGGCAGCGGCCCCTATTTCTATCTGCCGAAAACCCAGTCCTGGCAGGAAGCGGCGTGGTGGAGTGAAGTCTTCAGCTACGCAGAAGACCGCTTCAGCCTGCCGCGCGGCACCATTAAGGCCACGCTGCTGATTGAAACCCTGCCAGCCGTATTCCAGATGCATGAGATCCTCCATGCGCTGCGTGACCATATTGTGGGCCTGAACTGCGGCCGCTGGGATTACATCTTCAGCTACATCAAAACCCTGAAAAACCATGCCGACCGGGTATTGCCGGATCGTCAGGTTGTGACCATGGATAAACCCTTCCTCAGCGCCTACTCGCGCCTGCTGATTAAGACCTGCCACAAACGCGGCGCCTTTGCGATGGGCGGCATGGCGGCGTTTATCCCGAGCAAAGACGCAGAGCGTAACAATCAGGTGCTCAACAAGGTGAAAGCCGATAAAGAGCTGGAAGCCCGTAACGGCCACGACGGGACGTGGATTGCCCACCCCGGTCTGGCCGACACGGCGATGGAGGTCTTCAACCGCGTACTCGGCGATAACAAAAACCAGCTGTTTGTCACCCGTGAAGACGATGCGCCAATCGCAGAAGAACAGTTGCTTGCGCCGTGTGCGGGCGAGCGTACGGAAGAGGGCATGCGCGCCAATATTCGCGTCGCCGTGCAGTACATCGAGGCATGGATCTCCGGCAACGGCTGCGTGCCGATCTACGGTCTGATGGAAGATGCCGCCACGGCGGAAATTTCACGTACCTCCATCTGGCAGTGGATCCATCATCAAAAAACGCTCAGCAACGGCAAACCGGTCACCAAAGCCCTGTTCCGTCAGATGCTGGCCGAAGAGATGCGGGTCATCCAGGACGAACTGGGCGAGCACCGCTTCAGCAGCGGGCGTTTTAATGACGCTGCGCGCCTGATGGAGCAAATCACCACCTCTGATGACTTAATCGACTTCCTGACCCTGCCGGGCTACCGCTTCCTGGCGTAATTCACCACATAACAATATGGAGCATCTGCACATGAAAACCCGTACCCAACAGATCGAAGAGTTACAAAAAGAGTGGACCCAACCGCGCTGGGAAGGCATTCGCCGTCCGTACAGCGCAGAGGAAGTGGTGAAGTTACGCGGCTCGGTTAACCCGGAGTGTACGCTGGCGCAGAACGGCGCGGCGAAAATGTGGGATCTGCTGCACGGGGGGTCTAAAAAAGGTTATATCAACAGCCTCGGCGCACTGACTGGCGGTCAGGCAT
This sequence comes from Enterobacter cloacae complex sp. I1M, assembly GCF_014982425.1. Classification (NCBI taxonomy): domain Bacteria; kingdom Pseudomonadati; phylum Pseudomonadota; class Gammaproteobacteria; order Enterobacterales; family Enterobacteriaceae; genus Enterobacter; species Enterobacter cloacae complex sp. I1M. The sequence goes on along the minus strand of NZ_JADCLG010000056.1, from coordinate 2,937 downwards.
TGCAGCAGGCGAAGGCCGGCATTGAAGCTATCTATCTTTCCGGCTGGCAGGTCGCGGCGGATGCTAACCTGGCCTCCAGCATGTATCCGGATCAATCTCTTTATCCGGCGAACTCGGTGCCGTCAGTGGTAGATCGGATCAACAATACCTTCCGCCGTGCGGATCAGATCCAGTGGGCGGCGGGCATTGAGCCCCACGATCCGCGCTTTACTGATTATTTCCTGCCGATCGTCGCCGATGCGGAAGCCGGTTTCGGCGGCGTGTTGAACGCCTTTGAGCTGATGAAATCGATGATTGAGGCCGGTGCAGCGGCCGTACACTTTGAAGATCAGCTGGCGTCGGTGAAGAAGTGTGGGCATATGGGCGGGAAAGTGCTGGTGCCAACTCAGGAAGCGATCCAGAAGCTGGTTGCCGCGCGTCTGGCTGCTGACGTGCTCGGCGTGCCGACGCTGGTCATTGCTCGTACCGATGCGGACGCAGCGGACCTGATCACCTCTGACTGCGACCCGTACGACAGCGAATTCATCACCGGCGAACGCACCAGCGAAGGGTTCTATCGCACGCATGCCGGTATTGAACAGGCGATCAGCCGCGGCCTGGCGTATGCCCCTTACGCCGACCTGGTCTGGTGTGAAACCTCCACGCCGGATCTGGCGCTGGCGAAGCGCTTTGCCGATGCGATTCATGCGAAATATCCGGGCAAGCTGCTGGCCTATAACTGTTCACCGTCCTTCAACTGGCAAAAAAATCTGGACGACACGACCATCGCCAGCTTCCAGCAGCAGCTGTCGGATATGGGCTACAAGTACCAGTTCATCACCCTGGCGGGTATCCACAGCATGTGGTTCAACATGTTCGACCTGGCGCATGCCTACGCACAGGGCGAAGGCATGAAGCACTATGTTGAGAAGGTACAGCAGCCAGAATTTGCGGCGGGTAAAGAGGGATATACCTTCGTTTCGCACCAGCAGGAGGTGGGAACCGGCTACTTCGATAATGTGACCACAATTATTCAGGGCGGGACTTCCTCCGTCACGGCATTAACGGGTTCAACGGAAGAAGCACAGTTCTGATCTTTCCCCCTCTCCCCCCTCGGGGAGAGGGTTGGGGTGAGGGGAATATATGTCGCGTGGTCTGGAATTACTGATAGCCCAAACTATTTTGCAGGGCTTCGATGCCCAGTATGGCCGCTTTCTGGAAGTCACATCCGGCGCGCAACAGCGTTTTGAGCACGCCGACTGGCACGCGGTTCAGCAGGCCATGAAGCAGCGTATCCATCTCTATGATCACCACGTAGGTCTGGTGGTAGAACAACTGCGCTGTATCACCGACGGTAAAAGCCCGGATGCGGAATTTTTACTGCGCGTGAAAGAGCATTACACCCATCTGTTACCCGACTACCCGCGCTTCGAGATTGCGGAGAGCTTTTTCAACTCCGTCTATTGCCGGTTATTTGACCACCGCTCATTATCTCCTGAGCGGTTATTTATCTTCAGCTCCCAGCCCGAGCGACGCTTCCGTACCATTCCGCGTCCGCTGGCGAAAGATTTCTTTCCCGATCGCGGCTGGGAAAAGCTCCTGCACCGCGTCTTAACAGATTTGCCGCTGCGCCTGCCGTGGCAGAATAAACCCCGGGATATCGGTTATATCCACGCGTATCTCAGTGAAACCTTCGGTGAGGCGGTGCTCAGCCGCAGCCATTTGCAGGTTGCCAACGAGCTTTTCTACCGCAATAAGGCCGCCTGGCTGGTGGGCAAACTGGTTACGCCGACAGCCATCGTGCCGTTTCTGCTGCCCATTCACCGTACCGACGACGGCGAACTGTTTGTCGATACCTGCCTGACTACCAGCGCTGAGGCGAGTATCGTATTTGGCTTCGCCCGCTCCTATTTCATGGTCTACGCCCCGCTGCCCGCCGCCCTGGTGGAGTGGCTGCGCGAGATCCTGCCGGGCAAAACCACCGCCGAGCTGTATATGGCGATTGGCTGTCAGAAGCATGCCAAAACGGAGAGTTATCGGGAATACCTGCGTTATGTCACCACGGCTGATGAGCAGTTTATCGAAGCGCCGGGTATCCGCGGCATGGTGATGCTGGTCTTCACGCTGCCGGGCTTTGATCGGGTGTTTAAGGTGATTAAGGATAAATTCGCCCCGCAGAAAGAGATGACCGCAGCCCACGTCCGTGCCTGCTATCAGCTGGTAAAAGAGCACGATCGCGTCGGGCGAATGGCCGATACCCAGGAGTTTGAAAACTTTGTGCTGGATAAGCAGCAGATCGATCCGGCGCTAATGACGCTGTTAATGCAGGAAGCGCCGACGAAAATTACCGATCTTGGCGATAAGATTGCGATCAGACATCTCTACATTGAGCGCCGTATGGTGCCGCTAAATATCTGGCTGGAACAGTCAGAGGGCCAGGCTTTACGTGATGCCATCGAAGAGTACGGCAACGCCATCCGCCAGCTCGCCGCTGCCAATATTTTCCCCGGCGATATGCTGTTTAAAAACTTCGGCGTCACCCGTCACGGGCGGGTAGTGTTCTACGATTACGATGAAATTTGCTACATGACCGAGGTGAACTTCCGCGATATCCCGCCGCCGCGCTACCCGGAAGATGAACTGTCCAGCGAGCCGTGGTACAGCGTCTCGCCGGGCGATGTGTTTCCGGAGGAGTTTCGCCACTGGCTGTGTGCGGACCCACGCATCGGGCCGTTATTTGAAGAGATGCATGCCGATCTGTTCCGCGCCAGCTACTGGCGCGGGCTGCAAGCGCGGATCAAAAACGGGCACGTGGAAGATGTCTACGCTTACCGCCGCAAGCGGCGGTTTTGCATCCGCTTTTCTCCCTCTCCCGCAGGGTAAGGGCATCATGTTTTCTCCCTCTCCCTGTGGGCTGAGGGATCCCCAGTAATTTTTATGCAGAAGCAATAAAGTTGC
>NZ_JADCLG010000055.1:0-320 GCF_014982425.1 Enterobacter cloacae complex sp. I1M | reverse complement strand
AACGCGTGGCTGTTCCAGGCGCAGCAGAACCCGGCGTCACCGAAACCGGGCAGCATCGACGTGTACGACTGGCCGGGCCGCTTTGTGGAGACAGGCCATGCGGAGTTCTACGCCCGCATTCGTCAGGAGCGCTGGCAGGTGGAGCATCAGCAGATTCAGGCGACGGCCACGGCGGCGGGCATTGCGCCGGGCCACATCTTTACCCTGACCAACGCGCCATTCTTCAGCGATAACGGTGAGTATCTGGTGACGGCGGCCGGGTATCACTTCGAGGAGAACCGCTACGCGAGCGGCGAGGGGGAAACCATTCACCGCACCGA
>NZ_JADCLG010000054.1:0-3018 GCF_014982425.1 Enterobacter cloacae complex sp. I1M | reverse complement strand
GATTATCTCTCTGCTCTAGACGATAAAATCGCCGTAAAAAAAGCAGAACTGGACAAGTTAAAATCCTGGAAGCAGGGTCTGCTCCAGCAAATGTTTGTATAAATATCATCCGGCCCGGCTTAGTCCGGGCCTGTACAATAACTAAAGGCACTACACACTGATGGCAACGCAAAGCGAATACGAGTTAGAAACGCAGTTGGTGGAACAGCTGGTAGGCATGCACTATGAACGGGTGAATGTTACCGATGAATCCAGTATGAAAGCCAACCTGCGCAAGCAGATTGAAATCCATAACCGACTGGAATCTGTCCCCCTCACGGATAGCGAATTTAACCGTATTTTCTTGCACCTGACAAAAGGCAATGAGGTCATCGATCGCGCAAAGATCCTGCGCGATCGCTACCAGCTATTGCGTGATGACGGCACCGAGAAGTGGCTCAGCTTTATCAATAAAGAAGAGTGGTGCCAGAACGAGTTTCAGGTAACGAGCCAGGTGAAGCAGTTCAATGCCGAGCAAAATACGCGTAAAACCCGCTTCGACGTCACGCTGCTGATCAACGGCCTGCCGCTGGTGCAGATCGAGCTTAAGCGACGCGGCCTGGGGCTGAAAGAGGCATTTAACCAGATCGATCGCTACCATCGGGATGCCTTCTGGGTCGGCAGCGGCCTGTTCCAGTATGTGCAGATCTTTATTATCAGCAACGGCGTGGACACCAAATACTACGCCAACAATCGCGCTAACCACTTCGAACAGACCTTCTTCTGGACCGATGAAAAGAATAATCCGCTCAAAGCGCTGGAGAAATTCACCGACGCATTTCTGAAAGTCTGTCACATCGCCAAAATGATCACCCACTACACGGTGCTAAACGAAACCCGTAAGTGCCTGATGGTGATGCGCCCCTATCAGTTTTACGCCTGTGAGGCGATGATCCGCCATGTGAAGGACAATCTCCACAAGCAGGGACGGCCGGAGAACGGCTATATCTGGCATACCACCGGCTCAGGTAAAACGCTGACCTCGTTCAAAGCCAGCCAGGTGATCATGGAGATGCCGGAAGTGGATCGGGTTATTTTTGTGGTCGATCGCCGGGATCTGGATTATCAGACGGCGAAAGAGTTCAACGGCTTTGCGAAAGACAGCGTGGACACCACCAACAACACCGGTACGCTGATAAAACATCTCAAGCAAAGCAGCACCAAACTTACGCTGACTACTATTCAGAAACTGAATAACGCTATCACCCATGAAGGGTATAAAGCACAGCTCGCACACCTGCGCAAAGAGCGCATTGTCTTTATCTTTGATGAATGCCATCGCAGTCAGTTCGGTGATACGCATAAAGCGATCGTGAATTTCTTCGAGAATGCTCAGCTGTTTGGTTTTACCGGGACGCCAATCTTTGCCGATAACGTCAATATCACCAATGGGGTCAAACAGACCACCGAGTTGTTGTTCGATAAATGCCTGCATAAATACGTGATTGTCGACGCCATCCGCGATGAAAACGTTCTGCGCTTTGCCGTGGAATATGTCGGCACTTACAAACGCAAAGAGAGCAGCAATGAGATCGATATCGATGTGGAAGATATCGACACCAAAGAGGTGATGGAAAGCGATATCCGGTTAGGCAAAGTCACCGACTATATCCTTGCCCATCATAACGCCAAGACTCGCAATCGCGAGTTCACCGCGATGTTCTGCGTCGGGTCAGTCGATATGCTGATCACCTACTACAAACTCTTTAAAGAAAAGCAGGCCGTACTGCAGGCGGCGGATGCCAACTACAAGCCATTAAAAATTGCCACCATCTTCACTTATGCCGCCAACGAAGCGGACAAAAGTGATAAAGAGGCGGTAAACGGTCTGCTGGATGAAGAGGATATTAGCCTGCCGCAGGGCGCGAAAGTTGATACCTCGAGTCGCGATCATCTGGATAGTTTTATCAAGGATTATAACGAGCTGTATGGCACCAGTTATTCCGCCAGTGATTCAAAGAGCTTTTACGATTACTACAAAAATATCGCCCAGCGCACCAAAGAGAAAGGCATCGATATTCTGCTGGTGGTGAATATGTTCCTCACCGGCTTCGACAGCCCGGCGCTGAACACGCTGTATGTTGATAAAAACCTGCGTTTTCACGGCCTGGTACAGGCATTTTCCCGCACCAACCGCATTCTTAACGAAAAGAAAAGCCACGGGAACATTGTCTGCTTCCGTAATCTGAAGAAAGCGACCGACGATGCAATTGCCCTGTTCTCGAACAAAGATGCCTCTTCTACGGTGCTGGTGAAGCCTTTTGACGAGTACTTCGGGGATTATCAGGACGCTGTCGATCGCCTGTTAACGCTGACGCCAGATGTGGAAAGCGTAGACGATTTACCAGATGAAGAGGCACAGCTGGCGTTTGTAACGGCGTTCCGCGATGTAATGCGTTTGAAAAACATCCTCGAAAGCTTTGCCGACTTTGACGATGCGGCGAAACCACTGTCGGACCAAACGCTGGCGGATTTCACCAGTAAATACCTCGATATCCACGACAAGGTGAAAAAGCACTCCAGCAAAGAGAAAGTCTCGATTCTTGATGACGTGGATTTTGAAGTTTCGCTGATTCATCGCGACGAAATTAACGTCGGCTACATCCTGCGTCTGCTGGCGGGCATTCAGGCGATGCCGCCAAAAGAGCAGCAGGAGCAGAAGAAAAAGATCATGGATATTGTCGACAGCGACGTGACGCTGCGCAGTAAACGTGAGCTTATCGATAACTTTATTGAAAAAAGTCTGCTGCATGCCTCGCATGACGAAGATATCACTCAGGTGTTTGGAGCCTATGTTGAACAGGAAAAAGGTAAGGCGCTGGCGACCCTGTGCAGCGAAGAGCGACTCGATTCGATCAAACTGACCGGCTTACTGGATAACTACCTCTTTACCGACGTGATGCCGCGAGAGGATGAAGTGGCAGAAACGCTAACCTGGACGCCGAAGATTCTGGAACGCAAAAGCGTGCGAGCTCGGGT
>NZ_JADCLG010000053.1:330-864 GCF_014982425.1 Enterobacter cloacae complex sp. I1M | reverse complement strand
CCCCCGCTATATCAACGGCAAGGTGACGCGCGTGGCGGTGAGCGCCGTGGAGCTGACGGGCACCCGCTATGCGGTCTACCAGCTGACGGTGGAGCCGGACCTGTGGCCGATGAAGCGCGACCGTAACCTGCGGATTTTCCAGGGCCAGACGGTACCGCAGATTGTGAAAACCCTGCTGGGTGAGCATCAGGTTAACCTCCAAGACAAACTCACCGGCAGCTACCGGGTGTGGGACTACTGCGTGCAGTATCAGGAGTCGAGTCTGGACTTCATCAGCCGCCTGATGGAGCTGGAGGGGATTGCGTACTACTTCAGCCACGAGGCGGACAAGCACACCCTGGTACTGACCGACGCCGCGACGCAGCATCAGCCGTTCAGCGGCTATGAGGTCATTCCTTACCATCAGACGCCGTCCGGCGGCAGTACGGATGAAGAGGGCATCAGCCAGTGGGCGCTGGAGGACAGCGTGACGCCGGGGATTTACAGCCTCGACGACTACGACTTCCGCAAGCCGAACGCGTGGCTGTTCCAGGC
>NZ_JADCLG010000053.1:0-203 GCF_014982425.1 Enterobacter cloacae complex sp. I1M | reverse complement strand
GAAACCATTCACCGCACCGATTTCACCGTTATCCCGGCGGCGGTGTCGTACCGTCCGGCGCAGAGCACGGCGTGGCCGCGGACCTACGGCCCGCAGACGGCGAAAGTCGTGGGGCCGCAGGGGGAGAGTATCTGGACGGACAAATATGGCCGCGTGAAGGTGAAGTTCCACTGGGACCGTCTGGCGAAGGGTGACGACACCAG
>NZ_JADCLG010000052.1:0-26097 GCF_014982425.1 Enterobacter cloacae complex sp. I1M | reverse complement strand
ATGGAGGCGCATTATAGGGATCCCAGTTTTTAGCACAAGTATTTTTTAGATCTTTTTTTCCAACTGATGATTTTCCGTGCTTTTCGCTGAAAACCCACCCGATCCGCTTAAAAATTGACGCATTTTGCCTTGCCTCGCTCCAGGAATACGATCAAAGTCTTCTTTAATAACGCTCATCTGTATCGAGGTAGATATGTTTGCAGTATTACGTCCTTATAAAGATCTGTTCCCCCAAAAAGGCGATCGCGTGATGATCGATGCCAGCAGCGTGGTCATTGGTGATGTTCGCATGGCCGATGATGTCAGCATCTGGCCACTTGTCGCGATCCGGGGCGATGTTAACTACGTTGCAATCGGTGCACGCACCAATATTCAGGACGGCAGCGTGTTGCATGTGACTCATAAGTCATCTTATAACCCTGAGGGCAACCCGCTCATTATTGGGGAAGATGTTACCGTCGGCCATAAAGTGATGCTCCACGGCTGCACGATCGGTAACAGGGTTCTCGTTGGGATGGGATCGATTTTGCTGGATGGCGTCATTGTAGAAGATGACGTAATGATTGGCGCAGGGAGTCTTGTTCCGCAAAACAAGCGTCTTGAAAGTGGGTATCTCTATTTAGGCAGCCCGGTTAAACAGATCCGCCCCCTAAAAGAGACGGAGATCGAAGGATTGAAATACTCAGCGAACAATTACGTTAAATGGAAAAATGACTATCTGGATCAGGATAACCAGATCCAACCCTGATCGTCTTCCTGCTGATCGCGGATCAAATCGCTGGCATCCTCTTCCAGGTCCCAGCGATTTTCGCAAAAGACCGCTAACGGATCTGCCCCCCCAAAGCGCTGAAGCAACGTTTCCCCTTTAATCGCACAGGTAAGCTGCATACCATGCACCAGCACCGGGAAACAAACCGCTTGCTTGTTTTCATCCCAGATTTCTCTGTCGGGAAAATGAATCGCCTGATTCACGCCGTCAGTTCCTGTTTGAGCTTTTCAATCACCGGTTCTACAGCGGGTAACAGGCCATGCCAGAGTAGCACCGCATGAGCCGCCTGCCCCACCAGCATTCCCAGACCATCAGCCACGTGTTTTGCCCCCTGTTGTTCGCACCAGGTCAGAAAGGGCGTTTTCCCTTTTTGATAAAACATGTCATAGGCGTAGATGTGGGAATGAATCAGGGATGCAGGAATCGCCGGGATCTCTCCATTAATACCGCTTGAGGTGGCATTAATCACAAGATCAAATTCGTGACGCGCGAGATCGTCAGGTGCTACCGCAGCTACGCTACCTGTGTGTGCGAACAACGCCGCCAGCTCTTCTGCTCTGGAGAAAGTACGGTTGGTGATTGTCACCGCACAATCCAGCGAAAGAAGAGGAAGCAATACGCCGCGCGAGGCGCCACCCGCGCCGATCAGCAGGATCCGAAAGCCTGGTTTAATAAACGACAATCGCTCCAGATCGCTGAGTAAACCAATCCCATCGGTGTTATCGCCCAGAAGGCGACCATCTTCAAGCCGCTTAAGAGTATTGACGGCGCCAGCGAGCGATGCACGTTCGGTCAGTTCATCCGCGCGCCCGAAAGCCTCTTCTTTAAAAGGCACCGTGACGTTCGCACCTTTACCACCCGCATCAAAAAAGCTATTCAGCGTCGGTATAAATGCATCAACAGGCGCAAGAACCCGACCATATGGATGATCTATATGCAATTGCTCCGCAAACAGCCGATGGATCAGAGGCGACTTGCTGTGCGCGATCGGGTTACCAAAAACAGCATAGGTTTCCATCACATTATCCCTGGCGAAAACGTTCGCCGGTCAAGGCATCGCGAATTTCTGACGGGTTAAGACGACCACCGGTTTCACCCACGGCAACAGGGAAATCATTCCCGAACTGCGCCAGAACTTCTTCGGTTGTCCGACAAGGGGGAAGCCCGGTCAGGTTGGCGCTGGTTGAAACCAGAGGTTTACCAAATGCCTGGCATAACTCCACCACCAGCGGATGGTCGGTGACACGTACCGCGAGTGAATCGAAACGCCCGGTTAACCAGCGCGGCGTTGTCGGCTGTGCAGGAAAAACAAACGTCACGGGACCAGGCCACGCAGAGAAAATGGTTTCCCGCTGTGCAGGTGTCAGCATGGAATCATCAATATAAGGCTTAAGCTGCTCGTAGTTCGCAGCGATCAAAATCAATCCTTTTTCGACAGGCCGCTGTTTTAGCGCCAGCAGACGGTTAACGGCGACTTCGCTGTCAGGATCACACCCGACCCCGAAAACGGCTTCTGTTGGATAGGCGATGACTTCTTCTTTTTTCAGGATTTCCACCGCCTGCGCGATGGAGCCTGATGGCAGGTTATTATTCACTGATTTGATCCGCCGAAACCGGCTTTCCACATTGTTTACTGGCGCAAAAGCGTTTCAAGCCTTGCGCGGTTTTCTTCTCTATAAGTAACGGATAATCGCAATGAGAGCAGACGCCCGCTACTGGTTTGAAATTGATGACGAACTGGCATTCAGGATAGCGATCGCACGAATGGAAGGTCTTGCCATAACGAGAGCGCCGCTGCACCAATTGGCCACGCTGGCACTGAGGGCAGGCAATTGCCGTTTCATCTGGCTTATCAATTTGTTCCGTATGTTCACACTCCGGGTAGCGGCTGCATCCGATAAACATCCCGAACCGCCCCTGCCGCAGCGCCAGTTCACCGCCACAGAGAGGACAAAGCTGTCCCTCCAGAATTTTGACGATATGTCCATCCGCCTGGCTTTTCAGGGGACGGACATAATCACATTCCGGATAGTGTGAACAACCGAGAAACGGACCGTGTTTCCCGGACCGAATAACAAGTTCTGCCCCGCACTGTGGGCAGGGCTCGTTTTTATGCACCGTGAAGAGTGCTGATTTGGCCATAACAACTCTTGTTGCTGCACATAGAATTAATGCAGCATACCTTCATTCACTTCAAAGAGTAATTCTTCCATTTGCTGATAGGCATTTTCACAGCCTGGAATGTTGAACAGAACCATCAGGATCACCCATTTCAGATCTTCCAGTTCAAACTCAGCAGTATCCAGCGCCATGACGCGCTCTATCACCATCTCTCTCGTTTCGAGGTTTAGCACCTGAATCTGCTCGAGGAATAAAATGAATCCCCGGCAGCTGGCATCCAGCCTTTCACACTCTTCAGCTGTATAGATGCGCACAGACAATGGGTCAGAAGCAAGCTGCATCGGTTCGGCGAGGCCGTCCTGATAATCAGCCAACTTATCCAGCCACATCAACGCATTATATATATCTTCCCGCTCAAAACCTGCGTCGGTCAGATCCCGTGTTAATTTGTCCTGATCCACCTGCATTTCTGCTTCGTTGTGGATGTAAGTCTCAAACAAATACATCAGTACGTCGAACATGGCATGCCCTCCTTAATCGGACATAGCCGCCGGGTACAGCTGCGATCCACCCTGCTAACTCCAGTTCGAGTAGCTGTGCTACCGTTACTGGCACAGGTTGGCCGGCACGTTCAGCGACAACGTCAACAGGTGTTACCTCATCTCCTACGTTAGCCAGGAGCTTGGGAAATGGCAATGCTACTGCCTCCTGATCCGATGAAATATGTCGCTTTTGGAGATCATCCTGCAACCAATGCAGTCCATACTGCAAATTTTCAAGGATATCTTCTTTGCAGGTCACCAGCGTCGCCCCCTGTTTTATCAGCCAGTGAGGGCCTTCGCAGCCGGGGTTCCCCAACGGGCCGGGCAGCGCAAAAACTTCACGCCCCTGCTCCAGTGCGCACCTTGCGGTAACCAGCGATCCACTCCGAATCGCAGCTTCGACCACCAGCACGCCCTGGCTTAACCCACTAATGATCCGGTTACGCCGTGGAAAGTTACCCGGTCTGGGCGGTGTTGAGAGTGAAAACTCAGACACTATTGTCCCCTCTGAAGCGATAAGTTGCTCAGCCAGAATGTGATGACGACGCGGATAGAGACTAAAAAGACCATTGCCAAGCACGGCGACACTTCGCCCTTTTGCAGACAACGCCGCATGATGTGCTACACCGTCGATGCCGCAAGCCAGACCACTGGTGATCGTAAAGCCACATTGGGACAGCTGTTCGCTCAGCATTTTCCCCCAACGCTCGCCATACCACGAGGGCGCACGGCTGCCCACAACCGCAAGCTGCATGCTATTAAGCACGTCAACGCGGCCTCTCACAAATAGCGCCCCGGGAAAATCAGGGATAGAACGCAACAATGGCGGGAAGCGAGGATCATCCGCCGTGAGAAGGTGGTTGTCGGCGTGTTCCAGCCATTCCAGACTACGTTCAAGCTCACTCTCGCTGAACGAAAAAAACTTTACGGCATGTTTGGGCGAAAGCCCTGACGCGTTGACAGCTTCAGCATCGACGGTTGCCTGGCGAAGCAGCCTCTGCGCAATCTCCAGCATCGCATCACCGTATAACGACCCGATGTTTATAAGCCGTAACCATACCTCTGTGGACGTCATCCTTTTCCCTGCCATAAGCAGCCTCAGCAATCTTTGCGATTGGTCACTGATGCTGTCAATCGACCGGGGATTTGTCTAGAATAGAAGTAATATTCTTATCAACTCCTGAACACGACTCTGGAAATTTATGGCAGTTTTGCAAGTGTTACATATTCCTGACGAGCGCCTTCGCATCGTCGCGGAACCGGTTAAAGAAGTGAATGCAGAAATTCAGCGTATCGTCGATGATATGTTCGATACCATGTACGCTGAAGAAGGCATTGGCCTTGCCGCGACCCAGGTAGACATTCACAAACGTATTATTGTGATCGACGTTTCTGAAAATCGTGATGAGCGCCTGGTGCTGATCAACCCTGAGCTGCTGGAAAAAAGCGGCGAAACAGGTATTGAGGAAGGCTGTCTGTCTATCCCTGAACAGCGCGCTTTGGTGCCACGTGCCGAAAAAGTTAAAATCCGCGCACTGGATCGTGACGGCAATCCGTTTGAGCTGGAAGCCGACGATCTGCTGGCGATTTGCATTCAGCATGAGATGGATCACCTGGTCGGTAAACTGTTTATCGATTACCTCTCACCTCTGAAGCAACAGCGTATTCGTCAGAAAGTTGAGAAACTGGATCGTTTGCGTTCTCGCGCTTAACGCCCCCGGATACAAGGAATAACGTGTCTACATCACTACGTATAATCTTCGCGGGTACCCCTGATTTTGCAGCGCGTCATCTCGACGCGCTGTTAACGTCTGGCCATCAGATTGTTGGCGTATTTACTCAGCCGGACCGTCCGGCTGGCCGCGGTAAAAAACTGATGCCTGGCCCGGTTAAGGTACTGGCAGAAACACATGGTTTACCGGTTTTCCAGCCTGCGTCATTACGACCTGAGGAAAACCAGAAGTTAGTGGCAGACCTGAACGCGGACGTGATGGTAGTTGTGGCTTACGGCCTCATTCTGCCGAAAGCGGTACTCGATATGCCCCGCCTGGGCTGTGTGAACGTTCATGGTTCTTTGCTCCCACGCTGGCGTGGTGCAGCTCCTATTCAGCGTGCTCTGTGGGCAGGCGATGCTGAAACTGGCGTGACAATCATGAAGATGGACGTAGGTTTAGACACGGGCGACATGCTGTATAAACTGGCGTGTCCCATCACCGCAGAAGATACCAGCGCCACGCTGTATGACAAGCTGGCGGATCTCGGCCCGCAGGGGCTGATTGAGACGCTGCAACAGCTTGCTGACAATACAGCGACACCTGAAGTGCAGGATGAGGCCCAGGTGACCTATGCTGAGAAACTGAGTAAAGAAGAAGCCCGGATCGACTGGTCCCTGTCAGCAGCTCAACTCGAACGCTGCATCCGCGCCTTTAATCCATGGCCGATGAGCTGGTTGATGATTGATGAGCAGCCAGTGAAAGTCTGGAAAGCTTCAGTTATTAACGGCAATGCATCGGCAGAGCCCGGTACGATTATCGACGCCAGCAAAAACGGTATCCAGGTTGCGACCGGAGAAGGGATACTGAATCTTGAATCGCTGCAACCGGCCGGTAAAAAGGCAATGAGCGCGCAGGATCTATTAAATTCTCGTCGTGAATGGTTCATCCCTGGCAATCGCCTTGCCTGAACAAATTTATTCTTAAGGCCCGGTGTTTCCGGGCATTTTTATTTTTACGGTTATGAAAAGACAAAATCTACGCACTATGGCGGCTCAGGCCGTTGAGCAGGTTATCGAGCAGGGCCAGTCACTGAGTAATGTCCTGCCTCCACTGCAACAAAAGGTTTCCGATAAAGACAAAGCCCTGCTTCAGGAGCTGTGCTTTGGCGTGCTGCGCACCCTCTCTCAGCTTGAGTGGTTGATTAACAAGCTGATGTCACGCCCGATGAGCGGCAAGCAGCGTACCGTGCATTATTTGATCATGGTCGGTTTCTACCAGCTTCTTCATACCCGCATTCCACCTCATGCTGCGCTGGCCGAGACAGTGGAGGGTGCCGTTGCGATTAAACGTCCTCAACTAAAAGGATTGATCAACGGCGTGCTGCGTCAGTTCCTGCGTCAGCAGGACGAACTGCTGGCAGAATTTGCGCAAAGCGAAGCGCGCTTCCTTCACCCTGAATGGCTGCTGAATCGCCTTAAAAAAGCCTACCCACAGCAATGGCAAGACATTGTGGATGCCAATAATCAACGTCCGCCGATGTGGTTACGCGTCAATCGTAACCATCATACACGCGACGCATGGCTGGCCCTGCTGGAAGAGGCCGGAATGAGCGGCTTCACACACGCTGCTTATCCTGATGCGGTTCGTTTAGCCTCCCCTGCACCGGTACATGCATTACCCGGTTTTGAAGAGGGCTGGGTAACGGTACAGGACGCATCTGCTCAGGGCTGCATGACCTGGCTTGAGCCGAAAGACGGGGAGCAGATCCTCGATCTCTGTGCGGCGCCAGGGGGGAAAACAACGCACATCCTGGAAGTGGCGCCGCAGGCCAGCGTGATGGCCGTGGATGTTGATGAGCAGCGCCTTTCACGCGTCTATGACAACCTTAAGCGTCTGGGTATGAAAGCACAGGTTAAGCAAGGCGATGGACGCAAACCCGCTGACTGGTGTGGTGATACCCGGTTCGATCGCATTTTGCTGGACGCCCCCTGCTCAGCAACCGGCGTGATTCGTCGTCATCCCGATATCAAATGGCTGCGTCGCGATCGTGATATCAAGGAGCTTGCCCAGTTGCAATCCGAAATTCTGGATGCCATCTGGCCGCATCTCAAACCCGGCGGAACCCTGGTGTATGCAACCTGCTCTGTTCTCCCGGAAGAGAACAGTCAGCAAATTGCGGCTTTCCTGAAACGCACCCCGGACGCTACGCTGCACGATACGGGAACGCCTGAGCACCCGGGTCTGCAAAACCTGCCGGGCGCAGAAGAGGGTGATGGCTTCTTTTACGCTAAGCTAATCAAAGAGTGATGTTGAGAACAGGTCACGAAAGATGAAAATTATCATTCTGGGCGCAGGGCAAGTTGGCGGAACGCTGGCGGAAAATCTCGTGGGCGAAAACAACGATATCACCATTGTGGATACCAATGGCGATCGCCTGCGCGTTTTGCAGGACAAGTTCGACCTCCGCGTTGTTCAGGGGCACGGCTCTCATCCACGTGTGCTTCGGGAAGCGGGCGCGGACGATGCCGACATGCTGGTTGCAGTAACCAGTTCTGATGAAACCAACATGGTTGCATGTCAGGTGGCCTACTCGCTTTTCAACACCCCAAACCGCATCGCCCGCATTCGCTCCCCGGACTATGTCCGGGATGCGGAAAAGCTGTTTAATTCCGAAGCAGTACCTATCGACCATCTTATTGCGCCTGAACAGCTGGTTATCGACAGTATTTATCGTCTGATTGAGTACCCGGGCGCGTTGCAGGTTGTGAACTTTGCTGAAGGGAAAGTAAGCCTGGCGGTCGTGAAGGCTTATTACGGGGGCCCGCTGATTGGTAATGCCCTGTCGACAATGCGCGAGCATATGCCACATATCGATACGCGTGTTGCGGCGATTTTCCGTCACGACAGACCTATTCGTCCGCAAGGTTCCACCATTGTAGAAGCCGGGGATGAAGTCTTCTTTATTGCGGCTTCTCAGCATATCCGTGCGGTGATGAGTGAACTACAGCGTCTCGAAAAACCGTATAAACGTATTATGCTGGTTGGCGGCGGTAATATTGGCGCAGGTCTGGCGAGACGGCTGGAAAAAGACTACAGCGTGAAGCTGATCGAACGGGATCAACAACGCGCGTCAGAGCTGGCTGAAAAACTTCAGAATACCATCGTGTTTTATGGCGATGCTTCGGATCAGGAATTGCTGGCCGAAGAGCATATCGATCAGGTTGATCTTTTTATTGCCGTCACCAACGACGACGAAGCGAATATTATGTCCGCCATGCTCGCTAAACGTATGGGGGCGAAAAAAGTTATGGTGCTTATCCAGCGTAAGGCTTATGTCGATCTGGTACAGGGTAGCGTAATTGATATTGCTATTTCACCCCAGCAAGCCACCATCTCTGCCCTGCTAAGCCATGTGCGTAAAGCGGATATTGTCGGCGTGTCATCTCTTCGTCGTGGTGTTGCTGAAGCCATTGAAGCCGTCGCTCACGGGGATGAAACGACGTCACGCGTTGTTGGTCGCGCAATCGATGAAATTAAACTTCCACCAGGCACCATTATCGGCGCAGTAGTGCGAGGTAATGATGTGATGATCGCCAATGATAATTTACGTATTGAGCAGGGTGACCACGTTATTATGTTCCTGACCGATAAAAAATTTATTACCGACGTCGAGCGTTTATTCCAGCCAAGCCCGTTCTTCCTGTAATGATTTGGGTGCTCAGACGAGGGCACCCAAATATTAACCTTCTAATTTTCATGCCTTTTATTTTTCATAACGATTATTTATCCCCAATGGCAATTAGCTAATCATTTGTTAAACTTATAGGCGTCAGCTGGCACAAGGAGAACATAATGAGTTTTATTAAAGAATTTCGCGAATTTGCGATGCGCGGGAATGTGGTGGATTTGGCTGTGGGTGTCATTATTGGTGCGGCGTTCGGTAAGATCGTTTCATCATTAGTCGCCGACATTATTATGCCGCCGTTAGGACTGTTGATTGGAGGCATTGATTTCAAACAATTCGCCTTCACCCTTCGGGAAGCTCAGGGCGATATCCCTGCGGTTGTAATGCACTACGGCGTATTCATTCAGAACGTATTTGATTTCGTGATCGTGGCATTTGCCATTTTCATGGCGATCAAACTTATCAACAGACTTAACCGTAAAAAAGAAGAACCGGCTGCTGCCCCGCCAGCACCAACTAAAGAAGAAGTCTTACTGACTGAAATTCGCGATCTGTTAAAAGAGCAGAATAACCGCGTTTAATCAGGCGAGAGAAACAGAAAGGCCAGTGGTAAAAAAGCGATTAGCTTGCTTGCCACTGGCCTCCCAGTTACCACGTTGTGCATGTTTACCTTTACGCAAATAACTCCCTTTTCCCTTCTTGTTCTTCTCAACACGCTGTCTAAAAAGCGGGTCGTGAAGCAATGCCTCAATGGCGTTATCCTTAATTTGTCCCTTAGTATGCTGATAGCGGCTCATCATTTCTCCTGAGCATAGTTAATGTCGGCGGGAGTCTAGTCCGTGGCTGATAAAAAATCAACAACCCAGAGTTTCACTACTGGCGCCCTGTTCAAGGGCTTCCAGTATTGAGCAATAAACACTGCTGTGAGCAGTACCGCAGCACGCGTCATTCAGCCTTTGTAGAGATCGTTGCATGGCCTGCAGCTCCTGAATTCGTCCTTCAACTTCATCCAGCCGGGCCTGAACGATGCTTTTAGATTCCTGACACGTATGATGTTCAGGATCGATACGGATCGACAGCAGTTCACGGATCGACTCCAGCGTGAAGCCGAGTTGCCGGGCATAGCGGATAAAACGAAGGCGTTGCAGGTCGTTATCCGTATAAAGGCGAAATCCACCTTCTGTTCTGACCTCATGATCGATCATCTGCTGCTTTTCGTAGTAGCGGATAGTATCCGGCGTTACGTTAGCAAGCTTCGCAAGTTCACCTATGCGGTACATGGCTACTCCTCGTTTATTTTTTGCATTAACCTTTCACTGTACTCACCATGCAAAAAGTCAGTATTCATTCCCGTCTGGCGCAGTTTTATTTCGATGAGCGCTAATCGACGGCTGATTTCGGAGTACCGCGGGTCATTCTTATGAATGCCTTTAAGCAGATCGGCAAGCTCGACGGCTTCATTGCGTTGCTGAAGTTCAGGGGGTAAACAACCTGCGTTTTTCAGTAAGCGATAACCGGCTCGTAATTCAGGGGGAATGTGTGAATCATCGTCCAGCACCAGTGGCTCACCGCTACCGGGGAGATTTTCAAACTCGCCTTTGTTTTGGGCATCGCTAATATGGCGTTCAGCCCACTGATCGAGCAACCACATAATGAACTCCAGGGGATGAGCAGAAAAGATACAGACATTGTAGATAAGTGGAGATTCTGCGCATATAAAAAAACCCGCCGAGGCGGGTTTTTTTACGTTACTACAGATTACTCTGCAGCAGCTTCTGCTTTCTCTGAACGATCAACCAGCTCGATGTATGCCATCGGCGCATTGTCGCCTGCACGGAAGCCACACTTCAGAATGCGAGTGTAACCACCGGCACGGCTCGCGAAACGCGGGCCCAGTTCGTTAAACAGTTTTGCCACGATCTCGTTATCACGAGTACGGGCGAATGCCAGACGACGATTAGCAACGCTGTCAGTCTTGGCAAGAGTAATCAGCGGCTCAACTACGCGACGCAGCTCTTTCGCTTTAGGCAGGGTCGTCTTGATGATTTCATGACGAACCAGTGAACCTGCCATGTTGCGGAACATAGCCTGGCGATGGCTGCTGTTGCGGTTCAGTTGACGACCACTCTTACGATGGCGCATGACCTTATCCTTCTCAGTAAAACCTTAACCTGTGATCCGGTTACTCGTCAGCAATGCTTGCCGGTGGCCAGTTTTCCAGGCGCATGCCCAGAGACAGACCACGTGAAGCCAGCACGTCTTTAATCTCGGTAAGAGATTTTTTACCCAGGTTCGGCGTTTTCAGCAACTCAACCTCGGTACGCTGTACCAGATCACCGATATAGTGGATAGCTTCTGCCTTGAGGCAGTTAGCAGAGCGGACAGTCAATTCCAGATCGTCAACAGGGCGCAGCAGGATCGGATCGAATTCTGGTTTCTCTTCTTTCACTTCCGGCTGACGTACATCACGTAAGTCAACGAAAGCTTCCAGTTGTTCTGCCAGGATGGTTGCCGCACGACGAATCGCCTCTTCAGGATCGATTGTGCCATTGGTTTCCATTTCGATGACCAGCTTGTCCAGGTCGGTACGCTGTTCTACACGCGCTGCTTCAACATTGTAGGCAATACGCTCTACAGGGCTGTAGCATGCGTCGACCAGCAGACGGCCGATTGGGCGCTCATCTTCTTCCGAATGAATTCGGGCAGAAGCCGGCACATAACCACGACCGCGCTGAACTTTGATACGCATGCTAATAGCTGCGTTCTCATCGGTCAGGTGGCAGATCACGTGCTGCGGCTTGACGATTTCAACATCACCGTCGTGGGTGATGTCGGCTGCAGTCACAGGGCCAATGCCAGATTTATTCAGAGTAAGAATAACTTCATCTTTACCCTGAACTCTCACCGCCAGCCCTTTCAGGTTGAGCAGGATTTCAAGGATATCTTCCTGAACGCCTTCTTTGGTGCTGTACTCATGAAGTACACCATCAATCTCAACCTCG
The DNA here is from genome assembly GCF_014982425.1 of Enterobacter cloacae complex sp. I1M. NCBI lineage: Bacteria > Pseudomonadati > Pseudomonadota > Gammaproteobacteria > Enterobacterales > Enterobacteriaceae > Enterobacter > Enterobacter cloacae complex sp. I1M. Next base: position 14,263 of record NZ_JADCLG010000052.1, on the reverse strand, counting down.
GTCACCGCGCAACCCGGCATCGATGAGAGCAGAATACGGCGCAGTGCGTTACCCAGAGTATGGCCAAAGCCACGCTCTAAAGGCTCAAGGGTCACCTTGGCGTGCGTCGAACTCACTTGCTCGATATCTACCAGGCGCGGTTTTAGAAACTCTGTCACAGAACCCTGCATTGTGTCCTCTCTTTGGTACTAAGCTTTACTTGGAGTAAAGCTCGACGATCAGGTGTTCGTTAATGTCCGCAGACAGATCAGAACGCTCAGGCTGACGCTTGAACGTACCTTCCATCTTGCCAGCATCAACTTCCAGCCAGGTTGGCTTTTCACGCTGCTCAGCCAGCTCCAGAGCGGCTTTCACGCGAGATTGCTTTTTCGCTTTCTCACGAATGCTAACAACGTCATTCGCTTTAACCTGATAAGAAGCGATGTTAACAACACGACCGTTTACCATGATTGCTTTATGGCTAACCAACTGGCGTGATTCAGCACGAGTCGCGCCGAAGCCCATACGGTATACAACGTTGTCCAGACGACCTTCCAGCAGAGCCAGCAGGTTTTCACCTGTGTTGCCTTTCAGACGTGCTGCTTCTTTATAGTAGTTACGGAACTGACGCTCCAGCACACCGTAGATACGGCGAACTTTTTGCTTTTCACGCAACTGCACACCATAGTCAGACAGACGCGGTTTACGCGCACCGTGCTGGCCAGGAGCTTGTTCAATTTTACACTTGGTATCGATCGCGCGAACGCCAGACTTAAGGAATAAGTCGGTGCCCTCACGACGGCTCAGCTTGAGCTTAGGACCCAAATATCTTGCCATTTTCTATCTCCAACTAACCTAAAAAACGAGCGTTATACGCGACGTTTTTTCGGCGGACGACAACCGTTATGAGGGATCGGAGTCACATCAGTAATATTCGTGATGCGGAAACCAGCGGCGTTCAGAGCGCGAACAGTAGATTCACGACCCGGACCCGGACCTTTAACCATAACTTCCAGATTCTTGATGCCGTATTCTTTTACGGCTTCAGCGCAACGCTCTGCTGCAACCTGAGCTGCGAACGGAGTGGATTTGCGAGAACCACGGAAACCGGAACCACCGGCTGTTGCCCAACCCAATGCGTTACCCTGACGATCAGTAATAGTAACGATGGTGTTGTTGAAAGAAGCATGGATATGAGCCACGCCGTCAGAGACTTGTTTTCTTACACGTTTACGTGCACGAACTGGTGCCTTTGCCATTATTCAATCACCCCGATTATTTCTTGATCGGTTTGCGCGGACCCTTACGGGTACGTGCGTTGGTCTTAGTACGCTGACCGCGCACTGGCAGACCACGACGATGACGCAAACCGCGATAGCAACCAAGATCCATCAGGCGCTTGATGCTCATGCTGATTTCACGGCGCAGATCACCTTCAACGACAAATTTGGCAACTTCGTCACGCAGCGTGTCGATTTGTTCTTCAGACAGCTCACTGATCTTAACATCTTCAGCGATACCCGCTGCAGCCAGAATGGCTTTGGAACGGGTCTTGCCGACGCCGTAGATCGAAGTTAATGCGATCACAGCATGTTTCTGATCAGGAATGTTAATGCCTGCTATACGGGCCACTATGCACTCCTACTATTTAATATGTACGCACCATGCTGAAAAGCCCGTTTTCAGGATACTCAAATGGAAACGTACAGACATACAAAAGATTGGCTGGCTAATCTAGCCAGCTCAACCCAACTTTGCAAGAAAAATATGCGAAATAATCAGCCTTGGCGCTGTTTATGCTTCGGCTCGGCACTGCAAATCACACGGATGACACCATCACGCTTAACGATTTTGCAGTTACGGCATAATTTCTTGACGGAAGCACGAACTTTCATTTTTACTCTCCGTAACTTCTCAGACGACCATTTAGCGGCCGTAGCCTTTCAGGTTCGCCTTCTTCAATGCAGACTCATACTGACTGGACATCATCAGAGTTTGCACTTGAGCCATAAAGTCCATAATCACGACAACAACGATAAGCAGTGAGGTCCCACCGAAGTAGAACGGTACTTTCATTGCATCACGCATGAACTCCGGGATCAGGCAGATAAAAGTAATATAAAGCGCACCAACCAAAGTCAGGCGAGTCATTACTTTATCGATATACTTCGCCGTTTGCTCTCCCGGACGAATTCCTGGTACAAATGCACCGGACTTCTTCAGGTTATCTGCTGTTTCACGCGGGTTGAAGACCAACGCCGTGTAGAAGAAACAGAAGAAGATGATCGCAGACGCATAGAGTAACACATAAAGTGGTTGCCCAGGCTGCAAATACAGCGAAATTGTTGTCAGCCAGTTCCAACCAGTACCGCCCCCGAACCATGACGCGATGGTTGCCGGGAACAGAATAATACTGGAAGCGAAGATAGCCGGGATAACCCCCGCCATATTCACTTTCAGCGGTAAATGTGTGCTCTGTGCAGCATAGACACGACGACCCTGCTGACGTTTAGCGTAGTTCACCACAATGCGGCGTTGACCACGTTCAACGAAGACAACAAAGAACGTCACTGCAAATACTAATACTGCAACCAACAGCAACAGGAGGAAGTGCAGGTCGCCTTGACGCGCTTGCTCGATAGTATGGGCGATGGCCGGCGGGAGACCCGCAACGATACCGGCGAAGATAATGATTGAGATACCGTTACCGATACCTCGTTCAGTAATCTGTTCGCCGAGCCACATCAGGAACATGGTCCCTGTGACCAGACTTACAACAGCGGTGAAATAGAATGCAAAGCCTGGGTTTAATACCAGGCCCTGCATACCAGGCATATTCGGAAGACCGGTAGCAATACCGATCGACTGGAATATTGCCAGCACCAGAGTGCCGTAACGGGTGTACTGGCTAATCTTACGACGTCCAGACTCCCCTTCTTTCTTCAACTCTGCCAGGGCCGGATGAACGACCGTCAGCAGCTGGATAATAATCGATGCCGAAATGTACGGCATAATACCCAGTGCGAAAATAGAAGCACGGCTGAGAGCACCACCAGAGAACATGTTGAACATTTCAATGATGGTGCCTCGCTGTTGCTCAAGCAGTTTGGCAAGTACAGCGGCATCAATACCAGGGATCGGAATAAAAGAGCCAATACGGAACACAATCAGCGCGCCGATTACAAACAGCAGTCTGCGTTTCAGCTCGCCAAATCCACCTTTGGCACTTTGAAAATCTAATCCCGGTTGCTTAGCCATCTGCTACTTATTCCTCAATTTTACCGCCAGCAGCTTCGATAGCAGCACGAGCACCTTTAGTAACACGCAGGCCACGAACAGTTACCGGAGTAGAAACTTCACCAGACAGGATCACTTTCGCGAACTCGATCTGGATGCCGATAATGTTAGCCGCTTTCAGCGTATTCAGGTCTACAACGCCGCCTTCAACTTTCGCCAGGTCAGACAGACGGATTTCCGCTGTAATCGCTGCTTTGCGAGAGGTGAAGCCGAACTTCGGCAGACGACGGTACAGTGGCATCTGGCCACCCTCGAAACCGCGACGTACGCCACCGCCAGAACGAGAGTTCTGACCTTTGTGACCACGACCACCGGTTTTGCCGAGGCCAGAACCGATACCACGACCCAGGCGTTTACCCGCCTTTTTAGAGCCTTCGGCCGGAGACAGAGTATTTAAACGCATCTCTTACTCCTCAACTTTAACCATGAAGTAAACCGCGTTGACCATACCACGAACAGCAGGAGTATCCTCGCGCTCAACGGTATGACCAATACGACGCAGACCCAGGCCAAGCAGCGTTGCCTTGTGTTTCGGCAGACGACCGATTGCACTGCGGGTTTGAGTGATTTTAATAGTCTTTGCCATGGTCAATTACCCCAGAATTTCTTCAACGGATTTACCACGCTTGGCAGCGACCATTTCTGGAGAATTCATATTTTCCAGGCCATCAATAGTTGCACGAACCACGTTGATCGGGTTGGTGGAACCATATGCTTTAGCCAGAACGTTATGAACTCCAGCAACTTCCAGAACGGCGCGCATTGCACCACCGGCGATGATACCGGTACCTTCGGAAGCTGGCTGCATGAATACACGAGAACCCGTGTGAACACCTTTAACTGGGTGTTGCAGGGTACCGTTGTTCAGCGCGACGTTAATCATATTGCGACGGGCTTTTTCCATCGCTTTCTGGATCGCTGCTGGAACTTCACGCGCTTTACCGTAACCAAAACCAACGCGACCGTTACCATCACCCACTACAGTCAGAGCTGTGAAGGAGAAAATACGACCACCTTTAACGGTTTTAGATACGCGGTTTACCGCGATCAGCTTTTCCTGCAGTTCGCCAGCCTGTTTTTCGATGTGAGCCATCTTACACCTCTACCTTAGAACTGAAGGCCAGCTTCACGGGCAGCATCTGCCAGTGCCTGGACACGACCATGATATTGGAACCCGGAACGGTCAAAGGAAACATTGCTGATGCCTTTTTCCAGAGCGCGTTCTGCAACAGCTTTACCTACAGCTGCAGCGGCGTCTTTGTTACCGGTATACTTCAATTGTTCTGAGATAGCTTTTTCTACAGTAGAAGCAGCTACCAGAACTTCAGAACCGTTCGGTGCAATTACCTGTGCGTAAATATGACGCGGGGTACGATGTACCACCAGGCGAGTTGCACCCAGCTCTTTGAGCTTGCGGCGTGCGCGGGTCGCACGACGGATACGAGCAGATTTCTTATCCATAGTGTTACCTTACTTCTTCTTAGCCTCTTTGGTACGCACGACTTCGTCGGCGTAACGAACACCCTTGCCTTTATAAGGCTCAGGACGACGGTAGGCGCGCAGATCTGCTGCAACCTGACCGATCAGCTGTTTATCAGCGCCTTTCAGCACGATTTCAGTCTGAGTCGGGCATTCTGCAGTGATTCCGGCCGGCAGCGGATGCTCAACAGGGTGTGAGAAGCCCAGAGACAGGCCTACTGCATTCCCTTTGATAGCTGCACGATAACCTACACCAACCAGCTGAAGCTTTTTAGTGAAGCCTTCGGTAACACCAACAACCATTGAGTTCAGCAGGGCACGCGCGGTACCAGCCTGAGCCCATCCATCCACGAAACCATCACGTGGACCGAAGGTCAGAGCGTTATCTGCATGTTTAACTTCAACAGCTTTGTTGAGGGTACGAGTCAGCTCGCCGTTTTTACCTTTGATCGTAATAACCTGACCGTCGATTTTGACATCAACGCCGGCAGGAATAACGACCGGTGCTTTAGCAACACGAGACATTCTTTCCTCCGATTAGGCTACGTAGCAGATAATTTCGCCACCAAGACCAGCCTGGCGCGCTGCACGATCAGTCATAACACCTTTAGAGGTAGAAACAACTGCGATACCAAGACCAGCCATTACTTTTGGCAGCTCATCTTTTTTCTTATAGATGCGCAGGCCTGGGCGGCTGACACGCTGAATGCTTTCTACAACAGCTTTACCCTGGAAATACTTGAGAGTAAGTTCCAGTTCCGGCTTGGTGTCGCCTTCAACTTTAAAATCTTCGATAAAACCTTCTTCCTTCAGCACGTTGGCAATTGCCACTTTCAGCTTGGCGGAAGGCATGGTGACCGCAACTTTGTTCGCGGCCTGACCGTTACGGATACGGGTCAGCATATCCGCGATCGGATCTTGCATGCTCATCTGTCTTTACTCCCGTGATTCAATTGGTAATTACCAGCTAGCCTTTTTCAAGCCTGGTACTTCACCGCGCATGGCGGCTTCACGCAGTTTGATACGGCTCAACCCAAACTTGCCCACATAACCATGTGGACGACCTGTTTGACGACAGCGGTTACGCTGACGAGACGGGCTGGAATCACGCGGCAGAGACTGCAGCTTGAGAACCGCATTCCAACGATCTTCGTCGGAAGCGTTCACATCAGAAATGATCGCTTTCAGTTCAGCGCGTTTAGCGAAGAATTTATCAGCTAAAGCTACGCGCTTTACTTCGCGTGCTTTCATTGATTGCTTAGCCATTCAGTAACCCTACCTTACTTGCGGAACGGGAAGTCAAAGGCAGCCAGCAGAGCACGGCCTTCTTCATCAGATTTCGCAGTAGTGGTAATGGTAATATCCAAACCACGCACGCGGTCGACTTTATCGTAGTCGATTTCTGGGAAGATGATCTGCTCACGGACACCCATGCTGTAGTTACCACGACCGTCGAAAGACTTAGCGGACAAGCCACGGAAGTCACGGATACGTGGAACAGCAATAGTGATCAGGCGCTCAAGGAACTCCCACATGCGTTCGCCACGCAGAGTTACTTTACAGCCGATCGGATAGCCCTGACGGATTTTGAAGCCTGCAACAGATTTGCGTGCTTTGGTGATCAGCGGTTTTTGACCGGAGATTGCTGTCAGGTCAGCTGCTGCGTTATCCAGCAGTTTCTTGTCAGCGATCGCTTCACCAACACCCATGTTCAGGGTGATCTTCTCGACCCGAGGGACTTGCATGACAGAATTGTAGCTAAACTCAGTCATGAGTTTGTTAACTACTTCGTCTTTGTAGTAATCATGCAGTTTCGCCATCGTACTACTCCAAATTACTTGATAGTTTCGCTGTTAGACTTGAAGAAACGGACTTTTTTGCCGTCTTCGAATCTAAAGCCTACACGGTCAGCCTTACCGGTAGCCGCATTGAAGATTGCAACGTTAGAAACCTGAATAGCAGCTTCTTTTTCAACGATGCCGCCTGGTTGGTTCAGGGCCGGAACCGGCTTCTGATGTTTCTTAACCAGGTTGATACCTTCAACGACGAGTTTGCCGGAAGACAGAACATTTTTTACTTTACCGCGTTTACCTTTATCTTTACCGGTTAACACGATAACTTCGTCATCACGACGGATTTTCGCTGCCATGATTCGCTCCTTAGAGTACTTCTGGTGCCAGAGAGATAATTTTCATGAACTTCTCAGTACGAAGTTCACGAGTTACCGGCCCAAAGATACGCGTGCCGATAGGCTGCTCGCTGTTATTGTTTAAAATAACGCATGCATTACCATCGAAGCGAATGACAGAACCGTCAGGGCGACGAACACCCTTCTTGGTGCGCACCACTACCGCCTTCAGCACATCACCTTTTTTGACCTTACCACGTGGAATTGCTTCCTTGATGGTGATCTTGATGATGTCGCCTACGCCTGCGTAGCGACGGTGCGAGCCACCCAGAACCTTGATACACATTACGCGACGTGCACCGGAGTTGTCGGCGACGTTCAGCATAGTCTGTTCTTGGATCATTTTAGTGCTCCGCTAATGTCAACTACTACCTGAGACTCTAAAATCAGAGCCGTTAAAAAGCCCCATATCGAGGGCGCGGCATTATAACACCGCTTCTGCAATATGGGTAGAAAAAATAAACGGCTCATTGCTGAGCCGTTTATTCGTATTGAGAATGCGTACTCTATTACAGAACCGCTTTCTCTACAACGCGAACCAGCGTCCAGGACTTAGTCTTGGACAGTGGACGGCATTCACGGATTTCAACCTTGTCGCCGATACCACATTCGTTGTTCTCGTCATGTACGTGCAGTTTGGTCGTACGCTTGATGAATTTACCGTAGATCGGGTGTTTCACAAAACGTTCGATAGCTACAACAATGGATTTCTCCATTTTATCGCTAACAACACGACCTTGCAGAGTACGGATTTTATCGGTCATTACGCACCCGCCTTCTGAGTCAGTAAAGTCTTAACGCGCGCAACATTGCGACGCACTTGCTTCAGCAGGTGAGTCTGTTGCAGCTGGCCACTTGCAGCCTGCATACGCAGGTTGAACTGCTCACGCAGCAGGTTCAGCAGCTCAGCGTTCAGCTCTTCAACGCTTTTTTCACGCAGCTCTTTTGCTTTCATTACATCACCGTCTTAGTTACAAAGGTGGTTTTGATAGGCAGTTTCGCTGCTGCCAGGCCGAAGGCTTCACGGGCCAGCTCTTCCGGAACACCGTCCATTTCATAAAGGACTTTGCCCGGTTGGATCAAGGCAACCCAGTACTCCACGTTACCTTTACCTTTACCCATACGAACTTCCAGTGGCTTCTCGGTGATCGGTTTGTCCGGGAATACACGGATCCAGATCTTACCTTGACGCTTAACTGCACGGGTCATTGCACGACGTGCTGCTTCGATCTGACGTGCAGTCAGACGACCACGGCCAACAGCTTTCAGACCGAAAGTGCCGAAGCTAACATCCGTACCCTGCGCCAGACCACGGTTGCGGCCTTTGTGCACTTTACGGAATTTTGTACGCTTTGGTTGTAACATCAGCGACGCTCCTTATTTACGGCCTTTACGCTGCTGCTTTTTAGGTTGAGCAGCCGGTTTTTCCGGTTGTTCAACAGCAGCCATACCACCCAGGATCTCACCTTTGAAGATCCATACCTTAACGCCGATTACACCGTAAGTGGTGTGCGCTTCAGAGGTGTTGTAGTCGATGTCAGCACGCAGAGTGTGCAGCGGTACGCGACCTTCGCGGTACCATTCGGTACGTGCGATTTCCGCGCCGCCCAGACGGCCGCTAACTTCAACTTTGATACCCTTAGCGCCCAGACGCATTGCGTTCTGTACAGCACGCTTCATAGCACGACGGAACATAACACGACGTTCCAGCTGAGAAGTGATGCTGTCAGCAACCAATTTAGCGTCCAGTTCAGGCTTACGAACTTCAGCGATATTGATCTGTGCAGGAACGCCAGCGATATCCGCTACGACCTTGCGCAGTTTTTCTACGTCTTCGCCTTTCTTACCGATAACGATACCAGGGCGAGCAGTGTGAATAGTCACACGGATGCTCTTAGCTGGACGCTCGATAACGATACGAGATACAGACGCTTTAGCCAGTTCCTTAGTCAGGTACTGACGTACTTTAAAATCGCTGTCCAGGTTGTCAGCGAATTCTTTGGTGTTCGCAAACCAGGTAGAGTTCCATGGTTTTACAATACCCAGGCGAATACCATTAGGATGTACTTTCTGACCCATTGCTAGTCTCCAGAGTCTCAGCGATCGGACACAACCACAGTAATGTGGCTGGTGCGCTTCAGGATGCGATCTGCACGACCTTTCGCACGCGGCATAATGCGCTTCATGCTTGGGCCTTCATCTACGAAAATTTTCGCGACTTTCAGATCGTCGATGTCAGCGCCATCGTTGTGTTCAGCGTTAGCAATGGCAGATTCCAGTACTTTCTTGACCAATACCGCAGCTTTCTTGTTGGTATAGGTCAGGATGTCCAGGGCCTGCGACACTTTCTTACCGCGAATCAGGTCAGCAACAAGGCGAACCTTCTGTGCAGAAGAACGAGCATGGCGATGTTGAGCTAAAGTTTCCATCTCTTCCTCCTACCTTATTTCTTCTTCGCTTTTTTATCAGCAGCGTGGCCGCGATAAGTACGAGTCGGTGCGAATTCACCCAGTTTGTGACCAACCATTTCGTCGGTAACAAAGACTGGAACGTGCTGACGACCATTATGGACAGCGATGGTCAAACCGATCATGTTAGGAAAGATCGTTGAACGACGGGACCAAGTGCGCAGGGGCTTCTTGTCTCCGCTTTCCACCGCTTTCTCTACCTTCTTCAGCAAGTGCAGGTCAATAAAAGGACCTTTCTTGAGAGAACGTGGCATGGCTTATCCTCTAAAATTATTTGCTACGGCGACGTACGATAAATTTATCAGTACGCTTGTTGCTGCGGGTCTTCTTACCTTTGGTCTGAACGCCCCACGGAGTTACCGGGTGCTTACCAAAGTTACGACCTTCACCACCACCATGTGGGTGATCGACTGGGTTCATCGCAGTACCGCGAACGGTAGGACGAACACCACGCCAGCGTGCAGCACCAGCTTTACCCAGAACGCGCAGCATATGCTCAGCATTGCCAACTTCGCCCAGAGTAGCGCGGCAGTCTGCTTCGACTTTACGCATTTCACCAGAACGCAGACGCAGGGTGACATAAGCACCGTCACGCGCAACGATCTGAACGTAAGTACCCGCGGAACGCGCCAGCTGACCGCCTTTACCTGGTTTCATTTCTACGTTATGAACGGTAGAACCAACCGGGATATTGCGCATCGGCAGGGTGTTGCCTGCTTTGATTGCAGCATCAACGCCAGACTGAATCTGGTCGCCAGCTTTCAGGCCTTTAGGGGCCAGGATGTAACGGCGTTCGCCATCTTTGTACAGAACCAGCGCGATGTTCGCGGAACGGTTCGGATCGTACTCAAGACGCTCAACAACTGCTGGGATACCGTCTTTGTTGCGTTTGAAGTCAACAATACGATAAGCCTGCTTGTGGCCACCACCGATGTGACGAGTGGTGATACGGCCATTGTTGTTACGACCACCGGATTTGCTGTTTTTTTCCAGCAACGGAGCAAAAGGTTTGCCCTTGTGCAGCTCAGGGTTAACCACTTTAACTACGTGGCGACGACCCGGAGATGTCGGTTTACATTTAACAACTGCCATTGTATTACTCCTCCGACTTACTCAGCGCCGCCAACGAAGTCCAGGTTCTGGCCTTCTTTCAGGGTGACGTAAGCTTTTTTCCAGTCGCTACGACGACCGATACGCTGTCCGTGACGTTTAACTTTCCCTTTAACTACCAGGGTGTTAACGACTTCGACTTCGACTTCAAACAGTTTCTGCACAGCAGCTTTGATCTCTGCTTTGGTCGCGTCTTTAGCAACTTTGAGAACGATGGTGTTTGTTTTTTCCATCGCAGTAGACGCTTTTTCAGAAACGTGCGGTGCGCGCAGCACCTTCAGCAGACGTTCTTCACGAATCATGCCAGCATCTCCTCAACTTGCTTAACAGCATCAGCAGTCATTACGACTTTGTCGAAGGCGATCAGGCTAACCGGGTCGATACCAGTCGCGTCGCGTACGTCAACCTTGTGCAGGTTACGCGCGGCCAGGAACAGGTTCTCGTCCAGCTCACCGGTGATGATCAGCACATCTTCCAGAGCCATGTCTTTCAGTTTCTGTGCCAGCAGCTTAGTTTTAGGCGCTTCAACAGAGAACTTCTCGACAACGATCAGACGATCCTGACGTACCAGTTCGGACAGGATGCTTTTCAGCGCGCCGCGGTACATCTTTTTGTTAACTTTTTGACTGTGGTCCTGTGGACGCGCAGCGAAGGTCACGCCACCTGAACGCCAGATCGGGCTCTTGATAGAACCTGAACGCGCACGGCCGGTACCTTTCTGGCGCCATGGCTTTTTGCCTGAACCAGTTACTTCAGCACGAGTCTTCTGAGCACGAGTACCCTGACGAGCACCAGCTGCATAAGCAACAACAACCTGGTGAACCAGCGCTTCGTTGAAATCACGACCGAAGGTAGTTTCGGAAACAGTCAGCGCGCTCTGCGCGTCTTTCAATACTAATTCCATTGCTATCCCCTTACGCCTTCACAGCTGGTTTAACGATCAGGTCGCTACCGGTTGCACCCGGGACCGCACCTTTAACCAGCAGCAGGTTGCGCTCAGCGTCAACACGTACTACGTCCAGGCTCTGAACGGTTACACGTTCGTTGCCCAGCTGACCTGCCATTTTCTTGCCTTTGAACACTTTGCCCGGAGTCTGGTTCTGACCGATAGAACCCGGAACGCGGTGAGACAAGGAGTTACCGTGAGTAGCGTCCTGGGTACGGAAGTTCCAGCGCTTAACGGTACCAGCAAAACCTTTACCTTTAGAGGTACCGGTTACGTCAACTTTTTTAACGTCAGCAAACAGCTCAACGCTAATGTCCTGACCTACGGTGAACTCTTCGCCTTCAGCAAGACGGAATTCCCACAGACCACGGCCAGCTTCTACGCCAGCTTTAGCGAAGTGACCCGCTTCTGGTTTGGTTACACGGTTAGCTTTTTTAGCACCAGTGGTCACCTGAACAGCGCGGTAGCCATCGTTAGCCAGATCTTTAACCTGGGTAACGCGGTTTGCTTCAACTTCGATTACGGTTACTGGGATTGAAACGCCATCTTCAGTGAAGATGCGGGTCATGCCCACTTTTTTACCGACTAAACCAATCATTGTATCAACCTCTCAATCGCTCGATGACCTGATTAACCCAGGCTGATCTGCACGTCTACACCGGCAGCCAGATCCAGACGCATCAGAGCATCAACGGTTTTCTCAGTTGGCTCAACGATGTCAACCAGACGCTTGTGAGTGCGGATCTCGTACTGATCACGCGCATCTTTGTTAACGTGCGGAGAGATCAGAACGGTAAAGCGCTCTTTGCGGGTCGGCAGCGGGATCGGACCACGGACTTGCGCACCAGTGCGCTTAGCAGTCTCGACGATTTCCGCGGTTGATTGATCGATCAGACGATGATCAAACGCTTTAAGGCGGATACGGATTCTTTGGTTCTGCATGAGACCAGAGCTCCAATTATTTTATAAACGAAAATGATTACTCCTCAAACCCATTACGATTGATGGGAGAGTGTAACCGTTCTTACGTAGCTCCCCAATTGGGAGCATTGTTGAGTAACAAAGTGAGCTACTCTGGTTCAGATTGAACCCGCCGTCAATTACGACAAGCCCGCGCATTATACGTAAATCAGCGAAAGACGCAAGTGCCGTTTAGAAATTAAGCGCCAAAGTCGTACTCTGCGTAAGGCCTCGCAATTTTTTATGCAAAGTATCCCTTCTCAACTCTTTGTCTGAAGCCGCTGCGCAATTGGTGTTTTTACACATTGCCGGGCATGCAGATTATTACGAGTATGCGCTCAAACCATTTTGAGGCTCTCGCTATGCTAATGTCCCTCCCCTTTCTGCTGATCTATTTTGCGTTATCGGCCTTGCTTGTACGCACCGATATTCGCACGGGGCTGCTTCCCGATAAATTCCTTTGCCCGCTGCTATGGACGGGCCTGCTCTACCAGCTTTGTCTTCATCCTGATTTTTTGCCGAGCGCGGTAGTGGGTGCGACGGCAGGATACGCCGGATTCGCCGTTATCTATTGGGGATATCGACTCATCTGCCGACGTGAAGGGATGGGGTATGGCGACATAAAATATCTTGCGGCGCTGGGAGCATGGCATGGCTGGTGTGTACTGCCAGTACTGGCATTAGTGGCCGCGTTAATGGCTCTGCTGTATCTGGTTGGTTTCTCGTTGTTCAACCCTGATAAGCAGGCATTAAAAAACCCACTGCCTTTTGGGCCATTTCTGGCGGCAGCGGGTTTATGCGTTGGCTGGGAAAGCCTGATTAACTTTCCACTTTGATCTGAGACTGAAGGTAGTTCTGTAGGCCAATTTTGCTAATGAGATCCAGTTCGGTCTCAAGCCAGTCGATGTGCCCTTCTTCATCGGCCAGGATCTGGATCATCATATCCCGGCTGACGTAGTCATGTACGCTGTCCGCATAGGCAATGGCTTCACGCAGGTCTTTTGCACCCTCCAGCTCTAGCCGGAGATCAGAACGCAGCATCTCTTCAACATCTTCTCCGATGCCCAGTTTTCCGAGATCCTGTAGGTTAGGAATGCCTTCGAGGAATAAAATACGCTCAATATATTTATCGGCGTGTTTCATTTCATCAATGGACTCATGGTATTCAACATCGTTGAGGCGAGTCAGTCCCCAGTTTTTGAACATTCTTGCATGGAGAAAATACTGATTGATTGCGACAAGCTCATTTCCCAATAATTTATTGAGATAACTTATGATTTTAACATCACCTTTCATTATATAGTCCCTCCGCTTCCACTCATTGAAGCGTAGATCGGGCTACGGGGATGTCAAAAAAAAGATGGAGGCTTACGCGATCTCTTTGAATTCCGGGATCTGCATCAGTTCGTCCTGCATGATCTCACGCGCTGCGCGAACGCATTTACCGCATTGATTTCCCACCGGAACAAACTTACGAAGCTGCTGGAAAGATTGTGGTTGAAACTGGCGAACGGCCTGACGAATTTTTTTGTCGCTTACACCATTACATAAACAAACGTACATAAAGACTCCCGTTCAAAATATGCGCAAAGTGTAAGTGAGAATGGTTATGATTACAATAGCACGGGCGTCGGAATACGTGGCGGGAGAAAGCAAAAAATGCGAATTTTTATGACAATGCCCAACGGCAGAAAACAAAAAAGGACGCCGAAGCGTCCTTTTTATTTCAGGGATAATTAATTAGCCCAGAACTTTAGCAACAACGCCCGCGCCAACGGTACGGCCGCCTTCACGGATTGCGAAACGCAGACCGTCATCCATCGCGATTGGGTGGAT
>NZ_JADCLG010000051.1:0-292 GCF_014982425.1 Enterobacter cloacae complex sp. I1M | reverse complement strand
CCAGATTTTTAAAGAGCAAATATCTCAAACATGACTCGCAAGTCAGTTTTGAGATATGACGGCAGGTGACTTTCACTCACGAACCAGCAAGTGGCGTCCCCTAGGGGATTCGAACCCCTGTTACCGCCGTGAAAGGGCGGTGTCCTGGGCCTCTAGACGAAGGGGACGTACAGTCTCAATCGCAAGACGCCTTGCTATTTACTTTTCATCAGACAATCTGTGTGAGCACTACAAAGGCAGGTTCTTTAAGGTAAGGAGGTGATCCAACCGCAGGTTCCCCTACGGTTACCTT
>NZ_JADCLG010000050.1:0-316 GCF_014982425.1 Enterobacter cloacae complex sp. I1M | reverse complement strand
GATCAAACTCTTCAATTTAAAAGTTTGATGCTCAATGAATTAAACTTCGTAATGAATTACGTGTTCACTCGTTGAGACTTGGTATTCATTTAGTGTCCGAGGACATTAAGAATCCATGTCACTTTGAGTGCCCACACAGATTGTCTGATAAATTGTTAAAGAGCAGTGCCGCTACGTTTTCGCTGCGGCGCGGGGTGTGCATATTACGCTTTCCCGCTTCAGAGTCAAGCGTTTATTTTGCTTTTCTCTGCTGACCCGGCGGCTTGCGTGCCGTTGTTCCGTGTCAGTGGAGGCGCATTATAGGGAGTTCTTCTGA
>NZ_JADCLG010000005.1:131340-302426 GCF_014982425.1 Enterobacter cloacae complex sp. I1M | reverse complement strand
ACCCTGGCACGTTCACCGGTCATGTCGTTACAGAGTAGCAAGGAACATAAAGTGAACGGAATGACCACCACCGCCGTATGTTCCCCTCACCCTAACCCTCTCCCCGGAGGGGCGAGGGGACTGTTCAGTGCGGTAGCGCCACCGGGCTTTTTTCAGAAGCTGTAGCTCGCCCCGACCTGGAAGGTGCGGTCGCGGCCTATCCAGCAGTTGGTCGCGTCATAGCAGGTGAGCGTCTCTTTGTTGGTGACGTTCTGCGCGCTCGCTTTCAGCGTCAGCCCCTCCAGCGATGGCGCCAGTTCGCCCATGCGGTAAGATGCCGCCAGATCGTACTGCGTCGTACCGCCCAGCTTGCCTGCATCATTGGCTGGCGAGATCTCCATCGGCCCGGTGTAGCGTGCACCAGCCCCCAGCGTTAACCCTCTCAGCGGCGTGCTGTCAAAGGTGTAATCTCCCCACAGATTAAAGGCGTTCTCAGGGACCTGCGTCGGTCGTTTGCCCTGGTACTTGTCATCTTCGGTATTGATGGCGTGGGTGTAGGCATAATTGGCAATCAGCGTCAGGTTATCCGTTGGACGACTAATAGCGGAAAGCTCCGCGCCTTTCGATTCCACTTCCCCGGTCTGGCGGTAGTTGAGGAAGCCCGGATCGCTGGTCACCACATTTTTCTGACGAATGTTAAACACCGAGGCGGTGAAGGTAGTTGCATATTCCGCCAGCAGATATTTCACCCCACCCTCCACCTGCTTACTGGTGGTGGGCTTAACGTCTTTCGCGGTCAGCGTACCCTGCGGCGATACCGGTGCGAAACCTTCCGAATAGCTGAAAAACGGCGAGAGACCATTTTCGAAGGCATAAAGCGCCCCCAGTCGTTTGGTGAGGCGATCCTGAGATACCCAGGCTTTGTCACCGTTTTGCAGATAGTTGGTGGTGACGGAACGGTAGTCGTCAAAGCGCAGGCTGGCCAGCACGTTAAGCCCGCCAAACGCAATCTGATCCTGAAGGTAATAGCCATTCTGCTGATAGCCGAGACGGTTTTTCTGCGCGGTTTCAAGCCCCAGCGCATCGTTATCGATCTGCGAGTGATCCGGATTGCGCATATCGATACCCGGTGTGGACGAGGCGTAACGATAATGGAAGTGAGAGTTAAGCTTCTGGTAGTCAAAGCCCGCCAGCAGATGATGTTGCCAGTCCCCCAGCGCGACGGTTCGGGTAACCTGGTTATCAATGTTGAAGCTCTGCAAATCTTCATCCGTGGTATAGGCGAAGCGGTTAAGCTGGTAGACCTCGCTGCCCGTCCCGGTGGAATAGGCGCTGCGCTGGTGGGTATCCACGTCAAAGTAGCGCGCTTTCTGGTTAAAGCCCCAGCCACTGTCAAACTCATGCTCAAAGCTGTAGCCCAGCATCCACTGGCGCTGTTTGAAGCCGCTCCACTCATCCCCGGCATAGTCACGACGATCGGCGTATTTAGACCGCAGATAGCTTAGCGGCATCGGATCAGACGGCGTCAGGCTCGGCGTATTTTGCGCCAGCGCGTCAATGGTCAGGCGCGTTTTGTCATCCGGCTGCCAGGTCACGGAGGGGGCCACCAGATAGTTTTCATAGCGCGTGGTGTGCGCCTGTTCGTCACTTTCCGTCGCTTTGCCCAGCAGACGATAGTTCCAGTCGCTGTTCGCAATCTGCCCCGTGGAATCCAGGTACCCCTCTTTCAGATTGCGGTTTCCGGTATTAAAGCCCAGTTCCGTTTTCGCCTCTTTCTGCGGCTTTTTACTCTGAATATTGACCAGCCCGCCCGGGGAGCCGCCGCCATACAGCACGGATGACGGCCCCTTCAGGATATCGACGCTCTCAATCAGCAGCGGATCGATTCGCGCTTTGGTGTTCCCGGTGACGTTATAGGGAAGTTGCAGGCCGTTGTAGAACTCCTGATCAACGTTGAACCCGCGGATTTTGTACTCGCTCATGTAAGAGGTGCTCCCGCGCACCTCCGTGGAAACGCCCGGCGCATAGCGCAGGATCTCGTTTACCGAACTGGCGTGCCGCTGCTCAATCTCTTTAGAGGCGATGGTGTTGATCACCTGCGGCGTTTTACTTTCCGCGACGGCTGATTTCGTGGCGCTATTGGTCCAGGCAGGGAGCGCGCTGCCCTGCTCTGTACCGGTTACCACGATGGTGGGTTCTTCTGCGAAAGCCTGTGTCTGCAATGCCAGCGTAACGGCGCCTGCCAACGCGCATAACGCAAAACGTGAGGTGCTCATAGTGTCGTCTTATTATTAGATGATATTGGGAACGACAATTATTATCATTTTTATTACCGAATCAATATCAGCGGAGAAAAACAGATCGTTTGTATTAAGTTTCATGCCAGCGTGCCGATAACCCAGAGACAGTCTGTCATCTATCGAGGAGCCATCTGGCGTGAGTAGCTACAGTGAGCAGTTCCTGAAACAAAATCCGCTGGCTGTATTAGGGGTGTTACGCGACCTGAAAAAGGGCGAGGTGCCGCTGCGCATCAACTGGTCAACCAGCCAGTTTATCAGCAAGATCCTGGACGTGACGGCAGAACACCTGATCGTGGATCTGGGTAGCCAGAGCGATGAAAACCGTGCCGCGCTACAGGCAGAAAACCTCTCGGTGATGGCCGAAACGCAGGGGGCTAAAGTCGAGTTTATACTGCCTCGCCTGACCACGATCGTGTACCAGGGTTTGCCTGCGTTTATCACCCCCCTGCCCGCTAATCTCTGGTTCGTGCAGCGCCGCGAGTATTTTCGCATCAGCGCCCCGCTTCACCCGGCCTACTTCTGTAAGGCGAAAATGCCGGACAAAAAAGAGATCCGCTTTCGTCTCTTCGACCTGTCGCTGGGCGGCATGGGAGCGTTGATGGATATGCCGAAGCCGGAAGGGCTGGTGGAAGGTATACGTTTTAGTCAGATCGAGCTGGATATGGGCGGATGGGGACGCTTCTGGTTTGACGCCCAGCTGATTGCCATCAGCGAGCGCAAGGTGGTGGACGGCAAAAACGAAACCATTACCACGCCGCGACTGAGTTTTCGCTTTCTGAATGTCGGGCCAGGCGCCGAGCGCGAACTACAGCGCATCATTTTTTCACTGGAGCGTGAAGCGCGGGAACGCGCGAATAAAGTGCGCTGAAAGGCGTCGGGCAGCGTGCTGCCGCCCGACAAAGACGTTACATGGCGTCCATTGCTTTCTGTACTTTCCAGATATAACGTGGAGCCTGTGCTGACGGATGATTCTTCACAACGTGTTCGAAGAATTCATCTTTATCCATATCGTTAATCTCTTCTATCGCCTCTTTGCGATCGGATGAGAAGGTTCGGAGCAGCGCGCCAGCTCCGTTAACGTACGACACCACCAGCGCATATTGCATCACTTCCGGATCGTCAATCCCCTTCAGAATGCCATGCTCCAGAATGCTCAGGTAAGCGGTTCCCATAGAGATATTACGTTCCGGGTTTTTCAGCTCGCTGGTGGATGGCTGTCCCTTCCAGCCCATGTAGCGATAGACCTCTCTTCCCGCCGTAGAGGCTTTTAACTGCATCAGCCCCACCGCATTCGATTTACTCACCAGCGTCGGGTTCCCGCCGGACTCCACGGCGATGATCGCGGTGATCAGGCGCGGGCTCACGCCCCAGGCCTTCCCGGCTTGTTCGCTGATCGGCATCCACTGCATGGCCCGCTTTACCGGGACTTCGGGGTTCCAGGGGGGATTTTTATAATCATGTTTTGAACTACAGCCAGCGAGCAACACAATCAAAAAAGCAAACCATCTCAATTTCACGTCATCTATCCTTATAGCCGGTCATCGCGGTACGTCGCCCCTTGAAGCAGGCGGCGTATAAGCGGCATGATATAGACAATTAGATTCTCATTCAGCAAGGAATTGCCATGCCTCAGTTTCATCTCATTGCACCGTCGGGCTACTGCATCAACCAGGAGGCGGCACAGCGGGGCGTTCAGCGCCTGCTGGAAATAGGCCATCAGGTAGAAAATCAGACAATTATCCCCCGCCGCATGCAGCGTTTTGCCGGTACGGAGGCGCAGAGACTGAGCGATATCAACAGCCTGGCGACGCTGGAAGGTGAAAACACCATTGTGCTGGCCGTGCGCGGCGGCTATGGCGCAAGCCGGCTGCTGGAGAGCATCGACTGGGCCGGGCTGGCCGCACGCCAGCAGCAGGATCCGCTGTTAATCTGCGGACACAGCGATTTCACGGCGATCCAGCTCGGCCTGCTGGCGTTGCATAACGTCATTACCTTTAGCGGCCCGATGCTGGCCGGCAACTTTGGTGCGCCGGAGCTGGATGCGTTTACGCAGGACCATTTCTGGCGCGCCCTGCAAAACCCGACGTTTACCGTCGAGTGGCAAGGCAACGGACCGCACTGGGAATGTGAAGGGCAGCTGTGGGGCGGAAACCTCGCGATGCTGGTATCGCTGATTGGGACACCGTGGCTGCCGCAGATCGAGGACGGCATTCTGGTGCTGGAAGATATCAACGAACACCCGTTCCGCGTCGAACGCATGCTGTTACAGCTTTATCACGCCGGGATCCTGGATCGGCAGTCGGCCATTGTGCTGGGCAGTTTCAGCGGGTCAGCCCCCAACGATTACGACGCGGGCTACACGCTGGAGACGATGGTCGATTTCATTCGTTCCCGGCTGGATATTCCGGTGATCGCCGGTCTGAATTTCGGCCATGAGCAGCAAACCGTTACCTTGCCACTGGGTGCCCGGGCGCACCTTGCACACGGTAATTCAGGCAGTCGGTTAACAATCAGCGGTCATCCGGTCTTAAAGGCATAAAAAAGCCGTTATTCCCCCTCAATAAAACGCAGATACAGTTGTTAATATGTTAGGGTTTTAATAACAGCGTTCACATTGAGGTGGGAGTAAGACGACATTGAGTGCCACAGCGATAATCAGTCTTTTCATTCTGGGTTCCATCCTGGTAACCTTCAGCATTTTATTAAGTTCATTTTCATCGCGCCTTGGCATACCTATTCTTGTCATTTTCCTGGCTATCGGCATGCTGGCGGGGGTTGACGGAATCGGCGGTATCCCCTTCGATAATTACCCTTTCGCCTATATGGTAAGTAACCTCGCGCTGGCGGTGATCTTGCTGGACGGCGGCATGCGCACCCAGGCAAGTTCGTTTCGCGTTGCCTTAGGCCCGGCGCTGTCTCTGGCTACCGTCGGCGTGCTAATCACCTCCGGCCTGACCGGTATGATGGCAGCCTGGCTGTTTAACCTCGATATGATGGAAGGCCTGCTTATTGGCGCGATTGTCGGCTCTACCGATGCGGCGGCGGTGTTCTCGCTGCTCGGCGGCAAGGGGCTGAACGAGCGCGTTGGCTCCACGCTTGAGATTGAATCCGGCAGCAACGATCCGATGGCGGTGTTCCTGACCATCACCCTGATTGAGATGATCCAGCAGCACGAAACTGGCCTGAGCTGGATGTTCGCCTGGCACATCCTCCAGCAGTTTGGCCTCGGGATTATCATTGGTCTCGGCGGCGGTTACCTGTTACAGCAGACAATCAACCGTATTACGCTGCCTTCCGGCCTTTACCCGCTGCTGGCCCTGAGCGGCGGGATCCTGATCTTTGCCGTCACCACCGCGCTGGACGGCAGCGGTATTCTGGCGGTTTACCTCTGTGGATTCCTGCTGGGCAACCGACCGATTCGTAACCGTTATGCGATACTGCAAAACTTTGACGGGCTGGCCTGGCTGGCACAGATCGCCATGTTCCTGGTGCTGGGCCTGCTGGTGACGCCTTCCGACCTGCTGCCTATCGTCGTGCCAGCGCTGCTTTTGTCGGCCTGGATGATCTTCATCGCCCGTCCGCTGTCGGTGTTTGCCGGGCTGCTGCCGTTCCGCGGGTTTAACCTGCGTGAGCGGATATTTATCAGTTGGGTGGGGCTGCGCGGCGCGGTGCCGATTATCCTGGCGGTTTTCCCGATGATGGCCGGGCTGGACAACGCTCGTCTGTTCTTCAACGTCGCCTTCTTCGTGGTGCTGGTATCGCTGCTGTTCCAGGGGACGTCGCTGGGCTGGGCGGCGAAAAAAGCCAAAGTGGTGGTACCGCCCGTTGGCTGGCCGGTCTCCCGCGTGGGGCTGGATATTCATCCAGACAACCCGTGGGAACAGTTTGTCTATCAGCTAAGCGCCGATAAGTGGTGCGTGGGTGCTTCGCTACGCGATCTGCATATGCCCGCTGAAACGCGTATTGCCGCCCTGTTCCGGGATAATGCCCTGCTTCACCCGACCGGCAGCACGCGGCTGCGAGAGAACGATATCCTCTGCGTGATTGGCCGCGAGCGCGACCTGCCTGCCCTTGGCAAGCTGTTCAGCCAGTCGCCCCCGGTGGCGCTGGATCAGCGTTTCTTCGGCGATTTTATCCTCGAAGCCAGCGCCCGCTTTGCGGATGTGGCGCTGATTTATGGCCTGGAGGGAGGACTGGAGAATCGCGATAACCAGCAAACACTGGGCGAGATTATTCAGCAATTATTAGGGGCTGCACCGGTCGTCGGTGACCAGGTGGAGTTTGCCGGGATGGTCTGGACGGTGGCCGAGAAAGAGGATAACGCGGTGCGCAAAGTCGGCGTAAGGCCGATGGAGGAGGAGGCGGAGTAGCTGCTTTTTTGCCGGGTGGCGCTAACGCTTACCCGGCCTACGTTCGGGCTTTTGTAGGCCGGGTAAGGCGAAGCCGCCACCCGGCACACACATGTTACACCGTCACAACAGGCACTCTTGACGCCAGCGCGCACATCAGTTCATACCCGACAGTGCCCGCCGCAGCGGCCACATCATCAATTTTAACCTCGTTGCCCCACAGCTCAACCGGTGAGCCGATCCCCGCCTGAGGACATGGCGTCAAATCAATAGCCAACATGTCCATTGAGACGGTGCCTACCGTGCCCGTACGCACGCCATCGACCCACACCGGCGTACCGCTCGGGGCGATGCGCGGATAACCATCTGCATAGCCCCCCGCCACGATACCGATACGCTGTTCGCCCGCTGCCCGATAGCGGCTGCCATAGCCCACCGTATCGCCCGCTTTCAGGGTTTGCACGCCGATAATTTCGCTTCGTAACGTCATCACCGGCTTCAGGCCGCTGTTGGCGATATCCTGCCACTGACCTGAGGGTGACGCGCCGTACAGAACGATCCCCGGGCGCACCCAGTTGTAATGCGCCTCGGGATGCCAGAGCGTTGCCGCTGAGTTCGACAGCGAGCGCGGACAGTCCAGCCCTTCTGCCGCCTGCTCAATGCGGACCATGGCATCGGCAATGCCGTCCGGCTTTTCCGCATCGGCGAAATGCGCCATAAGCGTCATCTCACCGACGTTTTTCAGCGCACGAAGCTGCTGCCAGACCGTGTGCACCCGTTCAGGCTGAAAGCCCAGACGGTTCATCCCGCTGTTCACTTTGAGATAGATATCCAGCGGGGCATGCAGCTTCGCGTCCTGAATCGCCTTGATCTGCCAGTTACTGTGAACGCTGGTCGTCAGGCGGTACTTATCCAGCAGAGGCAGATCCTGCGCATGGAAGAATCCTTCCAGCAGCAGGATCGGTCCTTTCCAGCCGCGCTCGCGCAGCAGGATGGCCTCTTCCAGATTCAGCAGGGCAAAACCATCGGTGGCGCCGAGCGCACTCCAGATACGGTCGATACCATGACCGTAGGCGTTGGCTTTCACCACCGACCAGACACGAGAACCCGGCGCAGCACGGCGAACAATTTGCAGGTTATCCTTCAGCGCCTGCAAATCCAGCTGGGCCAGAATAGGACGGGACATTGCGACTCCTTAATTATGCGCGCCGTGCAGGTGTTGTGGACGCGATGGGGTAAACCCTGATTGATAGCGTGCGGCGCTCAAATCGTCAAACGGAATTGCCGGCGTCCGCCCGGAGATCAGGTCGCTCAGCAGCTGGCCCGAACCGCAGGCCATGGTCCAGCCAAGCGTACCGTGGCCGGTGTTGGTCCACAGATTTTTGTATGGCGTACGGCCCACAATCGGCGTGCCGTCCGGGGTCATTGGGCGTAGGCCGGTCCAGAACGTCGCCTGCTCAATGAAGCCGCCGCGCGGGAAGAGATCGCCCACGACCATCTCCAGCGTTTCACGACGCGGTTTAAGCAGCTCAGTATTAAAGCCCACGATTTCCGCCATGCCGCCGACGCGGATCCGGTTATCGAAGCGGGTGATGGCGATTTTGTAGGTTTCATCAAGAATGGTCGAGACCGGCGCACCGCTGTCCTCTTTCACAGGAATGGTCAGGGAGTAGCCTTTCAGCGGATAGACCGGGATATCCAGGATCCCTTTCAGCATCGCGGTAGAATAGGATCCGAACGCCATCACGTAAGCATCGGCTTTGATCACCTCTTCTCCACACTTCACGCCGTAAATCTTCTCCCCTTCCGACAGCAGCTTGTCGACAGAGGTGTTGAAGCGGAATTTCACCCCGGCCTGCTCACACATGCGCGCCAGACGCTGGGTGAAAAGCTGGCAGTCGCCAGTTTCATCGTTCGGTAAACGCAGGCCGCCCGTCAGCTTGTGCGCGACCTCGGCAAGTGCTGGCTCCACCTGGGCAAGTTGGCTGGCTTCCAGCAGCTGATACGGTACGCCCGCATCTTCAAGCACGGCGATATCGCGGGTCGCGTTTTCATACTGTTGCGCGGTACGGAACAGCTGAAGTGTGCCGCCCTGGCGCCCTTCATATTCGATCCCCGTTGAGGAACGCAGCGCTTTCAGGCAATCGCGGCTGTATTCTGCGAGGCGCACCATGCGCCCTTTGTTTTCCATGTAGTGGCGGGTATCGCAGTTGCGCAGCATCTGCCACATCCACTTAAGCTGGAACTGTGTGCCGTCAAGGCTTATCGCCAGCGGCGCATGTCGCTGAAACATCCATTTGATCGCCTTCAGCGGAACGCCCGGGGCCGCCCACGGCGCAGCGTAGCCCGGGGAGATCTGCCCCGCATTCGCCGCACTGGTTTCCAGCGCCGGACCGGATTCGCGATCGATAACGGTAACCTCATGTCCCGCCTGACTTAAATACCAGGCGCTGGTTACGCCAACGACACCACTTCCCAGTATGACAACACGCATAGCCACTCCATTATGAGCAAAAGAACAATCATCTAATTACAGATTGATAACCTAGCTGAAAATATTATTCAACATATGACTTTTTTATGGTGACTCAACTCACATATCCCGCTGTATCAGGGGATAGCGCTTATTTGGGATCTCCTGCTGCGCGTTATTTTTAACCAGTAGAAAATTCTGCGAGCACCGCTTTTTTTGCCGTATCGAAAACGGGAAATCGCAAAGAAAAAATTTCTGCGCCCCGCGTATTTGAATGGGGTGATCTATGCTTGAAAGGAGGCTCTCCAGTCAGAGAGAGCGACCAACAACGAGGGCGCGCTAATGGCTACACTAGATTCCATGTCAAGGGACAGCACACGTCTGAGCGATGGACCCGACTGGACCTTCGAATTGCTGGATGTCTACCTGGCGGAGATCGACCGGGTGGCCAAACTCTATCGTCTGGACACCTATCCCCATCAGATTGAAGTCATCACCTCGGAACAGATGATGGACGCTTACTCCAGCGTCGGGATGCCGATTAACTATCCGCACTGGTCGTTTGGTAAAAAATTCATTGAAACGGAGCGACTGTATAAGCACGGACAGCAGGGGCTGGCGTATGAAATCGTTATTAACTCTAACCCGTGTATTGCCTATCTGATGGAGGAGAACACCATTACCATGCAGGCGCTGGTGATGGCGCACGCCTGCTATGGACATAACTCGTTCTTCAAAAATAACTATCTGTTCCGCAGCTGGACGGACGCCAGCTCCATCGTCGATTACCTTATCTTCGCCCGCAAATACATTACCGACTGCGAAGAGCGCTACGGCGTGGACGAGGTAGAGAAGCTACTGGACTCCTGCCACGCGCTGATGAATTACGGCGTTGACCGCTATAAGCGTCCGCAGAAGATCTCATTGCAGGAAGAGAAAGCCCGGCAGAAGAGCCGCGAGGAGTATCTGCAAAGCCAGGTGAATATGCTGTGGCGCACCCTGCCGAAACGTGAGGAGGAGAAAACCGTCGCCGAGGCGCGTCGTTACCCTTCCGAGCCGCAGGAAAACCTGCTCTACTTTATGGAGAAGAACGCCCCACTGCTGGAGCCGTGGCAGCGTGAGATCTTGCGCATCGTGCGCAAGGTGAGCCAGTATTTCTATCCTCAGAAGCAGACCCAGGTGATGAACGAAGGCTGGGCGACCTTCTGGCACTACACCATTCTTAACCACTTGTATGACGAAGGAAAAGTCACCGAGCGGTTTATGATGGAGTTTCTGCACAGCCACACCAACGTGGTATTCCAGCCAGCGTATAACAGCCCGTGGTACAGCGGCATTAACCCGTACGCACTCGGCTTTGCCATGTTCCAGGATATCAAGCGTATCTGCCAGTCGCCCACCGAAGAGGACAAATACTGGTTCCCGGATATTGCCGGTTCTGACTGGCTGGAAACGCTGCACTTCGCGATGCGTGATTTTAAGGATGAGAGCTTTATCAGCCAGTTCATGTCGCCGAAGATCATGCGTGATTTCCGCTTCTTCACCGTACTGGATGATGACCGCAACAACTACCTGGAGATCTCTGCGATCCACAACGAAGAGGGCTATCGTGAGATCCGCTCGCGCCTGTCGTCTCAGTACAACCTGAGCAATCTTGAACCGAACATTCAGGTCTGGAATGTGGATCTGCGCGGTGACCGCTCTTTGACGCTGCGCTATATCCCTCACAACCGCGCACCGCTGGATAAGGGGCGTAAGGAAGTGCTGAAGCATGTGCATCGCCTGTGGGGATTTGACGTGTCGCTGGAGCAGCAGAATGAAGATGGCAGCGTGGAGCTGCTGGAGCGGTGTCCGGCGCGGTTGAATACGCTGTAGTGCGTTTTAGCCGGGTGGCGGCTACGCCTTACCCGGCCTACGGGTTTTGTAGGCCCGGTAAGCGAAGCGCCACCGGGCGAAAAAAACCTCTCAATCGAGAGGTTTTTTATTTCAGCGACTCTGAATCGCTAAATCACCCGGCAGGGTTTTCTGCATTCGGTGCCAGATTTCACCGGAGTCGTGGCCATAACGACGCACCGTTTCATAGACCTGATCGTGCAGCCCTTCGGTGCAGAGCTTGCTCAGTTTATGGTAGAAGCCGAGCGCCAGGCTGCGGGCTTCAGGGTTGGCAAAGTAGTGACGACCAATGCGTGTATATAATCCTTTCATTCCATTCAGGATCAGACCGTAAACCGGATTGCCGGAAGCAAACGCCAGACCGCGGAACACGTTGTAGTCGAGGGTCGCAAAGGCGTCCGCGTGGTCTTCCACCTCATTGGCGGTGGCAAGCACCTTCAGCGCATCTTCAGGATGCTGACGAAACGCGGTGCGGATGAAAATGGTAGCGATGTTGGTGCGCACCGAAAGCAGATTGTCAATCAGCTGCGGTACGCTTTCGTGATCGAGACGCGCCAGCGTTTCCAGAATATTCAGCCCGGACGTTTCCCAGAAGTTATTCACCTTAGTGGGTTTGCCATGCTGTATCGTCAACCAGCCATCGCGCGCCAGACGCTGGAGCACTTCTCGCAGCGTGGTACGGGTGACGCCAATCAGTTCAGAGAGTTCGCGTTCAGCAGGTAGAATTGATCCCGCAGGGAAACGATTATTCCAGATGCTTTCAATGATGTACTCTTCCGCGAAACCCGCCGGGCTCTGCGCCTTAATGACCATAGTGAGATTTCCATTACACAGCTTTAGCAAATTGCACTCATCATACCAGAGGCGCGCAGAGGCAGATAGCGCAGCAGAGACAGAAAAGAGGGATCGCCGTTTCATTTTTATGAAATTTACAAAATGGCTTTATCCCCCTCTCCGCCGCCGTTTTTGCGTATACTGATGTCTTGTCTTATTTGACGGGGAAAGGACGTCTGTCGTGGAAATTTCATTTGGGCGCGCGCTGTGGCGCAACTTTTTAGGTCAGTCACCTGACTGGTACAAACTCACTCTACTGGTATTCCTGGTCGTTAATCCCGTTATCTTTTTGCTGGATCCCTTCGTTGCCGGGTGGATGTTGGTCGCCGAGTTTATCTTTACCCTGGCGATGGCATTGAAGTGCTATCCGCTGCTGCCCGGCGGGCTGCTGGCGCTGGAAGCCGTGGTCATTGGAATGACCAGCGCGGAGCATGTTAAAAACGAGATTGCGTCGAATCTTGAAGTCCTGCTACTGCTGATCTTCATGGTGGCGGGGATCTACTTTATGAAGCAGCTTCTGCTGTTTATCTTCACCCGTCTGCTGCTGAGCATTCCGTCGAAAACGCTGCTCTCGCTGGCGTTTTGCCTCGCCGCGGCTTTCCTCTCTGCCTTCCTGGATGCGCTGACGGTTGTGGCGGTGGTGATCAGCGTCGCCGTCGGCTTTTACGGTATTTACCACCGGGTCGCCTCGTCTCGTCCTGGCGATAACTTGCAGGACGACAGCCACGTTGAGGCGCACAACCGCGATGTGCTCGAGCAGTTCCGCGCGTTTCTGCGCAGCCTGATGATGCATGCGGGCGTGGGGACGGCGCTGGGCGGCGTGATGACAATGGTTGGAGAGCCGCAAAACCTGATTATCGCCAAAGCGGCTGAGTGGCATTTTGGCGAATTTTTCCTGCGCATGGCGCCGGTCAGCGTGCCCGTTCTGATCTGCGGCTTAGCGACCTGCGTGCTGGTCGAAAAATTCAACCTTTTTGGGTATGGCGCGAAGTTGCCCGATCAGGTCCGTCAGGAGCTGCATAAGTTTGACGAGCAGAGCCGCAAACAACGCACGCGCCAGGAGACGCTGCGCCTGATTGCACAGGGCATCATCGGCGTGTGGCTTATCGCTGCGCTGGCCTTCCACCTTGCCGAGGTGGGGCTGATTGGTCTGTCGGTAATTATTCTTGCAACCAGCCTGAGCGGCGTCACGGACGAACATGCTATCGGAAAAGCCTTTACCGAAGCGCTGCCGTTTACCGCCCTGCTGGCGGTGTTTTTCGCCGTCGTGGCGGTGATTATTGACCAACATCTGTTCGCGCCAATCATCGCGTTTGTGCTTCAGGCCACGCCAGATTCGCAGCTAACGCTGTTCTATTTGTTTAACGGTCTGTTGTCTTCTATATCCGATAACGTCTTTGTCGGGACGGTATACATCAATGAGGCCAAAGCCGCGATGGAGCAAGGGATTGTCAGCAATGAACAGTTCGAGCTGCTGGCGGTGGCGATCAACACTGGAACCAACCTCCCCTCCGTGGCAACCCCGAACGGTCAGGCGGCCTTCCTCTTCCTGCTGACCTCGGCGCTGGCGCCACTCATACGACTTTCTTATGGAAGAATGGTCTGGATGGCGCTGCCGTACACGCTGGTGCTTACCCTTGTTGGTTTGCTGTGCATCAAAATTACTCTCGTTCCCTGTACGCAATGGTTGTTGCAAGCAGGTATACTTGCGGCGCATTAAAATTCGTTTACACTGCGCTGTCTAAGCATGTTCCAGGGAAATGATTATGTTGCGATTTTTGAACCAGTGCTCACGCGGTCGCGGAGCGTGGTTGTTGATGGCCCTGACCGCCTTTGCGCTGGAAATGGTCGCGCTGTGGTTTCAGCATGTGATGGGGCTGAAACCTTGCGTCCTGTGTATTTATGAGCGTTGTGCGCTGTTCGGCATTATGGGCGCAGGTCTGGTAGGTGCGATTGCACCTAAAACACCGTTACGCTATGCCGCAATTGCCATCTGGCTGTACAGCGCCGGGAAAGGGATTGCGCTTGCCTGGGAGCACACCCAGATGCAGCTTCACCCGTCGCCGTTTATGACCTGCGACTTTGCCGCCCGCTTCCCGAGCTGGCTGCCGCTGGATAAATGGCTGCCGCAGGTGTTTGTGGCCTCCGGTGACTGCTCTGTACGCCAGTGGGAGTTTCTGACGCTGGAGATGCCGCAGTGGCTGGTGGGCATTTTTGTCGCCTACTTCGTGGTAGCGCTGCTGGTGCTGATTGCCCAGCCGTTCAAGCCAAAGAAACGCGATCTTTTTGGAAGGTAAAAGCAAAACGGCAACGTCAGTTTTGTAGGTCGGGTAAGCGCAGCGCCACCCGACAAAATTGCGCACAATAAAAAACCCGCCTCGGCGGGTTTTTTATTATCACCGATTAGGGTGATTCATAATGTGGTCTTCCCAGTCCTGCACCTCGGACTCTTTCACCGCAATGTGGCGCACGGAAATACGCTCGCCGTGCATCGCCGCTTTCGACCCCGTCAACAGCGGATGCCATGTGGGCAGATCTTTACCTTCCGCCAGCAGGCGATACGCGCAGGTATGCGGCAGCCACTCAAAGGTCGGCAGATTTTCACGGGTTAACTTGATGCAGTCCGGCTCATAGTCGAAACGGCGCTCGTAGTTGCGGCACTGGCAGGTTTTGATGTTTAACTGCTTGCAGGCTACGTTGGTGAAATAGATCTCATCCGAATCTTCATCCATCAGCTTATGCAGGCAGCACTGCCCACAGCCGTCACACAACGATTCCCACTCCGCGTCGGTCATGTCGTCGAGAGTTTTGCTTTGCCAGAAAGGAATGTCGTTCATCGGGATGTCCACACGTCAAAATAGAGCGCACCTTATAACGAGTCTGGCACGTTGATGCAAGTTTTGCCGCCCTTTTCAGGCGGCAAGGTGCTTTTACAGCACGCGGGTTTTCAGCGACAGGCCGTTAAAACTGACGTCCAGCTCGTCGCCACTGTGCAGCGGCCCCACACCTTCCGGAGTGCCGGTAAGGATCACGTCGCCGGGTTTCAGGGTGAAGAAGCGGCTCATGTAGGCAATCAGCGGAACGATCTTATGGATCATGTCAGCGGTCGTCCCCTGCTGGCGGATCTCGCCGTTGACCTTCAGGCTGAGGGGCGTATTCTGCGGGTCGTCGGTAAATTCACTCACCGGAACGAAACCGGAAATCGGGCATGAATTGTCAAAGCCCTTGGCTTTTTCCCACGGCTGCCCCGCTTTCTTCATTTTGCTCTGGACGTCGCGCAGGGTCAGGTCGAGCGCGACACCGTAACCCGCAATCGCTTTCTCTACATGCTCTTCGGTCGCCTGGCGCAGCGTCGCGCCGATCAGCACCGCCAGCTCCACTTCATGATGCACCGAGCCCAGCCCCTGCGGCAGAACCAGCGGCTGGCGAATATCGCACAGTGCGGTTTCTGGCTTAATAAACAGAACCGGCTCATCCGGCACGGCGCTGCCCATCTCCTGAATATGTTTTGCATAGTTGCTGCCCACGCAGATCACTTTGCTGACGGGATAATCCAGTAATGCACCTTGCCAGTTATGATGTTGATACATGGTCGACCCCTAATCGGTTGATGAGTTGTTCCCGGAGTGACCCGGGCTTATTTCTTTCCGCTCACCTCAAGATGCTGTTTTAATAAATTCTCCGGTGGCGGCGGAAGCTGTAAATAATAGCCCTGCTCGGTTAACGCCTTTTTGACTTTCTCCAGATCGGCGTTCACCAACTTCTTACGGCCGTCCAGCGGCAGCAGCATCGCCAGTTGCGGTCGGCCAAAGCTTTTCATTAATTCCTCAGGCACGCGGGAAAAATCGTCTTTCTTTTCGACATAAAGGTAGGTCTGGTCGCGGCTGGTACTTCTGTAGATCACACAAAACATGTTTTTACTCTGAATTAATGGGTGGTTGCTTGCCTCAATATACTCCTGACTATAACATGCCTGATACTCTTCGGAATATCGCGGCGATGTGTTGCGGTTAATAGCAAATTGAGTAAGGCCAGGATGTCAAATACGCCCATCGAGCTTAAAGGCAGTAGCTTCACCTTATCAGTGGTTCATTTGCATGATGCAAAACCCGAGGTTATTCGTCAGGCGTTAGAAGACAAAATCGCGCAGGCTCCCGCTTTTCTTAAGCATGCTCCTGTTGTCGTTAATGTAAGCGACCTTGAGGGGCCGGTTAACTGGAAGCGACTCCAGCAGGCCGTCGTCTCCACGGGGTTGCGCATCGTGGGTATTAGCGGCTGCAAAGACGCAGAGTTAAAAGCCGAAATTGAACGCGCGGGTTTGCCCTTGTTGAACGAGGGCAAAGAAAAAGCCCCGCGTGCAACGCCTGCAACCGTTCCCGCTCCCCCGCCTCCGGCGCAAAATGTAGCCCCAGTCACAAAAACGCGATTGATTGATCTGCCGGTTCGTTCCGGTCAGCGCATTTATGCGCCAAACTGTGATCTGATTGTTACAAGCCACGTCAGTGCGGGCGCAGAACTGATTGCAGACGGCAATATTCACGTTTACGGTATGATGCGTGGGCGTGCGCTTGCGGGCGCCAGCGGCGATCGAGAAGCACAAATTTTTTGTACTCACCTGACGGCAGAACTGGTGTCTATCGCAGGTGAATATTGGCTGAGCGATAAAATCCCAGCCGAATTTTATGGCAAAGCGGCTCGTCTGCAGCTGGCAGATAACGCTTTGACCGTTCAACCGTTAAATTGATCCCTTTTAACAAGGAATTTCTATGGCACGCATTATTGTTGTGACTTCGGGTAAAGGAGGCGTTGGCAAGACCACCTCCAGCGCGGCCATCGCTACTGGTTTGGCCCAGAAGGGAAAGAAAACCGTCGTAATCGACTTCGATATCGGTCTGCGTAACCTGGACCTGATCATGGGTTGCGAGCGTCGCGTGGTGTATGACTTCGTGAACGTCATTCAGGGCGATGCCACGCTTAACCAGGCGCTAATTAAAGATAAGCGTACCGAGAACCTCTACATTCTCCCGGCGTCCCAGACCCGTGATAAAGACGCGCTGACCCGTGAAGGCGTGGAAAAGGTGCTCGACGATCTGAAAAAGATGGAGTTCGACTTCGTGGTCTGCGACTCCCCGGCCGGCATCGAAACCGGCGCGCTGATGGCGCTCTACTTCGCGGATGAAGCCATCATCACTACTAACCCGGAAGTCTCGTCAGTACGTGACTCCGACCGTATTCTCGGCATTCTGGCCTCGAAATCTCGTCGCGCGGAAAATGGCCAGGAGCCGATCAAAGAGCACCTTCTGCTGACCCGCTACAACCCGGGTCGGGTGAACAAAGGTGACATGCTGAGCATGGAAGACGTGCTGGAGATCCTGCGCATCAAACTGGTTGGCGTGATCCCGGAAGATCAGTCCGTATTGCGCGCCTCTAACCAGGGCGAGCCCGTGATCCTGGATACACAGGCAGACGCGGGTAAAGCGTATGCGGATACCGTTGACCGTCTGCTGGGAGAAGAACGTCCTTTCCGCTTCATTGAAGAAGAGAAGAAAGGTTTCCTCAAACGCCTGTTCGGAGGATAAGTTATGGCATTACTGGACTTTTTTCTCTCGCGGAAAAAAAGCACCGCCAACATCGCAAAAGAACGTCTGCAAATCATTGTGGCGGAACGTCGTCGTAGCGACGCCGAACCGCACTACCTGCCGCAGCTGCGCAAAGACATTCTGGAAGTGATCTGCAAATACGTGCAGATTGACCCGGAAATGGTCACCGTTCAGTTGGAGCAAAAAGACGGGGATATTTCGATTCTGGAGCTGAACGTGACGCTTCCGGAAGCGGAAGAGTCACGTTAATCCGTTTGTGGTTTTGTAGGCCGGGCAAGCATCGTACCGCCCGGCAATTTCCCCGGTGGCGCGGCGCTTACCGGGGCTACAATTCTTTAGCGCGGATACCCTTCCAGCAGGGTGTTCAGGCGTTCAGCCATCAGTTCCCCCCGCCATCCGGCGACCAGTTCCGGTAAGCCATTTTGCGGTTTCAACTTCCAGTGCCAGTTCAGCAGCTGGTTAATCTGACGACGTGAAGCCAGCAGCTCGGCGCTCAGTTTGCTTTCCCCCGCCACCGTCTGCACCAGCGCTTTGATATCTTTGAACGCCTTGCGGTAGCCCGGCATATCCATCAGGTTAAGCAGTGGTTCTGGCAGTGCGTCCTCCGGCAGCTGCTGAGCTTTCTCTACCAGCGCGAGCAGCGTTTTACCGTGGAAACGGATCTCACTCCCGGAAAGGCCAATGCTGTCCAGTTCGCCAAGGCTACCCGGCATATAGCGCGCTACCGCCCACAGGTGTTCTTCACGCACCACGAAGTTAACCGCCAGATCGCGCTCACGCGCTTTACGCAGCCGCCAGTCAGCCAGCAGTTGCAGACAGGCCAGTTGACGGGTGCGCAGCTGCCAGGCGTTAGTGATGTCACGCCAGGCCTCTTTCGGATCAACCACTTCCTGACGACGCTGCTGCGTCATGCGGCACTCGTCCAGGGCGGCAGACAGCCAACCGGACGCCTCAGCCTCTTTCATAAGCTGGCCAGCAATCGGCAGCAGGTAGAATACATCTGCCGCGGCGTATTCAAGCTGACGCGCCGTCAGCGGGCGCGCGAGCCAGTCGGTACGCGATTCGCTCTTATCCAGCGTCAGACCGGTGTACTCTTCCACCATCGCCGCGAAGCCCCAGGAGAGCGGACGACCGCTGAACGCCGCGAGGATCTGGGTATCAATCAGCGGCTGCGGCATGATGCCAAAGGTGTTGAGAAAGACTTCCAGATCTTCACTGCCGGCGTGCAGATATTTGGTCACGGCGGTATCAAGCAACAGCTCGCGCATTGGCGCCCAGTCGGTAATGCCGAGGGGGTCAATCAACGACACGTGTTTGCCGTCATACATCTGGATCAGGCCCAGTTGCGGGTAGTACGTGCGGGTACGGACAAATTCCGTATCCAGGGCGATAGCGGGGAAATCACGCGTCACCTCGCACAGCGAAGCCAGCTCGTCGTTGGTAGTGATCATCTGGTAATTCAAATCGGACTCTCTTTTGTTTGCGCCCATAAAAAACGCCGGCTTAACCGGCGTCTGGGCGATTAACGTGAAGCTCAGGCCTTATTGTCCACTTTGGCACGGGCTTCGTCACGTAATTCTCGTCGTAATATCTTCCCGACGTTGGATTTCGGCAGCTCATCGCGGAATTCCACCAGCTTCGGCACTTTATAGCCCGTCAGCTGCCGGCGACAAAACGTTATCAGCGCTTCCTCGGTAAGAGAAGGATCTTTCTTGACCACAAATATCTTCACCGCTTCACCACTGCTGCCGGAAGGAACCCCCACCGCTGCCACTTCCAGCACGCCGCTGTGCTGCATCACCACGTCTTCGATTTCGTTCGGATAGACGTTGAAACCGGAAACGAGGATCATGTCTTTCTTGCGATCGACGATACGCAGAAAACCTTCGTCATCCATCACCGCGATGTCGCCGGTGTACAGCCAGCCGTCTTTGATGATCTCATCCGTGGCATCTGGGCGCTGCCAGTAGCCCAGCATCACCTGCGGCCCTCTGACGCACAGCTCGCCCGGTTCGCCGTGAGGCACTTCGTTACCCTCATCGTCCACCAGTTTAGCTTCCGTCGACGGGACCGGCAGACCGATACTGCCGCTGTGGTAGTCGATGTCATGCGGGTTGACGCTGACCAGCGGGGCGCACTCCGTCAGACCATAGCCTTCCAGCAGATACTGTCCGGTGAGTTTTACCCAGCGCTCGGCAACCGCCTGCTGAACCGGCATCCCGCCGCCCGCAGAAAGATGCAGCGTGGAGAAATCGAGCTGCTGGAACTCTTTATTGTTAAGCAGCGCGTTAAACAGGGTGTTCACGCCGGTCATGGCGGTGAACGGGTATTTCGCCAGCTCTTTAACCAGCCCCGGAATGTCGCGCGGGTTGGTGATCAATACGTTTTGACCGCCAAGCTCGATAAACAGCAGGCAGTTCATGGTCAGCGCAAAAATGTGATACAGCGGAAGCGCGGTGATCACCAGCTCCTTGCCCGGGTGCAGTAGCGGCCCGTAGGTGGCGTTCACCTGTTCAAGGTTCGCCAGCATATTACGATGGGTCAGCATCGCCCCTTTAGCCACGCCGGTGGTACCGCCGGTGTATTGCAGGAACGCCAGATCTTCTGAGACGATCTCCGGCTTAACGTACTGCATCCGATAGCCCGCATGCAGCGCACGGCGGAAAGAGATGGCATCCGGCAGGTGGTATTTCGGCACCAGCCGCTTAACGTATTTCACGACAAAGTTGACCAGCGTACCTTTCGCGGTAGAGAGCTGGTCGCCCATGCGCGTCAGAATGACGTGCTTAACCTGAGTTCTTTCAGCGACTTTTTCCAGCGTGTGGGCAAAGTTGGAGACAATCACAATCGCCGCCGCACCGCTGTCATTCAACTGATGTTCCAGCTCGCGTGGGGTATAGAGCGGGTTAACGTTAACCACGATCATCCCCGCCCTGAGGATCCCGAACAGCGCCACCGGGTATTGCAGCAGGTTTGGCATCATCAGCGCGACGCGATCCCCTTTCTGCAAGCCCAACCCTTCCTGTAAATAGGCCGCAAACGCCCGGCTGCGCTCTTCCAGCTTACGGAAAGTCATCACTTCGCCCATATTCACAAATGCGGGCTGGTCAGCGTAGCGCCGTACCGAGTGTTCAAATAATTCAATCAGGGATTGATAACGGTCAGGATTGATCTCCGCAGGGACATCCGCGGGATAACGGTTAAGCCAAACCTTTTTCAATGCATCACCTCTGAAATGAGTGTTCGTCGTCATCACAGCCCCGATAATAAACAGTTTGTTAACATTATATTAACTCAGCGTACCAGTTTATTAATTGTTCAGATTGCAGGTTGCGAAGCGCGTCACTCTTTTTTTTCGTTTTATCCGTAAAAAAACAGAGACAGCGGCTGAGCCGCTGTCTCTTTCCTAACAATAACAGTAACTTACTCAGTTACAATTGTTTGAACCTGTGCAGGGCCTGGATTGTACCAACCCCAGCCACCGTAGCCGTAACGATACGGATGCGGACCCCACATCCACGGATCGATTGGCTGTGGCGGCATCACCACCTGCTGGGCGATACGCCAGCGTTTGTAGCCGTTCACCTGCACGGTCATAAATTTGTATGGCGTATTGCCGATTTTCCCCGCCACCGAACCGGTAATCGGACCGACGACGGTCACCAGCTGCCCGCGGAAATCTACCGGATCGAGGAAGCCGCTGACGTCAGCGTAGATCCGCCCGCGCGAGGCTTCACCCAGAACAGGCCGTGCGCCGCTGTCCAGTGGAACGGTGGCAATCTCCAGCCGGGTTTTCCCCTGCTGGTTTAGCACTTCAACCACCTTGCCGCCAAAGCGCGCTTCCTGCCCGACATACAGCTCCGGAGCATTCATCACGCGTACCAGATCCTGCTGTGGCGTCGGGCTGGTGCCCTTGATCGCATCAGGAACGGTGACGCACCCGCTCAGTGCTATGGCAACCGCGCCTGCCATAAAAAAGCGTACAACTTTAGTCTGAACCGCCATGATGCGACTCCTTTTTCTCAGTTCCTGTTACTGAGATTCACTCGCGGCCAGGAAGTTTCTTCCATGCGACGGTGTTTCGTAAATAAACCGGCTCGGCGTGTTCAACGACCACGGTTTTTCCTGCGGCAAGCTGCTGACAGGCAACAGGCAACATATCTTCGGCGGCAGGCAGGAGCATGTTACCGTCCACCAGCGTAAGGCCGGTGTCCTTCGCCATCTCAGGCCATGCCGGCCAGCCGGTTCCGACCGTCGCCCACTCACCGGTGAGCTGTTTCAGGCGCTCGGTGACGGCTTCAGGTTTAAGCACGGCTTCCGACTCTTCGCCGTGCCAGACGCCGTTTTCGTCACGGGTGTACTCCGCCCAGTAGACTTCACCCATGCGGGCATCAATCGCGGCCAGCACGCGGCTGGCACCGGTCATGCGCCAGGCACCCTGAGCCATAGTCGCAAGCGTTGAAACGCCGATCATCGGCAGGTCAGCGCCCAGCGCCAGCCCCTGCGCAATGCCAATCCCGATACGTACGCCCGTAAAGCTGCCCGGGCCACGGCCATAGGCCAGCGCGTCGAGGTCAGTCAGGGCGGTGTTGCCCTCGGTTAAAATGGTTTTTACCAGGGGCAGAATACGTTGGGTGTGTTCCCGTGGGCACTCTTCGAAATGAGCAAAAGTCGTACCGTCGTTCCACAGGGCAACGGAACAGGCCTCTGTCGCGGTATCAATAGCCAGAATTCGCATCAGTCGTCGCGCTCTCGCAATGGTCAGTCACAAAATGGCGCGCATCTTAACACACTCCGGGAAGAATTACTCCGCCGTCGGGTTCGCCAGGAAGCGGACCGCGCGTTTAATATCCCGTGTGCGCGGCGCAGGCGGCAGGCTGGCGAGGAAGGTGGCGCCGTAGGGACGCATCACCAGGCGATTGTCGCAGATCACCAGCACTCCGCGGTCGGTGACGTCGCGTATCAGTCGCCCTACCCCCTGTTTAAGCGTGATAACCGCGTCCGGCAACTGGACGTCGTCGAACGGATCGCCCCCGCGCAGACGGCAGTCCTCCATGCGTG
The DNA here is from genome assembly GCF_014982425.1 of Enterobacter cloacae complex sp. I1M. Taxonomy (NCBI): domain Bacteria; kingdom Pseudomonadati; phylum Pseudomonadota; class Gammaproteobacteria; order Enterobacterales; family Enterobacteriaceae; genus Enterobacter; species Enterobacter cloacae complex sp. I1M. Next base: position 279,937 of record NZ_JADCLG010000005.1, on the reverse strand, counting down.
CTTTCAGGAGCGGATCGTCCGGCGATGTGAATGGCAGCTTATCGATAATCACCAGCGAGAGCGTATCACCGCGCACGTCCACCCCTTCCCAGAAGCTGCTGGTCGCCACCAGCAGGGCATTACCGGCGCTGACAAACTGCTGGAGCAGCTGGCCTTTGCTGGTTTCCCCCTGCAACAGCACCGGCAACGTCATGGTCGCGCGGAACTGCTCGGCCAGATCGCGCATCATGGCGTGAGAGGTGCAGAGCATAAAGCAGCGTCCGTTGTTGGCCTCAATCATCGGCTTTAGCATGGCCGCCAGATGGCGCGCCGCCCCTGGCTGGTTAGGCAGCGGCAGATTGCGTGGCACGCACAGCAGCGCCTGTTTCTCATAGTCGAACGGGCTTGGGAGGAGTAAGGATTCAGCCTGCTCAATGCCGAGACGCTCGGTAAAGTGGTGCAGATCGTCGTTGACCGACAGCGTGGCCGAGGTAAAGACCCAGGTGCCGGGCTTTTGCGCCATCACCTCTTTGAATTTATCGGCAACGGTCAGCGGCGTGAGCGCCAGGGTAAAGTGGCGCGAGGTACATTCATACCAGTAGCTGTAGCCCGGCTGGTTGATCTCTTTCAGCCGCTTCAGCCGCCCACGGTAGAGCGTGGCCCGCTCGAAGGCGGCGTCCAGCAGCGCTGAACGTCCGAGGGACAGCTTCGCCACGTCGTAACAGAGTTCAAGAGCATCATCGAGCAGCAGCAGCGCGCGCTGGATATTTTTGTCCGCGAGCAGTTCGCGCAGGTTGCCGCGATAGCCCGGCTCGCCAAGCTGTAAGCGGAAATCCTGTGCGCATTGCGCCAGGCGGTCCGCGCACTTCTGCAACTGCTGGGTATCTTTGAGCTCGGTGCGATAGGCAATGGTAATATCTTTCGCCAGATCCTGAAGCTGACGGCTGGAGAGCGACTGGCCAAAATACTGGCTGGCGATGTCCGGTAGCTGATGGGCTTCATCGAAGATCATCACCTCCGCCTCGGGGATCAGCTCGCCGAAACCACTGTCCTTGACCACCATATCCGCAAGAAACAAGTGATGGTTCACCACCACCACGTCGGCTTCCATCGCCGTTTTACGCGCTTTCACCACAAAGCAGTCTTTATACAGCGGGCAGTCGCTGCCGAGGCAGTTGTCGTTGGTGCTGGTCACCAGCGGCCAGGCCGGGGAGTCTTCCGGCACGCTCGCGCAGGTGCTGATGTCCCCCTCCTCCGTCTGGTTGGCCCAGGCGCGCAGGACGATCACATCGCTGAGTGTTTGTACCGGCAGGTCACCGCCCGCCAGCGCCTGCTGTTCGAGACGCTCCAGACACAGATAGTTAGAACGCCCTTTCAGCAAGGCCAGACGCCCTTTGTATTTCAGCGCTTTCGCCACCGTGGGTAAATCGCGGCTGTAGAGCTGATCCTGGAGCGCTTTTGATCCCGTAGAGATGATCACCTTTTTTTTCGCCCGCAGCGCAGGAGCGAGGTAAGCGTAGGTTTTCCCCGTACCGGTGCCGGCCTCCACAACCAGCGGCTGCGCCTTGTCGATGGCGTGCGCGACGGCATGCGCCATCTGACGTTGAGGTTCGCGCGGTTTAAAACCGGGAATTGCCTGTGCTAACTGACCTTCAGGGGAAAAATCGTCTGCCACGGTGTTCTCTCACTGTATTTTTGCACAGGGATTATGTCAGCCCCTTCTCTCCGGTGCCACCCCAAATAGTGACGACGGCGGAACAATATGGCAGTCTTGCCGCCTGACGATGAAAGATAACGAGGATACGTTTATGACAATTACGCGCATTGATGCCGAAGCCCGCTGGTCTGATGTGGTGATCCACAACCAGACGCTGTACTACACCGGTGTCCCTGCCAATCTGGACGCCGACGCCTTCGAGCAAACCGCTAACACCCTGGCGCAGATCGACGCCGTACTGGAAAAACAGGGCAGCGATAAATCCCGCATTCTGGACGCGACGATTTTCCTGGCGAATAAAGACGACTTCGCGGAGATGAATAAAGCCTGGGATGCGTGGGTAGTGGCGGGTCACGCGCCTGTACGCTGCACCGTACAGGCCACGCTGATGAAACCGGAGTATAAGGTGGAGATTAAGATTATCGCGGCAGTTTAAGCCCGGTTATTCATCTTCATCTTCAAATCGCGCCACTATCCGCTCGCCGGTATGACTGGCGCGAATTTCCTGAGCGACGACGGTGATCGCTTCTCCGCTGCTCATACCCTGGCCCATCAGTTCCTGAATCCGCTCTACCGCTTTCTGCTGTTGGTCATGACTGAGAGAAGGTAAACCTGCAAACATCGTTAACTCCTGCTAAATTATTCGCGCTAATTATTTCACGCTACCCGGTAGTATGCCATACATGAACATGCGCTTCCCCACTGTTATGACCTTACCCTGGCGTGCAGATGCCGCCGAGTTCTGGTTTGCCCGTCTGAGCCACCTTCCTTTTGCCATGCTGCTGCACTCCGGGCATGCGGATCACCCCTACAGCCGCTTTGATATTCTGGTGGCCGACCCGGTTAAAACGCTGACGACCGATGCGCTGTCACCCACGGACGATCCGCTGATGCGGCTTCAGAACGAGATCCATGCTCTGGGCTTATCTGCCACACCGGATCCGGATCTGCCTTTCCAGGGGGGCGCGCTGGGCCTGTTTGGTTACGATCTGGGTCGCCGTTTCGAAAAGCTGCCCGAGCATGCGCAGGCGGATATTTCCCTGCCGGATATGGCGGTCGGGCTGTATGACTGGGCGCTAATCGTGGATCACCGTAAGCAGACGGTTTCCCTGCTTAGCCACCGAGACGTGCAGGCGCGTCTGGCCTGGCTTGAGGCGCAACGGCCCGCCACAGCGGAACACTTTATGCTGACCTCTGGCTGGCACTCGAACATGAGCGCGGCGGAATATGCGGAAAAATTCTCTCGCGTGCAGGCGTATCTTCACAGCGGCGACTGTTATCAGGTCAACCTTGCCCAGCGTTTCCAGGCGGCGTACCGGGGAGACGAATGGCAGGCATTTACCCGCCTCAATGCCAGCAATAAGGCCCCGTTTAGCGCATTTTTACGCCTTGAACACGGCGCCATCCTCAGCCTTTCGCCTGAGCGTTTTATTCATCTGGCTGACGGTATTATTCAGACCCGCCCGATCAAGGGCACCCTGCCGCGCCTTACCGATGCTAACGCCGACCGCCAGCAGGCGGAGACGCTGGCGGCCTCGCCGAAAGATCGCGCTGAAAACCTGATGATTGTCGATCTGATGCGCAATGATATTGGCCGCGTCGCCGAGCCGGGCAGCGTGCGCGTGCCGGAGCTGTTCGTTGTGGAGCCTTTCCCGGCGGTACATCATCTGGTCAGTACTATCACTGCACGCCTGCCGGCCTCGCGGACCGCCTGCGATCTGCTCCGCGCCGCGTTTCCGGGCGGCTCCATCACCGGCGCGCCGAAGGTCCGCGCGATGGAGATTATCGACGAACTGGAACCGCATCGCCGCAACGCCTGGTGCGGCAGCATCGGCTATGTGAGCCTGTGCGGAACCATGGATACCAGCATCACTATTCGCACCCTGACGGCCTGCGACGGTAACCTTTACTGTTCCGCAGGCGGCGGCATTGTAGCCGACAGCCAGGCCGGGGCGGAATATCAGGAAACCTTTGATAAAGTGAATCGTATCCTGAAACAACTGGAGAACTCACGGTGAAGAAAGACAACCTGACGCTGGATGATTTTCTGTCGCGTTTTCAGCTTCTGCGGCCCCAGGTTAACCGCGCCGCGCTGAATCAACGTCAGGCGGCGGTACTGATCCCGGTCGTGCGTCGTGAACAGCCGGGTCTGTTGCTTACCCAGCGCTCACCGCATATGCGAAAACACGCCGGTCAGGTTGCGTTTCCGGGCGGCGCGGTGGACAGCACCGATGCTTCCCTGATTGCCGCCGCGCTGCGCGAAGCGCATGAGGAGGTGGCGATCCCCCCGGAGGCGGTCGAGGTAATTGGCGTGCTGCCGCCAGTGGACAGCGTAACCGGTTTTCAGGTCACGCCGGTCGTCGGCATTATTCCGCCCGATCTTCAGTATCACGCCAGCGTCGATGAAGTTTCAGCGGTGTTCGAAATGCCGCTTGAAGAGGCCCTTCGTCTGGGCCGCTATCATCCTCTGGATATTCACCGCCGCGGGCACGATCATCGGGTCTGGCTGTCGTGGTATCAGCATTATTTTGTCTGGGGCATGACGGCAGGCATCATTCGTGAGCTTGCGCTACAAATCGGCCTGAAGCCTTGACTATACTTTACATTCCACCCTTTTCTGGCAGGTTTGCGATCGGCGTCGCGCTATTAGCTAAACCATCGTTAACCATTAGTTTAATTCATGTGAATAGTTAAGCCGAGGTTAGTGTTCCCTCTTACACTATGCGCAGTTATAACATCGTTACTGGAACCCCAGTAACCCTGTCAGGAGTGTGAAAGTGATTAGTATATTCGACATGTTCAAAGTGGGGATTGGTCCATCTTCTTCCCACACTGTAGGGCCGATGAAGGCCGGTAAACAGTTCGTCGATGATCTGGTCGAAAAAGGATTACTGGAAAGCGTTACCCGAGTCGCCGTAGACGTTTACGGTTCACTGTCATTAACGGGTAAAGGCCACCACACCGATATCGCCATTATTATGGGTCTGGCGGGCAATATGCCGGACACAGTTGATATTGATGCCATTCCGGCATTTATCCGCGACGTGGAAACGCGCGGTCGTCTGCTGCTGGCTAACAGTCAGCACGAAGTGGACTTCCCGCAGGATGACGGGATGCGTTTTCGTAGCGACAACCTGCCGCTGCATGAAAACGGTATGACCATCCACGCCTGGAGCGGCGAAAAAGAGATCTACAGTAAAACCTACTACTCCATCGGCGGCGGCTTTATCGTTGACGAAGAACACTTTGGCAAAGAGAGCGCGGGCGATGTGAATGTGCCCTATCCGTTTAAATCTGCCACCGAGATGTTGGCCTATTGCAAAGAGACCGGTCTCTCCCTCTCCGGCATGGTGATGCAGAACGAACTGGCGCTGCACAGCAAGAAAGAGATCGAAGACTATTTTGCTAACGTGTGGCAAACCATGCGCGCCTGTATTGACCGCGGGATGAACACCGAGGGGGTTCTGCCTGGGCCACTGCGTGTGCCACGTCGTGCCTCTGCGCTTCGCCGTATGCTGGTCACCACCGACAAATTCTCCAATGATCCAATGAATGTGGTTGACTGGGTGAACATGTTTGCGCTGGCGGTTAACGAAGAGAACGCAGCGGGTGGTCGCGTGGTGACGGCGCCAACCAACGGCGCGTGCGGTATCGTTCCGGCGGTACTGGCCTACTACGATCACTTTATTGAGCCCGTGACACCGGAGATCTATATCCGTTATTTCCTCGCGGCAGGCGCTATCGGCGCGCTGTACAAGATGAATGCCTCCATCTCCGGTGCCGAAGTAGGCTGTCAGGGTGAAGTGGGCGTGGCCTGCTCTATGGCGGCGGCCGGTCTGGCGGAACTGCTGGGCGCAAGCCCTGAGCAGGTGTGCGTGGCGGCGGAAATCGGCATGGAGCACAACCTCGGTCTGACCTGTGACCCGGTTGCCGGCCAGGTGCAGGTACCGTGCATTGAGCGTAACGCCATCGCCTCCGTCAAAGCGATCAACGCCTCACGTATGGCGATGCGCCGTACCAGCGAACCACGCGTGTCACTGGATAAGGTTATTGAAACCATGTACGAAACCGGCAAGGACATGAACGCGAAGTACCGTGAGACTTCGCGCGGCGGTCTGGCCATTAAGGTGCAGTGCGACTAAACCTTCCTTTTCGCCCATCTGCAACAGATGGGCGAATTTTCCCACCGCCTCTCGTCGCTTCACGTTTTCCCCACTACACTGTCACTGTTGCGTCTGGCTTTTCCGGCCGGTGCTTATCAGGCGACCGTTCATGCAAACTGCACAAACGATCATTAAAGACTATCGCCGAAAACGCGTTATCGTCTGTGTTACGGTTGCGCTCGTTACGCTCGTCCTGACGCTGGGCATTCGCTTTATTTCACAGCGCAACATTAATCAGGATCGGATCCACGACTTTACTCACCACACAGTGCGTGCGCTTGATAAGGTGCTTCTTGCGTTAGAAACCCAGCGTGAAACTCTACGTTTTCTGGTTGATATGCCCTGCGCTGAAGCGAATCCGATACTGCGAAAACAGGCGGCGATCCTCCAGACCGTGCGCTCCATCGCCCTCGTCAAAGACGGAATACTGTATTGCTCGAGCGTATTTGGCAGCCGAAATATGCCCGTCAGTGACATTGAGCCGATGCTTGCGTCCAGTGAACCCAGGCTGATCTTGTTGACCGATCGGTGGCTGTTAAAGGGCAGTCCGGTACTGATTCAGTGGTCACCCCTTGCGGGCGACGGCAGTGACGGGTTGATGGAGGTAGTGAATATCGATCTCATCACCAAAATGATTCTGGAGCCACAGCGGCCACAAATCACCGACGTGGTCCTGAGAGTAGGCGATAATTTTCTCCGCGACGGGCAGCAGGTGACGAATACGCCGACCTTCGATGAACACGCCTCCCTGCTGGAACAGTCTTCACAGCACTACCCTTTCAGCGTCACGGTCAGCGGCCCTGGGGCAGGCCAAATGGCATTGAAAAATCTGCCTACCCAGCTACCGCTGGCGTTGATGCTCAGTTTACTGATGGGCTATATCGCCTGGCTTGCCACGGCGCGACGCATAAGTTTCACCTGGGAAATTAATATGGGGATTGCTGCCCGGGAGTTTGAACTCTTCTGCCAGCCGCTGGTAAACGCCCGCACCCGGGAATGCGTTGGCGTCGAGATCCTCCTGCGCTGGAACAACCCGCGTCAGGGCTGGATTTCTCCCGATGTCTTTATCCCCCTGGCTGAAGAACATAGCCTGATTGTTCCGCTTACCCGCTACGTCATCAGCGAAACGGTGCGGCAGATAGGCTTTTTCCCGGCCTCACGGGATTTCCATATTGGCATCAACGTGGCCGCCAGCCATTTTCGCCGCGCTGCGCTGATCCGGGATCTTAACCGCATCTGGTTTAAGGCGAACCCTGTTCAAAAGTTGATTGTAGAGTTAACCGAACGCGATGCGTTGCTGGATGTGGATTACCGCATCGTGCGGGAGCTGCACCGCAAAGGGGTGAAGCTTGCGATTGATGATTTTGGTACGGGCAATAGTTCTCTTTCGTGGCTTGAAAAACTTCACCCGGACGTGCTGAAAATTGATAAATCCTTCACCACCGCGATCGGCACCGACGCCGTGAACTCAACGGTAACGGATATTATTATTGCGCTGGGCCAGCGGTTGAATATTGAACTGGTTGCAGAAGGGGTTGAAACCGAGGAGCAGTCACGCTATTTGCGCCGCCACAGCGTACATATTTTGCAGGGGTACTTGTATGCGCGGCCGATGCCGCTGCGGGAGTTTCCGAAATGGCTGGCGGAAAGTAACCCTCCGCCAGCCCGTCACAACGGACACATCGTGCCTTTATTGCCGTTACGCTAGATAGCGTTACTCTTCTTCGTCGTGTACAGAGTGCTCTTTAACAATACGAACCATATCAACGCGATAGTCGTTGGCTTCAACGATGGTAATTTGCAGCGGCGGCAGCTCAAGCACATCACCGATACGCGGGATCTGCCCGTTAACGGCAATCACCAGCCCCGCTACCGTGGCGATGTCTTCATCGTCATTGACCACGTTTTCGACGCCCAGCGTGTGCGAGAGCGCGTGCAGGTCGGTGGTGCCTTTCACCAGCCAGCCGTCACCGTCGGCAACGATTTCTGGCGTTTCATCCGCATCAGGGAATTCACCGGCAATGGCTTCCAGCACGTCCAGCGGCGTTACCAGACCTTGTACCACACCAAATTCGTTGGTGACGATAACAAAGCTCCCGCGAGCACGACGCAACACGCCCAGCAGGTTAATCGGATCCAGCGTCTCCGGCACCACGATGGCAGGCGACGCGGCCGCTACGGCCTCGACGTTGACGCCCTCTTCCAGCGCCACGAGCATCTCTTTCGCGCGCACCACACCGATGATCTCATCCAGCTCGCCCCGACAGACCGGGAACAGGCTGTGCGGCGAGGAGAGCAGCTGCTGGCGAATTTCGTCGACGCTCAGGTTGGCGTCCACCCAGCTGATTTCACCGCGCGGCGTCATAATGCCGCGCAGGGAGCGGGAGGCCAGCGAAAGCACGCCGTTGATCATGTAGCGTTCTTCTTCCACAAACGCGCCTTCCGGCACCGGAACCGGGTTACGGTTCTCGTTATCCGCCTGCACGTTCACCTGACGACGCCCGCCCATCAGGCGCAGGATCGCATCGGCGGTACGCGCGCGCAGCGGCTGATTCGACTGCTGCTTAATGAAGTTACGGCGCGCAATCTGGTTAAACAGCTCGATCAGAATCGAGAAGCCAATCGCGGCGTACAGGTAGCCTTTCGGTATATGGAAACCAAAACCTTCTGCCACCAGGCTCAGACCAATCATCAACAGGAAACTCAGACACAGCACGACGACCGTCGGATGTTGGTTGACGAAACGCGTCAGCGGTTTCGACGCCAGCAGCATTACCGCCATCGCAATCACAACAGCCGCCATCATCACCGGCAGATGGTTCACCATGCCAACCGCTGTAATCACCGCATCCAGTGAGAAGACCGCATCAAGCACCACAATCTGCAGGACCACCACCCAGAAGCTGGCATACCCCTTACCGTGGCCATCATCATGCTGCCGGTTCTCCAGCCGTTCATGCAGCTCTGTTGTAGCTTTGAACAGCAGGAAAAGCCCCCCCACCAGCATGATTAAATCACGGCCGGAGAAGGTGAAATCCATGACGGTGAACAGAGGCTTAGTCAGCGTAACCATCCACGAGATCACGGACAGCAGGCCCAGTCGCATGATCAGTGCCAGCGAGAGGCCGATCAGACGGGCTTTATCACGCTGTTTCGGCGGCAGCTTATCCGCAAGGATGGCAATAAACACCAGGTTATCAATACCGAGAACGATCTCCAGCACGACCAGCGTAAGCAAGCCTACCCAGATTGACGGGTCCATTAAGAATTCCATGACACGCTCCTGCTAAAGGAATGACAAAACGGTGCCCCGCTAATTTCGGGCATTTCAAAGGGAATGGGGGTCGATGCGTGGCGAAGGTCGCCGGTGAATAAGGCGCGGAATGGCCTGGAAGATGACTGACGTCGGTGACGGTCCATATAGTGGGCTGTAGCCCTATACTCCTGAATAATTAAACGGACGCTAAACATATCAGAGACAATGGGTTTTTAGCAAAGATTTACGTTCCTTTGCAAACTTCTGTAACACACGTGGTTTATCTTACAGAAAAATCTGTAAGGCGTAGCTAAATTACGGATCTTCATCACATAAATTATTTTTTCACTATCTAAAATAATTCGCGGAAGTCTTGGTTTTTTAGAACTCTAACCCTTATCTGAATCGATTCGGTTCGCCAATACGATTCTCAGTACGCCTGCCTGGCAGACGTATAAATGATAATAATAGGAGGTAGCAAGTGACCATTGCTATTGTCATAGGCACACATGGTTGGGCTGCGGAGCAGTTACTCAAAACGGCAGAAATGCTGTTGGGCGAGCAGGAAAACGTCGGCTGGATCGATTTCGTTCCCGGTGAAAACGCCGAGACGCTGATTGAAAAGTACACTGCTCAGCTTGAGAAGCTGGATATCAGCAAAGGCGTGCTGTTTCTCGTGGATACATGGGGCGGCAGCCCGTTCAACGCTGCCAGCCGCATTGTCGTCGATAAAGAGCATTATGAAGTCGTCGCCGGGGTAAATATCCCAATGTTGGTGGAAACCTTCATGGCGCGTGACGACAACCCAGGCTTTGACGAGCTGGTGGCGCTGGCGGTGGAAACCGGTCGCGAAGGCGTGAAGGCGCTGAAAGCACAGCCGGTTGAAAAACCTGCCCCTGCCCCTGCTGCACCAAAAGCCGCGGCACCGGCGAAGCCAATGGGTCCGAACGATTACATGGTTATCGGCCTTGCGCGTATTGATGACCGTCTGATCCACGGCCAGGTGGCGACGCGCTGGACCAAAGAGACCAACGTACAACGCATCATCGTGGTCAGTGACGAAGTGGCCGCCGACACTGTCCGTAAAACCCTTCTTACCCAGGTTGCACCGCCGGGCGTCACCGCGCACGTCGTGGATGTCGCCAAAATGATCCGCGTTTACAACAACCCGAAATATGCGGGCGAACGCGTGATGCTTCTGTTCACCAACCCGACAGACGTTGAACGCATTGTTGAAGGCGGCGTGAAAATCACCTCCGTTAACATTGGCGGTATGGCTTTCCGTCAGGGCAAAACGCAGGTCAACAACGCGATTTCAGTGGATGCGAAAGATATCGAGGCCTTCAACAAGCTGAATGCACGCGGTATCGAGCTGGAAGCCCGTAAGGTTTCCACGGATCAGAAACTGAAAATGATGGATTTGATCGGCAAAGTGGGGAAATAAGCCCGGGCCGGTTTTTCATATAGAGCTTATGTAATAGGAGAAGTGCAATGGAGATTACTACTCTTCAGATTGTGCTGGTGTTCATCGTCGCGTGTATTGCGGGTATGGAGTCCGTACTTGATGAATTTCAGTTCCACCGCCCTCTGGTGGCCTGTACGTTGATTGGCGCCGTTCTCGGTGACATGAAAACCGGTATCATCATCGGTGGTACCCTGGAAATGATCGCCCTCGGCTGGATGAACATCGGTGCGGCAGTTGCGCCAGATGCCGCGCTGGCGTCCATTATTTCGACCGTTCTGGTTATCGCCGGTCATCAGAGTATCGGTGCCGGTATCGCGCTGGCCATTCCACTGGCCGCGGCAGGCCAGGTGCTGACCATCATTGTTCGTACCATCACCGTTGCCTTCCAGCACGCGGCGGATAAGGCGGCCGATAACGGCAACCTGACAGCGCTCTCCTGGATCCACGTCTCGTCCCTGTTCCTGCAGGCGATGCGTATCGCTATTCCGGCCGTTATCGTGGCGATTTCCGTTGGGACCAGTGAAGTTCAAAGTATGCTGAACGCCATACCAGAAGTGGTCACCGGCGGTCTGAATATCGCGGGCGGTATGATTGTGGTCGTAGGTTACGCGATGGTCATCAACATGATGCGCGCAGGCTATCTGATGCCGTTCTTCTACCTTGGCTTCGTTACCGCTGCATTCACCAACTTCAACCTGGTTGCGCTGGGTGTGATTGGTGCGGTGATGGCGATTCTTTATATCCAGCTCAGCCCGAAATACAACCGTGTCGCGGGTGCCCCTGCGCAGGCTGCTGGTAACAACGATCTCGATAACGAACTGGACTAACAGGTGAGCGAAATGGTTGATATGACAAAAACTACCACTGAGAAAAAACTCACTCCGGGTGATATTCGTGGCGTGTTCATCCGTTCTAACCTGTTTCAGGGTTCATGGAACTTCGAACGTATGCAGGCGCTCGGCTTCTGCTTCTCCATGGTGCCGGCAATCAAACGCCTGTATCCGGAAAACAACGAAGCACGCCGTCAGGCAATTAAGCGTCACCTGGAATTCTTCAACACTCACCCTTACGTAGCGGCGCCTGTTCTGGGCGTAACGCTGGCGATGGAAGAGCAGCGTGCAAACGGGGCTGAGATCGACGATGGTGCTATCAACGGTATTAAAGTCGGTCTGATGGGGCCGCTGGCAGGCGTGGGCGACCCGATCTTCTGGGGTACCGTGCGTCCGGTCTTTGCGGCACTGGGCGCCGGGATCGCCATGAGCGGCAGTCTGCTTGGTCCCCTGCTGTTCTTTATCCTGTTCAACGCGGTGCGTCTGCTGACCCGCTACTACGGCGTGGCGTATGGTTACCGTAAAGGGGTGGATATCGTTAAGGATATGGGCGGCGGCTTCCTGCAAAAACTGACTGAGGGGGCGTCAATCCTCGGCCTGTTTGTAATGGGGGCTTTGGTAAACAAGTGGACGCACGTGAACATCCCGCTGGTGGTATCGACGATCACCGGTCAGGATGGTCAGACGCGCGTCACCACCGTGCAGACCATTCTGGACCAGCTGATGCCTGGCCTGGTACCGCTGCTGTTAACCTTCGCCTGTATGTGGCTGCTGCGTAAGAAAGTGAACCCGCTGTGGATCATCGTTGGCTTCTTCGTCATCGGTATCGCGGGCTACGCCGTCGGCCTGCTGGGTCTGTAATAAAATGCGTTACCGACCGGGGGCTTGCCCCCGGTCTTTTTATCTGGAGGATGAATGACTGTCACGGACACCGTACTGGTTTTATTTATTGTTGCCCTTCTGGCTTACGCGATCTATGACGAGTTCATTATGCCTCGCCACCACGGCGAGACGCTGCTGACCCTTCCCCTCTTACGCCGTGGGCGCATTGATGCGTTTATCTTCGCCGGTCTGGTAGTCATCCTGATTTACAATAATGTGACCAGCCACGGCGCAATATTAACCACATGGTTATTATGTGCGCTGGCATTAATGGCGATTTATCTGTTCTGGATCCGCTCGCCAAAACTCATTTTTAAAAAACACGGATTCTTCTTCGCCAATGTCTGGATAGAATATAACCGCATTAAAGAGATGAATTTATCCGAAGACGGAGTTCTGGTGATGCAATTAGAACAACGCCGCCTGCTCATTCGGGTCAAAAATATTGACGACCTGGAAAAAATCTACAAATTACTCCTTAAAACTCAATGAATTAATTTTATAGCATCGGCTATGTATTGTATTATTCTCATACCAGAAATATAGCCGATGCTATATCTCCCCTGCGAATTAACTTATATTTATTAACGATACTTTTACGCATAAACCTAAATGAAAATCGTTATCAACATAGTGGCTTTATAAAGCCATCTTCGTTGTTGTTTTATATTCTCAAAATATGTTAAGGTTGCGCCCGTCGTTGGGGAGTAGCCGATTTCCTGCCTGCGGGAAATGTACGTGTCAACATACTCGTTGCAAAACGTGGCGCGTACGGATCGTTTTCAGCACACTTACTGTGCCAAAAGCGATCAGGCGAGACCATAGATACATCAACTGCTGTTTACTGGGGGCAGTGATGTGTCATATGGATATCCCCGGTCTGGACGCACTTATGAACATCTCCGCTACGATCCTTCTGGCTTTTGGCATGTCCATGGACGCATTTGCCGCCTCTATCGGTAAAGGTGCCACTCTCCATAAACCTAAATTTTCCGAAGCCCTGCGCACCGGTCTCATCTTTGGCGCAATCGAAACGCTGACGCCGCTTATTGGCTGGGGTCTGGGGATGCTCGCCAGCCAGTTTGTGCTGGAGTGGAACCACTGGATCGCCTTCGTGCTGCTGGTGTTCCTCGGCGGACGCATGGTAATTGAAGGTTTTCGTGGCAACAGCGATGAAGATGATGCGCCGCTGCAACGCCACGGCTTCTGGCTTCTGGTGACAACCGCTATCGCAACCAGCCTGGACGCAATGGCCGTCGGTGTCGGTCTGGCGTTTTTGCAGGTCAATATTATCGCCACCGCGCTGGCGATTGGCTGCGCCACGCTGATTATGTCAACGCTGGGGATGATGGTGGGGCGGTTCATTGGCCCGCTGTTAGGCAAACGCGCCGAAATTCTGGGCGGTATCGTGTTGATCGGGATTGGTGCCCAAATACTCTGGGCACACTTCGCGGGTTAATCTTCGCGCTGCCAGCAATGGATGCTGAAATCCGTCTGGCAGCGAAATTCTGTCTGTGCTGCCAGCGTTTCCCACACCTCTGGTTTTGCCCGCCACGCAAACGGCGTCATTTGCAGTAACGCCACCGCTTCACTTCCCTGCAACGTCATCTCATACGCCACTGACTGCGCCTGCTTTAACGCGAAGCCCGCCAGCTGTTCAGAGTGCGGCGCATGCAGGTGAACTTCATCATAGATCAGCCCTTTTAGCTCCAGCAGATGACGCGGTCCCGGCGTAACGGTGATAACCCACCCGCCGGGCTTAACGACGCGCGCCAGCTCCTCTGCCTTGCACGGGGCATAGATACGCACCACGGCGTCCATACTCGCTTCCTCAAACGGCAGGCGGTGGCTGGAGGCCACGCAGAACGTTACCGCTGAGTAGCGTTTTGCTGCGGCACGGACAGCCACTTTCGACACGTCCAGCCCGTAAGTTTCGGCGCCCTTCCCAGCCGCGACGTCAGCAAACGTGGCGGTGTAGTAGCCCTCGCCGCAGCCGATATCCAGCATGGCGGATGCGCCTTCTGTCAGATATTGATGGAGTAAGTCGACAACGGTATCCCTGAGCGGTTGATAGTGCCCGGCGTCAAGAAACGCCCGGCGCGCCTGCATCATCTCCGCGCTGTCACCCGGATCCCGGGAGCGCTTGTGCTGTACCGGCAGAAGATTGACATAGCCCTCTTTAGCCCGGTCAAACTGATGTCCCAGTGGACAGATAAACGTTTTCTCCGCGCGCGTCAGCGGCGCGTGGCAAAGGGGACAACTGAAAGACATGACAGCTCCAGGGCGAAAACCAAAAGGCGAAGTGTACCGCTATTCGCCAGGGTTATAAACGGCTGGGTGACGCATCACGATCAGATGGTCAGAATCTGCCGGCAGCCCGTCTGGCTTCACGTTTTCCAGGCGCAAGACGTTACCCATAATTTCGCTGAACACGGGCGCGGAAACGGCCCCGCCGTAGTAGGCTCCGTTTTTCGGATCGTTGATCACCACCACCAGTGCAAAACGGGGATCGCTGGCGGGCGCAACGCCTGCTGTGTAGGCGACGTATTTATCCACATACTTACCGTGTTCATCGATTTTTTTGGCCGTCCCGGTTTTAATCGCCACACGATAGTTACGCACCGCCGCTTTGATCCCGCCACCGCCGGGTAACGCGACGCTCTCCATCATGTGTTCCACCTCGTGAACAATCTCCCCGGGCATCACCCGTTTGCCAATCACGGGGGGATCGATACGGGTGATGGACAGAGGCCGTTCAATGCCATAGCTACCGATGGTGGCATACACATGCGCCAGCTGGAGGGGAGTAACCATCAGGCCATACCCAAAGGCAAAGGTCGCCCTGTCTAACTGACTCCAGAATTTTCGCTGCGGCAGTAAACCTGAGCTTTCTCCCGTTAAGCCAAGCCCGGTACTCTCGCCAAAACCAAAGTTTTTATAGGTATCAAGTAACCGTTGCACGGGCATCGCGAGAGAAAGACGGGATACGCCCGTGTCGCTGGATTTTTGCAGGATCCCGGTCATGGTCAGCTCGGGGTAGTAACCCACATCGCGAATACGATGACCATCAATGGTGTAGGGATGCGTGTCTATCACGCTGTCAGGCTGCACCAGCCCCTGCTGTAGCGCCGTCATCAGCACCAGAGGCTTAACGGTCGAACCCGGTTCAAAGGTGTCGCTGATCGCGCGATTACGAAAGTCATCCAGTGTTGCCCCTTCCCGATTGTTGGGGTTGAAGTCAGGGAAGCTCGCCATCGCCAGAATTTCGCCCGTCTGGATATTAATCAGCACCGACGCGCCTGACTCGGCTTTATTCCACGCCACGGCATTGTCCAGCGCGTCTTCGGTGATAGTTTGCAGGCGTTCATCGATACTAAGCTGGATATTATGTGCCGGTACGGGCGCCACCTCCGTGAGGTTCTCAACCACATGCCCGTAGCGATCTTTCCTGACCAGCCGCACGCCTGCCTTCCCGGTGAGCTGCGTGTTAAAGCTTTTCTCGACGCCCTCAATACCCTGACCATCAATATTAGTGAAGCCAATCAGGTTTGCCGCCACGTGTCCGGCAGGATAAAAGCGACGGGACTCATCGCGTAGGTTGATACCGGGAAGACGCAGCTTATCAATCCACTTTGCCTGGGAGGGATCAACCTGACGAGCTAGATAAATGAATCGCCCGTGCGGATTGCTGTTTATTCGCGATGCGAGCGTGCTCAGAGAAAGGTGTAAAGCATTTGCCAGGGCCTGCCAGCGCGAATCAAAGCCGATCCCCCCTTTATCAAGCACAGTTTTAGGATCGGCCCAGACGGCCTGAACAGGTACGCTTACCGCAAGGGGACGCCCTTCACGGTCAACAATCATCCCACGCGGGGCGTCTATCGCCACTTCGCGCAGGGAACGCATATCCTCCTGCTTCACCAGATTATCCGGTTTGATAATTTGTAGCCATGCCACGCGGCCTAACAGAAAAGCAAGGCTACAAAAGATGGCGAGACACAGAAGTGCAAAACGTGCCGGTGTAAAGTTTCCGTTGGCCGTTATTGTCTTTTTTTTCACTTTAACCCCAGGGCTGTTAATCAACGCCCTGATTTAACGGGAAAAAGGGATAATAAGGCGGGAAAACAATGCTAATAATTTCGCGGGTTTGCAACAAGATAATAACAGAGGAGGAATACGTAACATTTTGAAAAATAAGTGAATAAAAAAGCCCCGCATCGGCGAGGCTTATGTCTGAGATCGAAGCGCTGAGCGCTTCAGTCAGCAGTGATTCGATCAGATAGCAGTTACGTTAACCGCAGCTGGGCCTTTCTGGCCGTCCTGAATTTCGAACTCAACGTTCTGGCCTTCAGCCAGAGTTTTGAAGCCGTTACCCTGGATTGCAGAGAAGTGTACGAACACGTCTTTGCTGCCGTCAGCAGGAGTAATGAAACCAAAACCTTTAGACTCGTTGAACCACTTAACTTGACCTTTAATCTTTGCCATTTGCAAAATTCCTTAGAGTGTTTTCTTAGCCCGCAGGCTTTAACATAGATAAAACTGAGACATTACTGCTTGAGGCACTAATATAAGGTTCGGCAGAGAAGCGGTATTCAACGACAACGTGTTTACTCAGGACTTCTTTACTGAAAATGCCACACATAAACAGAACTGTACCTCGTTTGACCCAAAACGTGTTATCACACACAACGTTTAATATGGCAAGCCATTTTTAAACGTGTCTCGATCCGCCGCACAAATTCAGGCGTTACTCCATAACAATCTGCACAGTTATGCGAATTGTCAAATGAAGCGCCACCTGACCTCACCGCCCACAGGGTGCGCTGACGCGCCCTGTAATCAAAGACTTTTTAAACATAGCTCAATCATTTCAAAGCGTCCATCCCAATCCCTGAATTTCTTTAAAGGAATGACTGAGTTAGAACATTTTGTGAAAAGTTATGCTGAAAACATCGCAATGCACCAGAGTGTGACAGTGAATAAACGATGTTAAATACATTTTGCTAACTGTATTAAAATCCACCATTTAATAAGCGTTATTCTGCACCAAAATAATGAAATTTTTATGACTCTGCCTCAAAACAAGGCAAGCAAAACGTTTCGATAAAAATAAAACACTTCGGGAAAGTTAAAGCTCACAATTTATTCAACGAAACGGTATGACTTGTATAAGGATAAATATTCGCCAGTTTTCAGTATACTGAAACAGTAGTTAACTGCTGCTTAATTATATGTTGGGATGTTATGGGTTACATTTGATAAGGGAGGAGATTTACGCCGTACGTCAGGCCACCTCCCCGTTCCGGGCAGACTATCGTTCGGCCACCAGGCGAATGAACTCTTCCTCGTCTTGTTTTTGAGCATCAGCTTCCTTCGGCACCGCTTTCTCCTCCGGCTCGTTGGCTTCGCACAGACGACGCAGCAACGCAGTCTGCCGTTTCTGCTGATCGAGCAATGCTTCCAGCAGCTCAATCTGCTCGTTTGTGCGGGAGCTGGCGCGATTAACGAAGAACCACAGCACCAGTCCAACAACCAGCACCACTAAAGACATTACCAGGGATGCAATGCTCAGCAGCCCCGAATTCATTAACTCACCCATTTCACCACCTCAGTAAAAACAGTCATTTTACCACTGCAGCCACGTAAGGACATCGCTCAGTGCAAAAATAGCCACTACCAGGGGATAAACTTATTGATTGAACAAATGCCGCTAAAGAACTGTACATCCTGATCGCACATCACATTGATAGTCTGCGTCCACAGCACCACGCATGCTATCAGCACTATAATCAGAATTACCCAGCGTATTTTTTTCACTCCACACTCCGTCTTATGACCTGATGTAGCCAGGTTATCACGGCTATCTTAAACAGGGGCTAACTGTACCTTCAACAGACGCTTTTCGGAATCGTGCACTTGTTTCACTGCGTAAACCCGTTACGCTTACTCCATGACAACAAAGAAAAAAGAGGCATCGATGCGTTTACTCGTTCGTACGATAATTGTACTGGCACTTGTGTGGATCGGCCTGCTGTTAAGTGGGTATGGCGTATTAATGGGAAGCAAAGAGAATGCCGCGGGTTTGGGTATTCAGTGTAAATATCTCACCGCCCAGGGGGTAAGCACGGCTCAGTACATCCATTCCGACAGCGGGATCATCGGGTTAACCAACTGTCCTGTGCTGCGTAAATCATCTGTTGTGGTGGATAACGGCTAATCAGAGCTAAATTTCGCTTACAAAAACGCCGCAAGAGTGCGGCGTTTTTATTGGAGGCATTGATCAGAACGGGTATTCGTTATAGCCCATCTGCTCTGAAATTTTGCGCGCTGCGGTATGCAGAATTGCCACATACTCATGAAGACGCTCTTCGGAGAAACGCAGCGTAGGGAAAGAGATGCTCAGTCCCGCAATGACAACGCCGAAGCGGTCAAACACCGGCACACCGATGCAGCGCAACCCTTCTTCCTGCTCTTCGTTATCTTCCCCATAACCCTGCTCACGCACTTTATCCAGCACGCTCAGCAGTTCATCCGTACTGGTAATCGTGCGATCGGTGCTGCGTTTGTATTCCACACCGTCAAGGATTTGCTTAACCTCTTCACGATCGCGCCAGGCCAGCAGGACTTTACCAATTGCGGTACTGTACAGCGGGTTACGACGACCGATGCGTGAATACATGCGCAGGTTGTACATGGAGTCAATTTTGTGGATGTAAACGATGCTGTCTTCATCCAGTGCGCCGAGGTGAATTGTCTCTTTCGTCAACCGCGAAAGTTCACGCATCTGAATGTCAGCGCTGCGGATCAGATCCACGTTCTGCAAGGCGCGGGCGCCCAATTCAAACAATTTCAGGGTCAGAGAATATTTTTCTGATTCTCCTTCCTGCGCGACATAACCCAATGATTTCATCGTCTGCAAAAAGCGATAAACGGTGCTTTTCGACATCATCACACGCTGCGACAACTCTGTAATACCAATTTCACGCTCTTCTCCGAGCGCCTGCAAGATGCCAAACACCTTCAGCACGGAAGAAACAGAATCTGGCTGCTTATCCAAATCTGCGATTGCCATTTATCACCTCATGGAGAGTGTTTTATAAAAATCAGAACCGGTTTTTATTATAAATTCGTGTGATGCGCGCTGCAATCTATCTGGGTTTACTTCGTTACAAATCTGCGACATAAAACCGAAATAACGATGCTAAAATAGTTACTCTGAAAATAATTTCACACTGAGTCATTCTTTTCCCATGCAAAAAAACGTTTCTGATGGCCTGCCCTTACCACAGCGGTACGGGGCAATTGCCACTATTGTCATCGGCATTTCGATGGCTGTCCTTGACGGTGCGATTGCCAATGTGGCTCTTCCTACCATTGCCAAAGACCTTAATGCTTCTCCGGCAAGCTCCATCTGGATTGTGAACGCGTACCAGATAGCGATTGTGATTTCCCTTTTGTCACTCTCTTTCCTGGGCGATATGTTTGGTTATCGCCGGGTTTATCAGTGCGGGCTGGTGGTCTTTACTCTCACCTCGCTCTTCTGTGCCCTTTCCGATTCACTGCACACCCTTACGCTTGCGCGTATCGCACAGGGTTTTGGCGGTGCGGCGCTAATGAGCGTGAACACGGCCCTGATACGGCTTATCTATCCTCATCGCCATCTGGGGCGCGGCATGGGCATTAACTCCTTTATTGTGGCCGTGTCGTCCGCCGCCGGGCCGACGATCGCCGCCGCCATTCTGTCCGTAGCCTCGTGGCAGTGGCTGTTTGCCATTAACGTGCCGCTGGGCATTGTGGCGATCTTCTTCGCCCTGCGCTATCTTCCGGAAAATGGTCCGAAAAACACCATGCCACGTTTTGACCTGCCCAGCGCTGTGATGAACGCGCTGACCTTTGGCCTGCTGATTACTGCGCTGAGCGGATTTGCGCAGGGACAGTCTTTGTCGCTCATTGCCGCAGAAATCGTTGCCCTGCTTATCATCGGCTTTTTCTTTGTACGACGCCAGCTGGCGCTGCCCGTGCCGTTACTGCCGGTCGATTTGCTGCGTATTCCGCTGTTTTCGCTATCAATTTGTACCTCCATTTGCTCGTTCTGCGCCCAGATGCTGGCGCTGGTTGCGCTGCCATTCTTTTTGCAGAGCGTGCTTGGCCGTTCGGAAGTGGAAACAGGCTTGTTGCTCACACCCTGGCCTTTGGCAACCATGGTGATGGCCCCGCTGGCCGGGTACCTTATTGAGCGCGTTCATGCCGGACTGCTGGGGGCTATCGGGCTGATCGTCATGGCAGCAGGACTGTTTGCGCTGTCGCTCCTGCCCTCCTCGCCGGGGGATCTGGATATTATCTGGCGCATGATCCTGTGCGGGGCAGGTTTTGGTCTGTTCCAGTCACCTAACAACCACACAATTATCACCTCTGCCCCACGTCATCGCAGCGGTGGTGCCAGCGGGATGCTGGGTACGGCAAGACTGTTAGGGCAAAGCACCGGGGCCGCAATGGTGGCGTTGATGTTTAACCTTGCCGGGCAAAATGCGACACACGTTGCGCTGATTACCGCAGGGACACTGGCGACCCTCGCGGCTATCATTAGCGGCCTTCGTGTGACCCAGCCAAAGGCGCAGGCATAAAAAAACCGGGCGGAGATTGTCTCCTGCCCGGTTTTTTTCATCCGGCGGGTATTACTTCAGGTACTCGCCGCTTCGCAGCGCTTCAATACGTTTATCCAGCGGCGGGTGTGACATAAACAGCTCGCTCAGCGACTTTGATTTACCATTGATGCAGAAGGCCATCATGCTGTTTGCTTCCTGCGGCTCGTAGCTGGTTTTCAGACGTTGCAGCGCAGCAATCATCTTCTCACGACCCACCAGTTTCGCAGAACCGGCATCCGCGTGGAACTCACGATGACGGGAGAACCACATGGTAATGATGCTTGCCAGGATACCGAACACCAGCTCCAGCACCATTGAAACAGCAAAATAGATCAGCGGGTTACCGTTGCTCTCTTCACCCTCATCACGGTTGCCACCCATAAATCCGGCAGCAATCTGCGCCAGAATACGGGAAATAAAGATAACGAAGGTGTTCACCACGCCCTGGATCAAGGTCATGGTGACCATATCGCCGTTAGCGATGTGGCTGATCTCGTGAGCAATAACCGCTTCCGCTTCGTCACGGCTCATGTTTTGCAGCAGACCGGTACTGACGGCCACCAGGGACGCGTCACGACGCGCACCGGTAGCAAACGCGTTGATATCCGGCGCGTGGTAGATCGCCACCTGCGGCATGGCTATGCCCGCCTGCTTTGACTGCTGAGCAACCGTGCTCATCAACCACTGTTCCATATCGTTACGCGGCTGCTCAATAACTTCACCGCCTACGGATTTCAGTGCCATCCACTTCGACATCAGCAGTGAAATGAAAGAGCCGCCGAAACCAAACAGCAGCGCCATAATCAACAGACCCTGAACGCTGCTCGACTGAATTCCCGTCAGGCTTAGCACCAGCCCGAATACCACCATCACCGCCAGGTTGGTGAGCAGGAAGAGCGCGATTCGCATCATAATATTCTTTTAACCTCAGTTTAACAAAACGCACTATGCGATTACCCACATCGTATGGGTATTGCGGCTATTTTCAAGCATCCAGACGGCGTAAGTCACCAGAAAGACACAACTTTACACAATTGGAAATCTGCCTGACGGAAGGATGAGGAACAAAAAGAAACAGGCACAATTTCTTGTGCCTGTTGGGGGATTATTTTGTCGGAGCAGGTTGTACGGCAGGTTTCTCTTTTTCCAGCTTCGCGAGATCAAGCGCGATATGCACCGTCTCGTCCAGATACGGATCGGGCTCCTGGTAATCCTTAGGCAGATCGTCCAGTTTTTTGAGCAGAGGCTTGCCTTCACGTTTGAAGCGATCGTTGATACGCGCCAGACGTGTCGCGTCATCTTCATTGTTCTCTTTCTCACGCTGGGCGTAGTTCAGAGAGACAATGTTCCGTTTCGCTTTCAGAGCGTTGAAACGCGCGATGTCCTTCATGATGTACTGGAATTCCGGATCCTTCCCGATGCGGTCGTTGTGATTTTTCAGCAGTTCCGGACCGAACTGTTTCATATCACCCGATTTCACGAATGTCGCGGCATCAATGCTATCCCACGGCAGCGCGTTATCTTCAAACTTCTCGCCCGTTTCCGTCTCTTCGGTACCTGTCGGCATCATGATGTCCGGCGTCACGCCTTTGCGCTGCGTACTGCCGCCGTTAACACGGTAAAACTTCTGAATGGTGTACTGTACTGAGCCCAGCGCCGGCCATTCAGGGCGCAGCATCTGGTCGTAAATACGGTTCAGAGAGCGGTACTGCTGAACGGTGCCCTTGCCAAACGTCGGTTCGCCGACGATTAACGCCCGGCCGTAATCCTGCATGGCAGCAGCGAAGATTTCCGATGCAGAGGCGCTGAAGCGATCGACCAGCACCACCAGCGGCCCCTTATAGTAGACCACGCCATCGGTATCGGCATCTTCACGCACTTTACCGTTGTTATCGCGCACCTGAACCACCGGGCCAGACGGGATAAACAGCCCTGAGAGCGAGACGGCCTCGGTCAATGCCCCGCCGCCGTTGCTGCGCAGGTCGATGATCACACTGCTGACATTCTGCTTTTCAAGCTTCTGGAGCTGCACTTTTACATCATCGGTCAGGCCAACGTAGAAGCCAGGGATATCCAGAACGCCAACCTTCTCTTTACCCACGGTTTTCACCGACATTTTCACCGCGCGATCTTCCAGACG
Organism: Enterobacter cloacae complex sp. I1M; assembly: GCF_014982425.1. Taxonomy (NCBI): domain Bacteria; kingdom Pseudomonadati; phylum Pseudomonadota; class Gammaproteobacteria; order Enterobacterales; family Enterobacteriaceae; genus Enterobacter; species Enterobacter cloacae complex sp. I1M. Next base: position 256,863 of record NZ_JADCLG010000005.1, on the reverse strand, counting down.
GATACGCTCACGGGTCAGAGTAACGATACGGGTTTTGGTCCCCTTTCCGGCTGGCAGGATCTCCAGGCGAACTTTGCTGCCCTTCGGCCCTTTGATCAACGCAACTACGTCATCAAGTCGCCAGCCAATCACGTCCACCATGCTCTTTCCGGTTTGACCTACACCGACAATACGGTCGCCTACGCTGATCGCTTTGCTTTTCGACGCAGGGCCACCGGCCACCATGGAGTTGATAACGGTGTAGTCATCATCCATCTGAAGCACAGCACCGATACCTTCCAGAGACAGGCTCATTTCGGTATTGAACTGTTCGGTGTTACGTGGAGAGAGATAATTAGTGTGCGGATCAATTTCGTGCGCAAACGCGGTCATCGCCAGCGAGAAAACATCTTCACTGTTGGTCTGCGCCAGACGACGAATTGCGAATTTGTAGCGACGGTTTAACGTCTCACGGATCTCTTTCTCGTCTTTGCCTGTGAGCTTGAGGCTCAGTTCGTCATATTTGACTTTTCCGTCCCACAGCGCATTCAGTTCAGCCTCATCTTTCGGCCATGGCGCTTTGCTGCGGTCTAGATTAAAGGTGTCGTTGCCGGTGAAGTCCATCGGACGTTCCAGCACTTTCAACGCGTATTGATAACGCTCAAAACGGCGCTTTTGCGATAAGTTGTAAAGATCGTAGAAAAGATCCAGCTTTCCGGAGCGCAGCTCATCACCCACTTCGGATTTGCGTTTAGCGAACTGTTCGACATCGCTGGCCAGCAGTACGTTATGGCTGTAATCCAGCAAGTTCAGATAACGGTCAAAGATTTTGGCCGAAAAGGCCTGATCGAGATCGAACTGACGATAGTGCGAACGAGTAAAGCGCGACGTCACGCGCTCACTCACCGTCGCGTGCTGAGTTTCTTCCTTAAGAACCGGAATTTGATCAACACGCGTAATATCGTCCACAGCGAAAGCGTGGCCTGTTATAGCAAACAGGCCAGCCAGCGCGGTGAGCTTAAAAAAAGTGTTCATGCCAGGCTCGGCCTCCGTTTCAGAACAACAAGTGTTCTGCGCGTACAATCATTGACATACCAGAAGTCAGCTGTACACGAACGCCATCTTTGGTGATTTCCAGTACGGTGGCATCCATCGCATTGTTACCCGCTTTAACCTTCAGAGACTGACCTACGCTCAGGGCGTTGATGTCCGAAACTGGGGTGTGGCGCGGCTCTTCGCGCGGCGCACGTGGGGCTTTAGCTGCTGGTTTGTCAGCACGCGGTTTGCGATCGTTATTTTCAGTACGACGCGGTGCCGGACGCGGTTTACGCTCGCGACGAGGGGCGTCTTCCTGACCGTTTGCCGCTGCGGCTTCGCGTTTTTTGGCCTGCTGTTCAGCACGCTGTGCCTGAACGCGAGCTTTGGCTTCTTCAAGCTGCTTACGCGCATGTTCTACGTGCTGCTCGTCCAGCTCACCACACGGGTTGCCGTCAAGGTCGACACGGGTCGCACCCGGCTTGATACCGTACAGGTAACGCCAGCTCGAGGTATAAAGGCGCAAGGCAGAACGAAGCTGCGTTTTGCTGAGGTTCATCTCCCCCTCAACGCGCGCGACCAGATCCTGAAAGATACCGACTTTCAGAGGACGCGCTTCACCTTCAGCGCTGAAGCACTGCGGGAAACGCTCGGCCAGAAATGCGATAACTTCTTTACTGCTATTCAACTTAGGTTGATTTTCCATGAAATTTCCTGATTACAACGGACGTTGCCAACAAGCGCAGGCATGAACAGGCGACATTATAATGACGCTATCAGTAAATGCTACGTTATCCGTTGATTATCCTGCGACGCTCGCAAAGAATTTATGATAATCGGTCTCTGCCAGAACATTTTCCAGGTTTGCGGCCAACGCGCGCAGCCCCTGCTCATCCTCGGCAGTAAAGCGGCTGAAGACCGTGCTGTCGATATCCAGAACGCCAATAATCTGATTTTTAACCACCAGCGGCAGTACGATTTCAGAATTGCTGCTGGCATCGCAGGCAATGTGGCCGTCAAACGCATGTACATCTTCGACACGCTGAACCTGACGGGTCGCCACTGCGGTACCGCACACGCCGCGCCCTACCGGAATGCGTACGCAGGCGAGTTTCCCCTGGAAAGGCCCCAGCACCAGCGTGTCGCCTTCCAGCAGATAAAAGCCCGCCCAGTTCACGTCAGAAAGGCGTTCGAACAGTAACGCACTGGTATTTGCCAGAGTGGCTAAGAAACTGGTTTCCCCTGCCATTAATGCCTTAAAATCGCGATTCAGATCCGCGTAGAATTCTGTTTTGTTCATTATTCAATCACTTAGTTATCTTACATAATTACCGCATAGCCTATTAAAATAAGCATTAAATGCGCTCATGCTCAAGATGAATCCGTTCATGAGTTATTATAACTTTCAACAATACTTATCTGTGTGCGACTGATGGCCCTAAAAACACCCCAAATTACGCCGACAAGAAAGATCGTTGTCCGTACGGTAAGCCAGGCTCTGCCTCGTGCACATTATCAGCGTTGTCCCCAGTGCGATACGCTTTTTATGTTGCCGAAGATGAAATCGCACCAAAGTGCTTTTTGCCCTTGCTGCGATGCCAAAATTCGCGACGGCCGGGACTGGTCATTGACGCGTCTGGCGGCAATGGCGGTTACCATGCTGCTGCTGATGCCGTTCGCCTGGACCGAGCCGCTGTTAAAGCTCTACCTGCTTGGCGTGCGTATTGACGCTAACGTATTGCAGGGGATCTGGCAGATGACGCGCGAGGGCGATCCGCTCACCGGCGCTATGGTGCTGTTCTGCGTCGTCGGCGCACCGCTGGTGCTGGTCGCGGCAATTGCCTACCTGTGGTTTGGCAACATTCTGGGGATGAACCTGCGCCCTGTCCTGCTCATGCTGGAAAAGCTCAAGGAGTGGGTGATGCTGGACATCTATCTGGTGGGCGTCGGCGTGGCCTCCATTAAGGTGCAGGATTATGCGTTTTTACAACCCGGCATTGGCCTTTTTGCGTTTATTTCACTGGTCCTGCTGAGTATTTTGACCCTGATTCATCTGAATGTTGAACAGCTTTGGGAGCGATTTTACCCTCAGCGTCCCGCGACCCGGCCTGATGAAAACCTGCGCGTCTGCCTGGGGTGCCATTACACCGGTTTTCCGGATAAACGCGGGAGGTGTCCTCGCTGCCACATTCCGTTAAGATTGCGGCGCAACAACAGCCTGCAAAAATGCTGGGCGGCGCTTATCGCCTCACTGATATTTTTATTCCCGGCCAATATGCTGCCGATCTCCGTAATTTATGTGAACGGCGCCCGACAGGAAGATACTATCCTTTCGGGGATTATCTCTTTGGCGCACAGTAACGTGGGGGTTGCCGCCATTGTGTTCATCGCCAGTATTCTGGTGCCCTTTACCAAAGTGGTGGTGATGTTTACGCTACTTATCAGCATTCACTTTAAATGCGAACAAGGACTACGCACCCGCATCCTGCTTCTGCGATTCGTGACCTGGATTGGTCGCTGGTCGATGTTGGATCTGTTCGTGATTTCGCTGATGATGTCGCTCATCAATCGCGATCAGTTACTTGCTTTTACCATGGGACCCGCAGCTTTTTATTTCGGCTCTGCGGTGATATTGACTATTCTTGCAGTGGAATGGCTGGACAGCCGCTTACTTTGGGACGCACATGAGTCAGGAAACGCCCGCTTCGCCGACTGAAGCGAGAATTAAAACAAAACGCCGCATTTCGCCATTCTGGTTGCTGCCTGTCATCGCGCTGATGATCGCAGGCTGGCTTATCTGGACGAGCTATGAAGATCGCGGAAGTACCATCACGATTGATTTCCAGTCTGCGGACGGCATTGTCGCCGGACGTACCCCCGTTCGCTTCCAGGGGGTGGAAGTGGGTACCGTGCAGGATATTTCCCTCGGCAAAGGGCTGAACAAAATCCAGGTCCGGGCGAGCATTAAGTCTGACATGCAGGATGCCCTGCGCGCCGAAACGCAGTTCTGGCTGGTCACGCCTAAAGCCTCCCTGGCCGGCGTTTCCGGGCTGGATGCGCTTGTGGGCGGTAACTATATCGGCATGATGCCTGGCAAAGGTGAGCCACAGGATCACTTCGTTGCGCTGGATACCCAGCCGAAATATCGGCTGAATAACGGCGATCTGATGATCCACCTCCGCGCGCCGGATTTGGGCTCGCTGAACAGTGGCTCTCTGGTCTATTTCCGCAAAATTCCGGTTGGCCGCGTTTACGACTACGCCATTAACCCGAACAAAGATGGCGTGACCATTGATGTACTGATCGATCGCCGTTTTACCAACCTGGTAAAAAAAGGCAGCCGCTTCTGGAACGTCTCCGGCGTCGATGCTGACCTGAGCTTAAGCGGTGCGAAAGTGAAGCTTGAGAGCCTGGCGGCGCTGGTGAATGGCGCTATCGCCTTCGACTCACCTGCTGACTCCAGCCCTGCCGCCGCAGAGGATACCTTTGGTCTGTACGCCGACCTGGCACACAGCCAGCGCGGTGTCATCGTCAAGTTGACCCTGCCGGATGCCAAAGGCCTGAAAGCCGGTTCGACCCCGCTGATGTACCAGGGTTTAGAGGTCGGGCAACTGACAAAATTAACCCTCAACGCGGGCGGCTCCGTTACCGGCGAAATGACGGTGGATCCGAGCGTTGTGGACCTCCTGCGGGAAAAAACACGCATCGAGCTGCGTAATCCGAAGCTCTCCCTCAGCGACGCTAGCATCAGTTCCCTGCTGACGGGAAGCACCTTTGAGCTGATCCCCGGTGAAGGTGCGCCGAATAAAAACTTTGTCATCGCGCCGGCGGATAAAGCTCTGCTGCAAAAACCGGGCGTGTTGACGGTTAAGCTGAATGCGCCGGAAAGCTATGGTATCGAAGCCGGTCAACCGCTAATCCTGCACGGTGTGCAGGTGGGTCAGGTTCTGGAACGAAAGCTGACGGAAAAAGGGGTCTCCTTCTCCGCCGCCATCGATCCGCAGTACGGCAACCTTGTGCACGGCGACAGTAAATTTGTGGTGAACAGCCGGGTCGACGTGAAGGTGGGTCTGGACGGCGTTGAGTTCCTCGGCGCCAGCGCCAGCGAGTGGGTTAACGGCGGGATCCGCATTCTGCCGGGCAGCAAAGGCGCGCTGCGTGAGAGCTATCCACTGTTCGCCAATCTGGACAAAGCCATTGAAAACAGCCTCGGCGACCTGCCGACCACCACGCTGACCTTAAGCGCTGAAACGCTGCCGGATGTCCAGGCAGGCTCCGTCGTGCTTTATCGTAAGTTTGAGGTCGGAGAAGTGATCACCGTTCGTCCTCGTGCGGACGCGTTTGATATCGAACTGCATATCAAGCCGGAGTATCGCAAGCTGCTCACGCCAAACAGCGTGTTCTGGGCTGAAGGCGGCGCGAAAGTGCAGCTCAACGGCAACGGGCTGACCGTACAGGCGTCTCCCCTCTCCCGTGCCCTGCGCGGTGCGATCAGCTTCGATAACCTGAGCGGCGCGGGCGGCAACATGCGTAAAGGTGACAAGCGGATCCTCTTCCCGTCTGAAACCGCGGCGCGCGCCGTCGGGGGACAGATTACCCTGCACACCTTTGATGCCGGTAAACTGGCAGAAGGCATGCCTATCCGCTATCTCGGAATTGATATCGGGCAGGTTCAGAAGCTGACGCTGATCACCGCGCGCAATGAAGTTCAGGCTACCGCCGTGCTTTATCCGGAATATGTACAGACGTTCGCCCGGGCAGGCTCGCGCTTCTCGGTGGTTACGCCGCAAATTTCTGCCGCAGGGGTTGAGCATCTCGACACCATACTTCAGCCGTACATTAACGTTGAACCGGGTCGGGGCAACGCGCGTCGTGAGTTTGAGTTGCAGGAGGCGACCATCACCGATTCCCGTTATCTGGACGGTCTGAGCATTGTGGTTGAAGTACCGGAAGCCGGTTCGCTGGGCATCGGTACGCCGGTCCTGTTCCGCGGTATTGAAGTGGGGACAGTAACAAGCCTGACGCTGGGTAATCTGTCCGATCGCGTGATGGTCGGCCTGCGCATCAGCCAGCGTTATCAGCATCTGGTTCGCAACAACTCAGTGTTCTGGCTCGCTTCAGGCTACTCGCTGGACTTCGGCCTGACCGGTGGCGTGGTCAAAACGGGGACCTTTAACCAGTTCATTCGCGGCGGCATTGCCTTCGCGACGCCGCCTGGCACGCCTCTGGCGCCTAAGGCGCAGGCAGGAAAACACTTCCTGCTGCTGGAAAGTGAACCGAAAGAGTGGCGCGAATGGGGAACGGCGCTGCCGCGTTAATCTCGCAGGCTCCGGTGTCAACGCGCCGGAGCCTTTATGTTACACTGCGCGCCTGAATGTTTCCCTGTGGTGTGCCCGTGGCTCAAAACTCCGTATTTCTTCCTGAACAATTCCTCGCACAGATGCGCGAGGCGCTTCCTGCTCATCTCTCTTTCGACGATTTCGTCGCCGCCTGCCAGCGCCCTTTGCGTCGAAGTATTCGCGTCAATACGCTGAAAATCAGCGTCGGAGCGTTTCTGGATCTCGTCTCCTCCTACGGCTGGCAGCTGACGCCGGTGCCGTGGTGTGAGGAAGGGTTCTGGATCGAGCGGGATGACGAGGAGAGCCTGCCGCTCGGCAGCACCGCCGAGCACCTGAGCGGGCTGTTTTATATTCAGGAAGCCAGCTCCATGCTGCCGGTTGCCGCGCTGTTTGCCGACGGAAACCAGCCTGAGCGGGTGATGGATGTCGCGGCGGCGCCGGGCTCTAAAACCACGCAAATTGCCGCCCGGATGAACAACCGCGGCGCGATCCTCGCCAACGAATTTTCCGCCAGCCGCGTCAAAGTCCTGCACGCCAATATCAGCCGCTGCGGGATCCACAACGTCGCGTTAACACACTTCGACGGTCGCGTGTTTGGCGCTGCCTTGCCGGAAGCTTTTGATGCCATCCTGCTCGACGCGCCCTGCTCCGGCGAAGGCGTAGTGCGTAAAGATCCTGATGCGTTAAAAAACTGGTCCGTTGAAAGCAACCTGGAGATCGCCGCCACGCAGCGTGAACTGATCGACAGTGCGTTTCATGCCCTGCGCCCCGGTGGAACGCTGGTTTACTCCACCTGCACGCTGAATCGTGATGAAAACGAGGACGTCTGCCTGTGGCTCAGGCAACGCTATGCGGATGCCGTCGAGTTTCTGCCGCTGGACACCCTCTTCGATTCGGCCAGTCACGCGGCCACCCCTGAAGGCTTCCTGCACGTCTTCCCGCAGATTTACGATTGCGAGGGGTTCTTTGTCGCACGACTGCGTAAAACCCGCGCCGTCGATCCGCTGCCTGTCCCTAAGTTTAAGGTCGGCAACTTCCCGTTCGCGCCGGTCAAAGGCCGTGAGGCGGCACAGGCGCAAGCGGCTGCCAGCAAAGTGGGACTGCACTGGGATGAGAGCCTGCGCCTCTGGATGCGTGACAAAGAGCTGTGGCTGTTCCCGGTCAACATCGAACCGCTGATTGGTAAGGTGCGTTTCTCCCGCCTCGGTATTCGCCTGGCGGAGATCCACAACAAAGGCTATCGCTGGCAGCACGAAGCGGTCATTGCGCTGGCAGGCAATGAGAACACCTTCGCCCTGACGCATCATGAAGCGGAAGAGTGGTATCGCGGTCGTGACGTTTACCCGGAAGACGGCCCGTCACAGGATGAAGTCATCGTGACGTATCAGGGCTATCCGCTCGGGCTGGCGAAAAAAGTCGGCTCGCGGCTGAAAAATAGCTATCCGCGTGAACTGGTACGCGATGGTCGCCTGTTTACCGGTAACAGCCGCACTGACTGAAAAAACGCATTTTTTTACTGGCGATTTCTCTCTCCTTGTCTAGGATCAAAAATGGATGACTGCACTGGTCATACCAGATTTTGGGCAACAAACCGGAGAGCATTATGACGAAAACCAGCGTACGCATTGGCGCTTTTGAAATCGACGACGCTGAATTGCGCGGCGAAGCACAAGGCGAACGAACGTTAAGTATTCCCTGCAAATCCGATCCGGATTTGTGCATGCAACTGGACGCCTGGGATGCAGATACCAGCGTCCCGGCGATCCTTGATGGGGAACATTCCGTTCTGTACCGTGAACATTACGACAGTAAAACCGATGCCTGGGTCTTGCGTCTTGCATAACCCAAAGAGAACCCGCCCGAAGGCGGGTTATTTATTACTGAAGCTGCGTCAGCGTCAGAAAGCCCCCGAACACCGCTCCCGTATCAATGTAGTGCAGATTGTTGAAATCGTAGCGCTTGTCCACAGGCGTATGTCCGAACCAGAAGTGATCCGCACCGCTAATGCCCTGCCCTCTACCCACCATAAAGCCCATTAACCGGTCGCGATCCCACAGCACCCGCTGGGCATCTACAGGCTTATGCCAGGCATATTCGGCGGCGGGATAATCCGCATGAGCAATCACGTTCAGACCGTTTTTGCAGGTTATTTCAATAATGTGCGGTAAGTCCCGACACGCGTCGAGTAAATCCTTCGCCTGCTTTTGTTGAGCGACCGTAAGCCCGGTAAACCAGTTACCGCCATTTATCGACCAGAGACTAAAATCATTATTTTCAAGCGCATCTAACGCCATTTGCTCGTGATTACCGCGTACCGCATAAAACCACTTTTCCTGCATCAGCTGTAAACATTTCACGCTGTCGGGACCGCGGTCGATAATATCCCCCACCGAGATAAGCAGATCCGCATCAGGATTAAAATGCCGTCGTTTAAGCTCATCCATAAGCCACTGATAGCAACCATGAATATCGCTGACAACCCAGACATGACGCCAGTGTTCTCCCTCTATTTTCTGATACATAACGCCTCCTGTAAGAAGTATAGCTGCCACAGAAAATGTCATGCGCTGGCGTTGGATATCGCGAATCCAAACAAACCATAAACCAGCCGGAAATAAAGATCGCTGCGCTATTAATCCCTTATTCCCTGGCCTTTAAAATAATGCGGAATAAAAAGAGGGATTTTCACGTGTCAAACATACACCTGCAAAACGATGTTTTTTATCCGCATCGCACAAATATTATTTCTGAACTGGTGAGAGGGAAACGCGTTCCCGGCCCAATCTGGCACAAACGTGATTACCGGTTAAAGTTCCTTCTGCGCTCGCTTTTATTCTGGTCCTCCACCCATCGCATGCTGGAGGCGCTATCCGGGCGCGATGATTTCGACAGGCTGCTCACCTCTCAAATTACCTTGCCGAGCAAAACTCACCGCCAGTATCTGATGCGTGGCCTGAACTCAAACGACCGGGCCGATGCTATCGTCAGCCACTATCAGTGGATTGATAGTCTGACAAATACCGCCCTCGCCCACGCGCTGACTAATCCGCAAGAGGTGCCGGTTGTCCGGTTCGAGGCAAAAAACGGCGAAATCTATACCGTCCACGCCTCGTCCGCAGGTAAGGCTGAACGTGAAGGCGAAAGCACGCTTTGGCTGCATGACAATGACAACACGCTGCTTGCCAGCCTGACGTTCTGTGTCGCACGCAGTAACGGTCGTATGGTGCTGGTGATCGGCGGCCTCCAGGGTCCCCGTCGTCATGTTTCACGGGAGGTGATTAAGCAGGCTACCCGTGCCTGCCATGGGCTTTTCCCGAAACGCGTGCTGATGGAGGTGATCTTCCAGCTTGCCTCACGCTCGAACATCAGCGCGATTTTTGCCGTCAGCGATGAAGGCCATGTTTTCCGCGCGCTGCGCTACCGTCTGAGCAAAGGGCGTCATTTTCACGCCAGCTACGACGAGTTCTGGGAAGGCCTGAACGGAAAGAAACTCTCCGCCTTCTGCTGGCAGTTGCCGCTCCAGATGGAGCGTAAAGCACTGGAGGAGATTGCCAGCAAAAAACGCGCCGAATACCGTCGCCGCTTTGCGTTACTTGATGATATTGCGGCTTCCGTACATGCGCGCATTGATCCCACAGTCATCTCAGGCAAAATACAAACAAAAATTTAACAAAACAGCCAAAAAGGACTGGACTTACGCCTGCCGGGTTGTGGTATGTTTGAAGCAGGCGCACAGGAAGTGAACCTTCTGCTGAGACGAAAACCGGATTTTATCGTTTATTTTCATGCAGATAAAAAGAGACCGAATACGATTCCTGTATTCGGTCCAGGGAAATGGCTCTTGGGAGAGAGCCGTGCGCTAAAAGTTGGCATTAATGCAGGCTCAATCGCCTTGCCCTTTAAGAATAGATGACGACGTCAGGTTTTCCAGTCCACAGTAAAAGTGGTCTGAAAAAAAGCGTCAGAACATCACTAAATGTGAAAAACCGCAGAGCTTTTACAAGCACCTGCGGTTTTTTTTTACTGGAAACCTGACGGCTAGCAGAGCTTTTTAGCGCGCTCAATAAACGGTGCCAGACTCTTCTTCTGCCCGGGGTTTGCTGGGTCATCCACCTGGATCACGCTGACAGGCTGTCCGTTACTTTTCCCGCTGGCAACCTGCTGCTCCGCTACGTCATTTAACGGATACTGCACGAGCGTACTGGGATTGATGACATACAGCGCGTTACCGGGACGGCAGGTGAGCATGACCTCTTCACGATTAAATGCCCAGTTGTCCTTACCCACTTCAAACCGGCTGACGGTGATGACCTGCGGCGCGGCCAGCGCACTGCTGGCACAGGTGAGAAGTAAAAGAGAAAGCAGTGTCTTTTTCATAAGTTATTAAACCTTGTCAGAAGGGTTCCCAGGTCGCGAACAGGCTGACGGCCGCCAGTACCAGCGCGCCCAGCACCACTTCTGCCTGTGTCATCCTGATAAAAATCTGTTGTTCCCGCCCGGCATCAGGGCGAAAGCGTGGCACAAGAAAATACCGATTCGCCAGCGCAATTGCCACCATCATGATGACCAGCGCACATTTGAACAACAACAGCCGTACATAAGGCGCTTCCCACGGCACGTCTATGCCTACAATAAAGAGCGTATTGATTATCCCGGTCAGCAGCACGCCCGCCACGGCATAATGCCCCACGCGGGAGAAGCGCATCATGGTAAAGATAGCGGCTGGCTGCCAGCGGCCTTTCGCCAGCCGCATACAGAACAGCAGCGGCAGTAAACCGCCCACCCAGGTGGCGGCGCAGAGCAGGTGAAGCGCATAGTTCAGACGATGCAACGCACCCGGCGCGCCACCGTTCATCGCGGCATGTCCCACGCCCGCCAGCAGCACCAGTTGCCCCATCGCGAGCAGTAATAGCCGTGAGCCCTTTTGCGGGGTAAGCCATGCAGCGCCCGCGGTCACAGCGGCCAGCACCATTTGCCACAGCCAGACGCCACCAAACTGCGTGCCCAGCACGCTGCGCCAGACCGCCGGGCGAATGACATCCCCCCAGCCGTTACCCATTAACCCACTTTGCAGGCCGAACATCAGCAGAGCAGCCATCAGGCTGATTAAGGCCGCGATATTCTGCTGGCGCTGGAAACGCTGCGTCATGAGGCGCTGCAACGAAGACGGTGCAAACCAGACACTGTATAGCGCGTTGCCGAAAAGTAGTATCAGCGCAACAAAATGGATAAAGCGAAACGCTACGTAGCTCAGGGCCAGCATACTATTTCACGCTAAAGTGATAGCTGCCCTTGGTTTTGTGGCCGTCCACGGAGACCACATGCCAGTCCACCGTATAGGTGCCGGTCGTCAACAGTTTCTCAAGAGGAACAATCAGCTTTGCGTTATCCTTCTCGTCACGCTTCACCCCGCCGGTCTGGATTTTGTGCTGCTGCGCGTCCGTCACCACGACGCCGCTGAAGGCAGGTTCAATGCCTTCCGAGAAATTCAGGGTAATGACGTCGGGTGCCGTCGCGACGGTATTTTCCTGCGGGGATTGTTGCTTAAGGTGCGCATGGGCCAGAGCTGATGGCGCGATTGCCGAAGAGAGCAGAAACACCAGCGCACACGCGACGCGGGAAGGGGTAAAGTGCATCACAATCATTCCTTTTCGTTATGCCTGAATGCTAAAGAATAACTCTGTATAATTAACGAGTCGAGGAACATCCTTTGCTCCCTTGTCATCGTTGAACAATCGCGGTAACGTTGCCGCCGCAGAAAAAGGAGAAGGAAATGAACGTTAACCTGGCCGCCCTTCCTCAGGACGAGATGGACAAAGTGAATGTCGATCTCGCCGCCGCGGGGGTCGCATTCAAAGAGCGTTACAACATGCCCGTCGTGGCTGAAGTGGTAGAGCGTGAACAACCCGCGCATCTGCGCGACTGGTTCCGCGAACGTCTTATTGCGCATCGCCTCGCCTCCGTTAATCTCTCGCGCCTGCCGTACGAACCTAAAGTTAAATAAGCTTAACGTCCCGTTACACTTCCTTACGCGTTATGTGGCAGGATAAGAAAACCCTGATAAATTTAGGTGTAATCTTAAAATCCCAGCGACTTAGTGTATAAGGAAGTCACGATGTCACGATGGACTATTGCCGCGGCTCAGTATGCTCCGCGGCACAACTGTGTTGATGAGCACGTAAAACATCACCTGCACTTTATTGCCGAGGCTGCCTCGCATGGGTGCGATTTAGTCGTCTTTCCGGAGCTTTCGCTTACCGGCCCTGGCGGAACAACCTTACCCCCACCCCCTGACGATTTGCAGCTTGCCCCCCTCCTTCACGCGGCGCAGTCACGTTTCATCACGGTGATTGCCGGTATTACTCTCCAGCAACAGAAAGGACTCGCGCTTTTCACCCCTAACCTGTCGACCATCCGGCGCTATCCGCAGGGTAACGGTGCGGGTGTTATTCCTGGCAATAAACGGTTAACCATCGTTGATAATCAGGCTGACGCCCCGGAACTGGACCCAGAGGCAACGCTGTTCACCAGCAGCCTGGCGGTGGGTGAGCAACGCTGGCGGCAATCCATCAGTTCGTTACAACGCTTCGCGCATAAGTACGCCATCGCGGTATTAATGGCGAACGCGCGCAGCGGTAGCGCGTTATGGGATGAAAAAGGTCAGCTGATCGTGCGTGCCGATAAGGGAGAGTTGCTGTTAACCGGTTCTTTGGGCCGACAGGGTTGGCAAGGGGATATCATTCCATTAGGCTAGGCATTTTAGGATCAGGAGCGATCAATGCTGCGCGTTATCGATACCGAAACCTGCGATTTGCAGGGTGGAATTGTGGAAGTCGCCTCTGTCGACGTGGTTGACGGAAAGATAGTCAATCCAATGAGCCACCTGGTGCGCCCGGACCGTCCTATCAGTGCGCAGGCGATGGCAATTCATCGCATTACGGAATCGATGGTGGCGGATAAGCCGTGGATTGAAGAGATCATCCCTCTTTACCACGGTAGCCAGTGGTATGTCGCCCATAACGCCAGCTTTGACCGCCGCGTGCTGCCGGAGATGCCCGGTGAATGGATTTGCACCATGAAGCTGGCGCGCCGTCTGTGGCCGGGGATCAAATACAGCAATATGGCGCTGTATAAGTCGCGCAAACTAAGCGTGCGGACGCCGGAAGGGCTGCATCATCACCGCGCCCTCTATGACTGCTACATCACCGCAGCGCTCCTGATTGATATCATGAATACTTCCGGCTGGACGCCGGACGATATGGCGACCATTACCGGCCGCCCCGCCCTACTGACCACCTTCACGTTCGGTAAATATCGTGGAAAACCGGTATCGGAAGTGGCGGACAACGATCCGGGCTATCTGCGCTGGCTGTACAACAACCTCGACAGAATGAGCCCGGAACTGCGCCTGACGCTGAAGCATTATTTAGGCGAAGCCTGAGTTCCCGCGCGGCCTGGCAGCGTATCCTGCGCCAGGCCAATCAAAAAGGCGTACTCCAGCGCCACCCCTTCATAGGATTTAAATCGCCCTGATTTCCCTCCGTGCCCCGAGTCCATATCGGTACACAGCAGCAGCAGATTATCGTCAGTTTTTAGCTCACGCAGCTTCGCCACCCATTTCGCGGGCTCCCAGTACTGCACCTGGGAATCGTGCAGGCCGGTGGTCACCAGCATATGCGGATAGGCTTTCGCCTCGACGTTATCGTACGGGCTGTACTCTTTCATGTAGCGGTAATAGGTTTCATCCTGCGGGTTCCCCCACTCCTCAAACTCCCCGGTGGTCAGCGGAATGGTTTCGTCCAGCATGGTCGTCACCACGTCCACAAACGGCACCTGAGCGATAACGCCTTTAAACAGTTCAGGCCGCTGGTTTACCACGGCTCCCATTAACATGCCTCCGGCGCTGCCCCCCATGCCAAAGCAGAGTTGCGGATCGCCATAACCCTGCGCGATCAGCGCATCGCAGACATCAAGGTAGTCATTGAAGGTATTTTTCTTTTTGAGAAATTTTCCGTCTTCATACCAGTGCTGACCCAGCTCGCCGCCGCCGCGAATATGGGCAATCGCATAAACAAAACCGCGGTCGAGCAGGCTCAGCCTGCTGCTGCTGAAATCGGCGTCCATGCTGGATCCGTAGGAGCCGTAACCGTAGACGAGGATGGGGTTTTTACCTTTGTTGAAGTGATCCTTGTGGTAGACGAGAGACACGGGGACTTCAACGCCGTCGCGCGCGGTCACCCACAGGTGTTCACTCCGATAATTTTCCGACTCAAATCCCCGGACCTCAGCCTGTTTAATCACCTGACGCTGCCCGGTGTCCATATCCAGCTCAAACAACGTGTCCGGGGTAGTCATTGACGAATAGCCGTACCGCAGGCGGGAAGATTCCGGTTCCGGGTTAAAGCCGATCCACGTCACGTAAGCCGGGTCATCGAACGCAATGCCCACCACTTCGCGGGTTTTGCGGTTGATTTGGCGGATACTGGTCAGTCCGCGCTGACGCTCTTCCACCACCAGCCAGTCGGTAAACAGGGTGAACCCCTCCAGCATCACCTGATCGCGCGCAGGAATTAACACTTCCCACTTCCGTTCATCGCGCACTTTGGTTTTATAAAGGCCAAAGTTTTTGCCCTCGCGGTTCGAACGCAGGTAAAAGCTGTGCTGGAAGTGATCCAGACTGTACTCATGATCTTTACGGCGCGGCAGGAAGCATAACGGCTGGGCATCCGGCAGTTCGGCATCCAGCAGCAGCACCTCAGAGGTGGTGGCGCTGGCAAGGAAGATAATCACGTAGTGGCGAGACGAGGTTTTATGCAGGCTGACGTAGAACGTCTCGTCTTTTTCTTCATACACAAGCTCATCGTCGGCGGAATCGGTCCCCACCGTATGACGCCAGACCTGATAAGGCAGCAGCGTTGAGGCATGCTTTTTAACGTAGTAGACCGTTTCTGAATCGTTACCCCAGACGAAATCGGGGGAGACATTATCCAGCATTTCGGGATACCAGTTTCCCGTTTCAAGATTGCGGAAACGCAAACCGTACTGGCGGCGGGAGAGGTAATCCTCAGCCAGCGCCATAATGGCGTTATCGGGGGAAATGGACATGCCGCCCAGCGTATAAAACTCACTGTGGGCAGCACGTTTGTTAGCATCCAGCAGGATCTCCCATTCGTCCCACTCGGCGCTTAGCACAGACTGGCGCTGGTAGATGGGATATTCGTTTCCCGGCTCATAAATATGGCGATAGCGATAACCGTTTTTGCACCACGGGGCAGAGACATCACGCTGGGGGATACGCTGTACCATTTCGTTCAGGAGCTGATCCTGAAGCGCCTGCTGGCTGGCCATGACCTGGCGGCCATAGTCGTTTTCCTCGTGCAGATAGTCGAGCACCTCTGGCCGGGAACGAGAATCGTCCCGCAGCCAGTAGTAGTTATCGATACGCGTATCGCCATGCGTGGTGATCGCATAAGGAGTACGTCGGGCTTTTGGAGGCATGGCATTCTTACTTTTTCGTTTTACATCCTATAAGGTTGGCAAAACACGCGTATGATGCAAGCGAAACATGGCCTTCTAGCCCGCGAGGGTCTGCTTCTGCTGCTGAATATCCTGCTCAATTCCCTCACGAACGTCCTGTGGGATCTTCAGCGCATCACCCAGGGCGTTCAGGTAGCTGCGCTCCATAAAGTGATCGATATCGATGGCGGCACAGCTCAGAAAATAGAGTTCCAGTGCCTCTTCTTCGTTTTTCACGCTTTGCGCCAGACGCTGCGGATCGAGCGGCTGTTCGATGGCCTGCGCCACCAGCGCCCTGCCCTGCTCCTCAACGCCCGCTTCCCGCATCTGCTGTTCAATTGCGGCACGTTCACTGGCATCAATATGCCCGTCGCTCTTGGCTGCAAAGACCAGGGCGAGGATCAGACGCTCGGTGCGTAAATCTAACGGCGATACCTGCTTCCCGTACTGCGGTTCATCCTGATGCGCGTTGCGCACCTTGTCTTTGTATTTGTTCCATAAGACGGAGCCTGCAATAGCCCCTCCGCCCGCCAGCAGCGCGCCGGTACCGTATTTGGTAAGCAGTTTCCGCGATGATTTATTGGCAACCAGCAAACCGGCCAGCCCGCCGAGCGCACCCGGCACAAGCAGCTTGCTCAGACCCTGCTCGCCGGACGACGAGCCTTTTTGTCCCAACAGGGATTGCAGTTGATTCATCCAGCCTGACATATTTTTCCTCACGTAACCGTGCGTAACCTTCACAGCCTAAGCGAGCGGGTGTCAGGAAATGTCTGTCAGTGCTAAAGAAGCGCAAATTTCTCCCCTGTTCGGGTTATCCCTATACAAGACATACGCAAACGTTTTCGTTTATACTGCCCGCATCTTTTTCAGGGGGATTTTTATGACTCGTTTAGGAACTGCGCTGCGTCCTGCCGCGACGCGCGTTATGCTGTTGGGATCGGGTGAACTGGGTAAAGAAGTGGCCATTGAATGCCAGCGTTTGGGTGTGGAAGTGATTGCGGTGGACCGTTATGCGAATGCGCCCGCCATGCACGTCGCGCATCGCTCGCACGTCATCGATATGCTTGACGGTAATGCCCTGCGGGCGTTAATTGCCGACGAAAAACCGGATTTCGTGGTACCTGAAATTGAGGCCATTGCCACTGAGATGTTGGTTGCCCTTGAACAGGAAGGCCAGCGCGTGGTGCCCTGTGCCACAGCGGCAAAACTGACCATGAACCGGGAAGGCATTCGTCGCCTGGCGGCAGAAGAATTACAGCTCCCGACCTCCAGCTACCGTTTTGCCGGGGATAAAGCTGCGTTTCTCCAGGCCGTAGAGGAGATTGGCTACCCGTGCATCATTAAGCCGGTAATGAGCTCCTCCGGCAAAGGGCAGAGCTTTATCCGCGACAGCAGCACGCTGGACAAAGCCTGGGACTATGCCCAGCAGGGCGGCCGTGCCGGTGCCGGGCGCGTCATCGTAGAAGGCGTGGTGAAGTTTGATTTTGAAATTACCCTGCTCACCGTCAGCGCCGTGGACGGTGTTTATTTCTGCGACCCGATTGGTCATCGCCAGGAAGACGGCGATTATCGCGAATCCTGGCAGCCGCAGCGAATGAGCGCGCTGGCGCTGGCACGCGCGCAGGAGATCGCCCGCAAAACGGTGCTGGCGCTGGGCGGCTACGGCCTGTTCGGCGTGGAGTTATTTGTTTGCGGCGACGAGGTGATCTTCAGTGAAGTCTCCCCTCGCCCGCACGATACCGGGATGGTCACGCTGATTTCGCAGGATCTCTCTGAGTTCGCGCTGCACGTACGTGCTTTCCTCGGCCTGCCGGTTGGCGGCATCCGTCAGTACGGCCCGGCAGCCTCGGCGGTGATCCTGCCGCAGCTGACCAGCCAGAATGTCACCTTTGATAACGTCGAAGGTGCGGTTGGTGCAGGCTTACAGGTCAGACTGTTCGGCAAACCGGAGATCGACGGAAGCCGTCGTCTGGGCGTGGCATTAGCAACCGGGGAAAACGTGGACGAAGCCGTCGCGAGAGCGAAAAAAGCGGCCACTGCGGTAAAAGTGACAGGGTAAATAACTAGAGGCTGGTCAAGTAAGCGACCAGCCACATAGCATGATTAACGTTGTTTCGTTTCTATCGCTTCCATTCGTATTCCATGTCCTCGTAGGCTTCATTCGTTTTCGAGATGAAAACAAAACTACCGAGGCCTATAAAAATAACGAAGGGAATGATTATGCTCGCAATCAGTTCCCAGATTGCTGGCGGATCGTTTTGCGCCAGGAAACTGATACGATAGGCAATGAGGGATAACACGCAGAATAAAGCCGCCATCCCCGCAGGATAAAGGGGATTACTCCAGTTACACCAGGTAAGTTTATTTGGGATAGCTGTCTTCATGGAGGAAAGCGCAGTAATACAAAATTTGTTTTTGTCTGAATATGCTACCAGTTGCTCCCCCTGGGCATATTTGACCGCATCCGCCGCAAATGCCAGAACCAGCCACCGATACCCGGCACTCTTTGCGCCCAGAGAGGCATCGATATCCAGCCGTTCCACCGTGAGCGCTTTTTTGTCCAGTGCCTGCATTAATGGATATTTTTCAATACGGGATAGCCCGGTATACCAGAGATTTTTCGGCGTAAGTACCGAACCCGTCTCAAGGAAGACCGCCATTTTGTCCTCTACATCGGTCACGTCAGACATAGGTTGATATAAATATACCGGTTTTTCGCCCTCCTCCCGGACATAATGACTGGTTAGCAGGAATGCACATGCATTTTCCATGCTCTTTGATTCGCCGCTTTCTTCATGTAAATCAACGATAACAATCAACCGGTTTTCAACTCTGTAATCAGATAAGTTCATCCATTGGCTAACGATCGCGTAGTCAGGACATTCTGTGCTGTACTCAATTTTACACGTGCTGGCCGTTTCAATACCCAACCGCTCCAGAGTGCGCCTCAGTTCATCAATGCAGGATCCACTCCCTCCGTGAACCCAGACAACGGTTTCAAAAATACGGTAGTTATAGTCCTTCAATTTTTCTGCCATCGGATCCAGTAAGCGGTAAAACATCTGTTCATTCCTGGTCTGGTCGAAGCGATCTTCCAGCTGAATATTAACCGGCGTTTTCGGTGCCAGCGGAAATTCGCCTTCCAGTTTCAACATATTCAGCGCGGGTTGCTCCAGGGGGGTGATTGCAGACCATGCTGCGATAGCGATATTTTTTCGCGCATACGCCTTTAAATTAATCTCCTGCTCTTTTGCTATGAATTTTCGGGTTTCAGCATAATGAATGTTGGCGTCATGAAATATGAAACTTGTAAAAACTAACAACGACACAACACAGATGGGCAGAATAACTGAAGGCACAAAAAAGAGAGCCGTAATGTGTTCCTGTTCAGGCCAGGTGAGAGCCCGGATCGCGAGGCCCATTGCGACGGCTATCACATAGAGGAAAACAATCATGACGACTGGCACAGTGGAATCCGGGTCTGGCTGTTTTTTGTATAACCACCATGCGCGCATTACGAAGCTCCCGCCACAGGTAAGGTACTTTTGATTTCACATCCACACGCCGCGCGACAGCCATCTACCACAACCCCACGGCCATGCATGGTCCAGGTTGGGTGACATTCAGTGATTGCGAACGTCCCTTTATGGAGCGGACACTGCGCAAGATCATCTTTTAATGCCACGGGCTGACCCATAAAGTCTGCCCCAGAGGCCTTAGTGACTTTTCCTCCGCTTATCAGCGGATCGTTTAACCTAATGACGCCTTTCATCGCTTTATCTCCCTATTTTCCCGCATCCATGTTGCATTGCATGTGCTCCCAGCCGGTATAGCCTTTCACGTCGGGTACGCTGTCGGGTAAATCTTGCCAGTTAGCCTTAAATTGCTGCGTGCTGTGCTTAAGCCCCTGCTTAGTCATATAGACCATTCCCCAGGCCCAGCCAGGGAAACGGGGGTCCAGCGTATCGCTTACTTTATTTCCCATTCCGTCATCCACGGTATAGGTAATCCCCGGCCCACCGGGCAGAATGCGCGGGTCTTCAAATGGTTTTGACGACATGTACAGCCGGTGCTTGGTTAGTAGAAAGCCCTGATCGTTGACGACGGTGAAAGAAATAATATCCTCATAGGATGGTTGGTTAGTACCATCGGGCTCATTAGGCCCTACCGAAAAAAACTGGGGAGACCATGTTTTACCATAATCTTTTGAAATCATTGTTCCTGGGTCATCCCAGGTGGGTATGGCAATATATCGTTCAGAAGGATGAACAAATTTTTTGGTGAAAATCCGATAAAATTGACTGACGGGCCTGGTATGAATACCCCGAAGAGTATCCGTATACCAGAGTTCACCTTCGCAGCCCCAGCCTTTTAACTCAAGGTAGCGATGATCATCAAACCGGTAAACTATCTGCGTCGGTGGCTCTTTCGCCTGGCATCCGGTTGCCAGCACAACGGACGTCGCTGCGAGAACGGTACATAATCCTTTCATCAGTTATCGCCCCGCATCCATATCACAGCGCATATGATCGCAGCCGGTGTACTCCTTCACTTCGGGTACGCTGTCGGGTAAAACTTGCCAGTTTGCCTTAAGTTGCTGCGTGCTGCCCTCGAGCCCCTGTTTAGTCATGTAGACCATTCCCCAGGCCCAGCCAGGGGAACGGGGTTCCAGCTTCCCGCTGACTTTATTTCCCATTCCGTCATCCACGGTATAGGCAATCCCCGGCCCGCCGGGCAGAATGCGCGGGTCTTCAAATGGTTTTGACGACATATACAGCCGGTGTTTGGTCAGTAAAAAGCCCTGATCGCTGACGACGGTGAAAGATATAACATCATCATAATAAGGAGCGTTACTTCCATCAGGTTCATTGCTCCCTGATGACATAGATGCACCACCTCTTTCCCACGTTTTCCCATAGTCTTTTGATACTGAAAAACCACCAGTAACATTTCCCCACCACGGAATAGCAAGATAGTGCTCTGAAGGATGCACGAATTTTTTGGTGAAGATTCGATAAAACTGACTGGCAATCTGTGAATGGATACCTTTCTTAGTATCGCTAAACCAGAGTTCACCTTCGCAATCCCAGCCTTTCAGTTCGAGATAACGATGATCATCGAACCGATAAACAACCTGTGTCGGCGGTTCTTTCGCCTGGCATCCGGTTGCCAGCACAACGGACGTAGCTGCGAGAACGGTACATAATCCTTTCATCAGTTATCGCCCCGCATCCATATCACAGCGCATATGATCCCAGCCGGTATAGCCCTTCACCTCGGGTACGCTGTCGGGTAGGTCCTGATAGTTTGTCTTAAATTGAGATATATCTTCGTGCAGACCTTCTTTGGTGATGTAATCCAGCCCCCAAGCAGGGCCAGAAGAACCGGGTTCCAGCTTACCTCTGACTTTATTTCCCATTCCGTCATCCACGGTATAGGTAATCCCCGGCCCACCGGGCAGAATGCGCGGGTCTTCAAATGGTTTTGACGACATGTACAGCCGGTGCTTGGTCAGTAAAAAGCCCTGATCGTTGACGACGGTAAAAGACACTGCATCTTCTGCGGGTGCTCTGTTATCTCCATTTGGTTCATTACCCGCTGGGGAAAAACCGACAGCTTTCCATGTTTCGCCATAGTCTTTCGATACATGAAACCCATCCACCTCCCAGTTAGGAATTGAGATATATCGTTCTGATGGATGAATAAACTTACGGGTAAATACTCGATAAAATTGAAAATAAGGCTGTGAATGAATACCCCTTTTCGTATCTGTATACCAGAGCTGGCCTTCACAGCCCCAGCCTTTTAACTCAAGATAACGATGATCATCGAACCGGTAAACAACCTGTGTCGGCGGTTCTTTCGCCTGGCATCCGGTTGCCAGCACAACGGACGTAGCTGCGAGAACGGTACATAATCCTTTCATCAGTTATCGCCCCGCATCCATATCACAGCGCATATGATCCCAGCCGGTGTACTCCTTCACTTCGGGTACGCTGTCGGGTAAATCTTGCCAGTTAGCCTTAAATTGCTGCGTGCTGTGCTTAAGCCCCTGCTTAGTCATATAGACCATTCCCCAGGCCCAGCCAGGGAAACGGGGGTCCAGCGTATCGCTTACTTTATTTCCCATTCCGTCATCCACGGTATAGGCAATCCCCGGCCCACCGGGCAGAATGCGCGGGTCTTCAAATGGCTTTGATGACATATACAGCCGGTGTTTGGTCAGTAAAAAGCCCTGATCGTTGACGACGGTGAAAGAAATAATATCCTCATACGGCGCGTAGTCATCACCATTGGGTTCATTATGATTTGGTGAAAACGCTACAGAGCGCCACGTTTTCCCATAGTCCTTAGATACTATGAATCCACTCACTCCCCATCCCGTCAGTGCAATATATCGCTCTGATGGATGAATAAATTTACGGGTAAAGAGTCGATAAAACTGACTAACTGGTTCGGTGTGAATGCCTCGCTTCTTATCCGTGTACCAGAGTTCGCCTTCACAGCCCCAGCCTTTTAACTCAAGGTAACGGTGATCATCGAACCGGTAAACTATCTGCGTCGGTGGCTCTTTCGCCTGGCATCCAGTTGTCAGCAAGATAGCTATAGCAGCAAGAGCTTTGCATAATCCCTTCATGTTTTGTCCTTACGCCAGTTGACTGTCACTCATTGGTTTTGGCATATCCCATTGGAGGCTTTTCAATTCTTGATTTCCTGAAACCTGATCGTGAGAAGGCTTGAAAGAGGTATGTTTGTTAAACTGATTTTTCACACCGTAAGTGCTCTTTGGAAGCACTTCGTCAGGTCTGTTCATGAAGTCTTTCGTCTCAGCAATTGGCAACCTTCCCGAACGATAATATTCTCTGGCATCGGCATTGCCGTTCTGCGGATCGCGCCAGTCCGCACGATGTAACAACCCTTCCCAAAATTTCCCCGCCTGATAATCGAATGATTTGCACTGCCCAATAGCCAAATCAAACGCCATAGCGTGCGATGGCGCAAATTCGCTCATCACAATAGAGGAGTGCTGGCTGTAGCCTACCGGGTCAATTTTCTGCCATTCCGCTTGCAGTTCTTCCGGTGTTTTCTTCCAGGTAAGGGTAACTAACTGAAAATCACGCGAACCTGACACCTCACCATAAATAACCTCATGCTTGCGTTCAAAACTCTCTTCTTTAAGCTCTGAAGCAGATAAAACGTGACCCGGCTGCCAGCCAATATTTTGATAGCGGTTCACAGCAAAGGTTGTCGTTACCGTGCGCTTAATGGCGCTGGCTTTGGCGGAATAGGAAATGTAGGCGTCCGGGCTGTCCGGATCGACATAATAGGTATACGGTTTATCACTGGTTTTAGGATCGTTATCCGGGTGATTATCCTCCCCCTGAAGTTTGAAAATAAAAGGTTCCGGTAACTCCTCACCGTTTATTACCACATCGCGAGCGCTGTAACTGGCGTTCGTGAGAAAGGCATATTTTGCATCCCCCTCATTTCGCGATGGTAGCTCAAAGGGGTTAGCGTCAGGGATTTTTCCTACTTCACCATGCTGGTAAAACACGCGCTGAAACAGATTCGGTATATCACTGGCAATATTCTGAGGAATGCCCCGCCAGCCAACCCCCTGCACATTCTCCAGCGACACGACGCCATCATTCGGGCAAAAGTAGTTATACACTTTTCCGTCGTTGCTTCGGCAATATCTGTCATCCGTTCGTAGCGGATTATCGGAAGGTTTACGCAGGGTACAGGAGGCCTCCAGAGCCAGTAATTCGCTCTCTGCTATTTTCCCGCCACCTTTCCATTGCGTATGCATAAGGCGACAGAAATTTTTAAATGTCTGCTGTCTGGCATCGTCGGTCTGTTGATAACCCGGCTGAATATTTTCAGCCACGCGCGACTTAAGAGAATACGGTGAGTGATTAAGAATGACACAGTTGACAGGCTTTAATCCCTCTTGTTTGACCAACATATTCGCCAGCATGGTAAGGATTGTGCCCTGACTATGCGCCACTACGTTGATAACATCATTTGCTGTGACCGGATTTCGGCGGATAGTTAAAATCAAATCCGCCAGCCGTTGAGCGGCAAAAAACTGGTAAATGCGGTGTGGGCTTTCATAGATAGGATGGGTAAAATCGCCATCATTGAAGTGCAGCGAGGCAAATCCCGCAGCGGCAACGCCGAAGCCACCGGCGCCGGGTCCCAGCATATCCGGGATCGTCGTCGTTGCGTTGGCAAAGGTCCCGCCCCCCTTGGCAAAACTCGTATCAAGTGCATTTTTAAAGTTATCGTTCTGGTACTGAAACGGCCCTTTCCCGTCATTACCCAGCGACTTTTTATTCGTCTCGTTATCTTCCTGGTACGCATCATAGGGCAGATGCGCTTTGTCACTCAGCTTCCCGACTTCCTCCCGGTAGCGCTTCTGGTCCGCCCGGTAGTCAGCATGCGTAACCGGTTTATATCCCCAGTAAAACGGGATGATGGGGGAACGCCCGGGAGTGATAATTCTGTAGTCTTTCCATTCGTGGGCGTAAAAATCCTGCCGGTTGAGTCGCTTACCCAGCCCGACAAGTATTCCTTTCTCCTGATTCTGGTAAGCTTCACCCACGTCGTTCACGCCATGGACGAGGATCACAATGCCGGGCATCGGACGCGGTATCCCGACGTTGCGCGTCTGGGCGACTTCGCCCAGGGTTTTGTGTACCGGAATATCGCCTTCTGATACCACCCGTGGAGCGTAGGGTTTTGTCTTCGCCTCCGTCATTCCATTATCTCCATTTTATAGCTGTCGAGGTCGTCAGCATCGAGCAGTGTTGAACGACCGGAGCTGTCCGTCACGCCTTCCACCACCTGACCGGATGCACTGGTCAGCCTGAATTTTTTGTTTGCCAGAATTTGCTCCGGATCATCGCAGGCGTGCAGTTTGTAGCGAAGTTTAAAGGCGCCTTTGTCAAAGGATGGCGTCGGTACCGACACACTTTCCGGACCGTCGTATTTCAGGCTCGGCGCTTTGAGCTCAATGCCCGTCGGCGAGAAAATCGTGACCAGTCCGGTCGGGCTGATACGGATCCCGCCGCCCCCGCAGACAAACTGCATTCCCTTTCTGGCACTGCCGTTCATTTTCCCGGCGGTGCTCGTCAGCGTGAAATCCTGCTGCGACAGCATGTGCATTTCGCCCCGCTGCGCCTGCGTCGTAATATCCCCCGCACCGGCAATCATCTCGATGCCGAGTTTGCGGGCAAACAGCGACAGTTTTTCCCCTACGGCCAGCGAGAATTTTTTCACCACATTCACGCTGGCATTCCCGCCCGCTGTGGCAATCAGGTCTTTCCCGGCTGACAATTGCAGGCTGTCCGGCGTAACCTGCGCAATTCCACTTTTTCCATATGCCAAGATACCGGGCTCCGCGAGATGACTCAGCGTCTGGCTGAGCGCATTTTGCCGATCGGTTTCCACATTACTCGCACCTGCCGTAAGCGCACTTTGTTGTAGGGTCATCGCCAGCGATAACGCCTTTTCGAGTTGTGAAATAGCCGCTGTCATATCCAGTTGCTTACCCCCCGCGCGGGGCTGTGCTTCCGTGGTGATCATCACGCCTTTGGCAGCACGCAGCGCCATCCAGTCGTCGGTGCGAGCCTCCACACCTTCCCCGCGCTTTTTGCCCTCAGCATCAACCAGGTGGCCCACACTCACTTGCCCTTTGCCGTACTCGGTAGAGATTTTGATGTGTTCCTGCCCGCGACGATCTTCAAGACGGATCTTGTTCAACGCGGCCGTGCGGATCACGTTTCGGGTATCGTTACGGTTTGTGACTAAATCCGGGTGGCTGCCGTCGTGCATGACATGGGCGATAAAAGGTCTGTCCGGGTCGCCGCCTTCAAAACCTACGGCAACTTCAGTCCCCTCCAGCAACGGAAAGTGAATACCAAAAGTGTCACCGGCGTACGGCCTGCCGAGGCGTACCAGGGCGCTTTCAAATCCGACCCGTTTTTCATCAAGGTCAAAATCGAACTTAACCCGGTAGCGTCCAACCGCATCAAGTCCGGCATAGGTTTTATCTCCCCCGATAGCCTTCACTCTGGCGGGCACCGTTCCGGCTATCACCGGCCGGGATATGTATTCAGGACGGAAGCTATAGCCGTGGATATAGGGGATCCCAGAAAGTACGGCGCGATAGTGTTCAGCACGGCTGCCGCGGATAATCATCGCAGTTATCACAAACCCGGACTTAAACCCGTCAGGTACAGGCCCTGAGGGATAAAACATAATGCCTGGCTGAAGCTCGGGATCGCTGGTTGTCGCCCCCAGAAGACTCTGTCCGTTCAACAGGCGTTCATAACGCAGACGAGCGTAAAATGCGGCGGTTTCCGCCTCTTCACCGTGAAAATCCCCCGCAGCAAGATAGTGATCGGCATAGTGATAGTGTTGGCCTGTCGTTACACCTTCGGGAATATCGCTCGTTTTAATGGTCTTATCCGTCTGCGGCGATTGCGGGTCACGGTAGTTATAGGTGCGAACCAACACATTTTTTGGGATCAGGCCGTGCTGCTCCTCCAGATCGGTGATGTATTCGTTATAACTGGTCATGCCTGAATGTCGGACATAAGGCATCTGTTTGTCGCTGAAGTTGTAACGACGCGCAGAATCCCCAAAAATAACGACGGTTTCCGTTTTCACTTTGTTGTGATTCTCAAAACGGAACCAGATCCCTATCTCTGCCAGCAGCCGACGGATGAACCGCAAATCGGTTTCTTTCCACTGAATGATCATTTCCCGTCGTGGATAGCTGTGGCTCAGTTGCTCAAAATCAATGTTGTAGCCGTCAAAGTGACCACTGTCCTTCATCAGCTTTGTAACGAGCTCCGGGACTGTCATGTTCATGTAAACCGCAGAACGGTAATTTTGATCCAGCAGCGCCAGCTCATGCTCCAGCACGCATTCATACAGTGCTTCGTCACCTGAAGACATCAGCCGGGAAAATTGGGTGATCGTGCCATTAATCTGGCGAACCGGCAGCCAGGAGGTTTGCCCATGCCATGAGGCTTCCAGATTGGGTGCACGCAGAATAAACTCAGCCCTTTGATTAAGAACAGCATTAATGGCAATGTTTTGATCCGGACTGGTAAAGCGGATGGTATAGCGATAAGGCTCGCTTAATATCTCTTTTCCTGTAAAAGAATGAACATCAGAAATAACATTTTTGCTACGCGGGAAATACAATAAATATCTGTTTAACGTGTCCCACCGTTGAGCCACCTCAGATTCCCCTGACATTATTATTTATCCTTTTAACAAACATTCCGTTTATTAAAAACAATACACCTATCGTTCTCCTATTAAAATACCCAACCTCAAGTTGAATTGACTCAAAGGAAGTAATATTATTCACAGAATAAATAAAAAGAGCCCAGGCAATTTCATCACAGATAAATTAAGAATGAATTATTCATCAAATATATAAGTGAGGGATTATTTAATAATGAAGAATGATACGCCTGGGGGTTAGGGATATTAAAAATGTTTGTGGGAAGAAGAAGAACTTATACATGCTGGTCACATAAAGTGACCAGCATCAGGCCAGAGGGCCTGCTTTATGCATTGAGCATTTGTTACTGTTTCGCGCCTTCTACCGCTTCGCGAGCCAGTTTAGTAATGCGATCCCAGTCGCCTGCTTCCAGCGCATCCGCCGGAACCAGCCAGGAGCCACCGATGCAAAGCACGCTTTTCAGCGCCAGGTAGTCGCGGTAGTTGGCCGGAGAGATGCCGCCCGTTGGGCAGAAACGCACCTGGGAGAATGGGCCTGCAATCGCCTGCAACGCTTTGGTGCCGCCGTTCGCTTCAGCTGGGAAGAATTTAAACTCTTTCAGGCCGTAGTCCATACCCAGCATCAGTTCAGAAACGGTGCTGATACCCGGGATCAGCGGAATAGAACCTTCGGTTGCGGCTTTCAGCAGCGGCTCGGTCAGGCCCGGGCTGATGGCAAACTGTGCGCCCGCTTCGGTCACTTCCGCCAGCTGCTGCGCATTCAGAACCGTACCAGCACCGATGATCGCTTCCGGCACTTCTTTGGCGATAGCGCGAATCGCATCCATCGCACAGGCAGTACGCAGGGTCACTTCCAGAACACGAACGCCACCCGCAACCAGCGCCTTCGCCATTGGGACAGCGTGCTCCAGTTTGTTTACCACAATAACCGGCACGACAGGGCCAGTAGTCAGGATTGCTTCTGCACTTGTTTTCCAGTTTTTCATCAGAGTTTTCTCTCGCCAGATCGTTAAAATCAAGTCGTCTTAAAACGTAATACAGGTTGCGCCCTGCTCCGCACCGGAGAGTTTCTCACGCAACGCACCAAACATCTCGCGTCCGGTACCCACGCGGGATGCGCTCAGGTCAGGAATATGTGGCTGACGCGCCGCCAGCTCTGCTTCGTCCACCAGCAGGGTTAACTCGCCTGTCTGACCGTTAACGCGGATCATGTCTCCATCATGGACTTTCGCCAGCAGGCCGCCGTCGTAGGCTTCCGGGGTGACATGAATCGCTGAAGGCACTTTACCGGATGCCCCCGAGAGGCGTCCATCGGTCACCAGCGCAATTTTGAAACGGCGGTCCAATAATACACCAAGCGGCGGCATAAGTTTATGTAATTCTGGCATCCCGTTCGCTTTTGGTCCCTGATGACGCACCACGACTACGCAGTCTTTATCAAGCAGACCCGCGTCGAAGGCAGGTAAAACGTCGTGCTGGCTTTCAAACACCACCGCCGGGGCTTCGATAACCTGATTCTCTTCCGGCACGGCAGAAGTTTTCATTACGGCACGCCCAAGGTTACCGCTCAGCACTTTGGTGCCGCCGTGAGGAGAGAACGGCTGTTCGAAGGTCGCGATAACCTGAGGATCGAGCGAGTTGCTCGCCCCCTCGCGCCAGTCCAGCTCACCGTTGTTCAGCCACGGCTCAAGGGTATAGCGATGCAGGCCAAAGCCCGCCACCGTGTTGACATCCTCATGCAGCAGGCCGCCTTTCAGCAGCTCGCGCATCAGCACCGGCACGCCGCCCGCGGCCTGGAAGTGGTTAATGTCCGCCGGACCGTTCGGGTACAGACGCGCCATCAGCGGTACCACGGAGGAGATCTCGGAGAAGTCATCCCAGTTGATCAGAATGCCCGCCGCGCGCGCCATCGCGACAAGGTGCATGGTATGGTTGGTTGAACCGCCGGTCGCCAGCAGGGCGACAATCCCGTTGACGATGACTTTTTCATCCACCATTTTGCCCATTGGCATCCACTCGTTGCCGTTACCGGTCAGGCGCGTCACCTGACGGGCTGCGGCTTCGGTCAGCGCTTTACGCAGTGGCGCATCCGGCTGGATGAACGACGAGCCCGGTAGCTGCATCCCCATAAACTCCACCACCATCTGGTTGGTGTTAGCCGTACCGTAGAACGTACAGGTGCCCGGCGCGTGATAGGACGCGGCTTCCGCTTCCAGCAGCGCCTGACGGTCCGCTTTTCCTTCGGCATACAGCTGGCGGATACGGACTTTTTCCTTGTTTGGCAGACCGCTTGCCATCGGGCCTGACGGCACAAAAATCGCTGGCAGATGGCCAAACGACAGCGCGGCCATCACCAGCCCCGGGACGATTTTGTCGCATACGCCCAGGTAGAGCGCGCCATCAAACATATTGTGAGAGAGGCCCACTGCCGCCGACATGGCGATCACTTCGCGGCTCAACAGAGACAGCTCCATACCGTCCTGTCCCTGAGTCACGCCATCACACATGGCCGGCACGCCGCCTGCAACCTGGCCCACCGCGTTCACGCTGTGCAGCGCATTGCGGATGATAGACGGGTAAACCTCATACGGCTGGTGGGCTGAAAGCATGTCGTTATAGGAGGTAATGATGGCGATATTGTTACGCAGCATGCTTTTCAGCGCGTCTTTATCACCAGGCTGGCAGGCGGCAAAGCCGTGGGCCAGATTCCCGCAGGCCAGCTGTGAGCGATGGACCGTTTCACTCTTCGCCTGTTCGATGCGGGCAAGGTAGGCAGCACGGGTCTCTTTCGAGCGTTCAACGATGCGTTGTGTTACGCGTAACAATGTCGGATTCATAAAAGCTCCTCTAATTTATCTGTCCAGGCTCGGGAGTTTACACAGTTTCTGACGGTTGTTAACAACGCTGAAACGCCTGATATCCGGAGCACAGGGGCAAAATGTCTGAAGGGAGTGTAATAAAAAAAGCTCCGCGGGTGAATCCACGCGGAGCTTAAAAGATTAAAAATTATGCCACTTGCTGTGTTAGATCATGTTACCGGTAAAATAACACCTTTGGGCTAGAGATGGGGGTTATTCAAACTCGTTCCAGGAGCGGCCATCACGGGTGATCATCGCAACGGAGGCGACAGGTCCCCATGTTCCCGCCTGATACGGTTTTGGCGCGTCCTGGTCGGCTGCCCACGCTTCGGTGATTGAGTCCACCCACTTCCACGCCTCTTCCACTTCATCGCGGCGGACGAACAGCGCCTGGATACCACGCATGGTTTCCAGCAGCAGACGCTCGTAAGCATCGGCCAGATGCGTCTGGTTGAAAGTTTCAGAGTAACTCAGGTCGAGCTTGGTGGTTTGCAGGTTGTGTTTGTGATCAAGACCCGGCACTTTGTTCAGGATCTGAATATCCACACCCTCATCCGGTTGCAGACGAATAGTCAGTTTGTTCTGCGGCAGTTCCTGCCAGGATTCTTTGAACAGGTTCAGTTCCGGATTTTTGAAGTAGACCACCACTTCGGAGCATTTTGCCGGCAGACGTTTCCCGGTACGCAGGTAGAACGGCACGCCGGCCCAGCGCCAGTCGTCGATATCCACGCGGATCGCCACAAACGTCTCGGTGTTGCTGGACTTGTTCGCGCCCTCTTCTTCCAGATAGCCAGGGACTTTTTTCCCCTGGGCAAAACCTGCGGTGTACTGGCCGCGCACGGTTTTCTCACGCACGTTGGAGCGGTCAATACGGCGCAGTGATTTCAGCACTTTCACTTTGGCGTCACGAATGCTGTCGGCCGTCAGATCTGACGGTGGAGACATGGCAATCATGCACAGAATTTGCAGCAGGTGGTTCTGGATCATGTCACGCATCTGGCCGGCCTGGTCGAAGTAGCCCCAGCGGCCTTCGATGCCCACCTCTTCCGCCACGGTAATTTCCACGTGGTCGATAGTGCGGTTGTCCCAGTTGTTCACAAACAGGGAGTTGGCAAAACGCAGCGCCAGCAGGTTCAGAACCGTCTCTTTACCCAGATAGTGGTCAATACGGTAAACCTGACACTCCTCAAAGAACTCGCCCACCTGGTCGTTGATTTCACGCGAGGTTGCCAGCGACGTACCCAGCGGCTTCTCCATCACCACGCGCGCCGGTTTGGCGTTCAGCTTCGCTTCGCCCAGACCTTTGCAGATGGCGCCGAAGGTGCTTGGCGGCATGGCGAAATAGTTAATGGTGACGCGATTTTCCTGGTCCAGCATTTCACCCAGACGGGTAAAGGCGCTTACATCGTTGACGTCCAGATTGCAGAAATCGAGACGCCCGCTCAGCTTATCCCAAAGGCTTTCATCGATTTTCTCTTTCATGAAGGTTTCGAGCGCCTCGCGCACGACTTTGGTATAAGCCTCCTTATCCCAGTCGGCGCGCCCTACCCCAAGGATTCGGGTATCGGGATGGATCTGGCCCGCTTTTTCGAGCTGATACAGGGAAGGCAGCAATTTTCGGCGTGCAAGATCGCCTTTCGCGCCGAAAATGACCAGGTCACATGCCTGGGCTGTTTGCGTTACCGCCATGTCATTCTCCTCAGTTAGATCTCCTGGTACTCTGCCAGGTATCGTTGTAATTTTATTACAATGCACTGTACTGCTTTTACGCGTTTCCTGAAACCATTAGCGCTTAACGTCACGTGCGATACGGTGATTTTTCGTCGCCGGTGCCATAATGCCCGTCTGGTGACGCAACTAATGTCGATTCTTTGCGCAACAGGGTCAGAGCAAAACCCGACGTCGATCAAGTAATGAAAAAAAACAACAACATTTCTTGTCGACGATTACCCTTTCGGGTGTCCCGGGGGTAATATCGGCTAAATCGAATCAAGGTTTCATCTCTATGAAATCGTTTATGCCCTCACGAGCGTCTTGTTAACAATGAACATGCTGGAAAAAATCCAGTTTCAACTGGAACACCTTAGCAAATCCGAGCGCAAAGTGGCTGAAGTTATTCTCGCCGCGCCCGCTCAGGCGATTCATTCAAGCATCGCCGCTCTGGCACAGGAATCGGGCGTCAGCGAACCGACGGTCAATCGATTCTGTCGTAGTCTGGACACCCGCGGCTTTCCTGATTTTAAACTGCATCTGGCACAAAGTCTGGCAAACGGTACCCCGTATGTTAATCGCAATGTAGATGAAGACGACAGCGTTGATGCTTACACCGCAAAAATATTTGAATCGGCAATGGCCACGCTCGACCATGTTCGCCAGTCTCTGGACATGAGTTCAGTGAATCGCGCGGTCGATCTTCTCACGCAGGCCAAACGGATCGCCTTCTTTGGCCTTGGCTCGTCCGCCGCCGTGGCGCATGACGCCATGAATAAGTTCTTTCGCTTTAACGTGCCGGTGATTTACTCCGATGACATTGTGCTGCAACGCATGAGCTGTATGAATTGTAGCGAAGATGATGTCGTGGTACTCATCTCCCATACGGGCCGCACCAAGAGCCAGGTGGAGCTGGCGCAACTCGCGCGTGACAACGATGCGATGGTCATCGCCCTGACGACGGCAGGTACGCCGCTGGCCCGGGAAGCAACGCTCGCCATCACCCTGGACGTACCGGAAGACACCGACATGTACATGCCGATGGTCTCCCGCCTGGCGCAGCTGACGGTCATCGACGTGCTGGCGACCGGTTTTACTTTACGCCGGGGCGCAAAATTCCGGGATAACTTGAAGCGGGTCAAGGAAGCCCTGAAAGAATCGCGTTTTGATAAAGAATTGCTTATAAAGAGCGATGTTCCCTAATAACGACGATGTACGATTTACGGCATTCGGTCCCCTCGCTACTGCCTTGCGATAGATGAAGGCCGATTCTATGTTCACGCAACACCAAAGTTGTTTCAGTCAACGGAGTATTACATGTCCAGAAGGCTTCGCAGAACCAAGATCGTCACCACCCTAGGCCCGGCCACCGACCGCGATAATAACCTCGAGAAGATTATCGCCGCGGGTGCCAACGTGGTGCGCATGAACTTCTCTCACGGTACGCCAGAAGACCATAAATTACGTGCCGACAAAGTGCGTGAAATCGCAGCTAAACTGGGCCGCCATGTTGCTATCCTCGGTGACCTGCAAGGTCCAAAAATCCGCGTATCGACCTTTAAAGAGGGCAAAGTCTTCCTCAACATCGGCGATAAATTCCTGCTGGATGCCAACCTGAGCAAAGGCGAAGGCGATAAGGAAAAAGTGGGTATCGACTACAAAGGTCTGCCTGCTGACGTTGTGCCTGGCGACATCCTGCTGCTGGACGACGGACGCGTACAGCTGAAAGTGCTGGAAGTTCAGGGTATGAAGGTGTTCACCGAAGTGACCGTCGGCGGCCCGCTCTCCAACAACAAAGGCATCAACAAACTCGGCGGTGGCCTGTCTGCCGAAGCGCTGACCGATAAAGACAAAGCGGATATCGTGACCGCAGCGCAGATCGGCGTGGATTATCTGGCCGTCTCCTTCCCCCGCTGCGGCGAAGATCTGAACTATGCTCGCCGCCTGGCGCGTGATGCAGGCTGCGATGCGAAAATCGTTGCGAAAGTGGAACGCGCTGAAGCGGTCTGCGATCAGGACGCGATGGACGACGTGATCCTGGCGTCTGACGTGGTGATGGTTGCCCGTGGTGATCTGGGCGTGGAAATTGGCGACCCTGAACTGGTCGGTATCCAGAAAGCGCTGATCCGTCGCGCGCGTCAGCTGAACCGCGCGGTGATCACCGCCACCCAGATGATGGAATCCATGATCACCAACCCAATGCCAACCCGTGCGGAAGTCATGGACGTGGCGAACGCCGTGCTGGATGGTACTGACGCGGTGATGCTGTCAGCAGAAACCGCTGCGGGTCAGTATCCGGCGGAAACCGTGGCCGCCATGGCGCGCGTCTGCCTGGGTGCGGAGAAGATCCCAAGCATTAACGTCTCCAAGCACCGCCTGGATATCCAGTTCGACAATGTGGAAGAAGCGATTGCGATGTCCGCGATGTACGCAGCCAACCACCTGAAAGGGGTCACGGCGATCATCACCATGACCGAATCTGGCCGTACCGCGCTAATGACGTCTCGCATCAGCTCCGGTCTGCCGATCTTCGCCATGTCCCGTCACGAGCGTACGCTGAACCTGACGGCGCTGTATCGCGGCGTGACGCCAGTCTACTTCGACAGCACCAACGATGGCGTGGCCGCCGCGCACGATGCCGTGAACCTGCTGCGCGACAAAGGTTATTTGGTATCCGGTGATATCGTTATCGTGACGCAGGGTGACGTGATGAGCACCATCGGCTCAACCAATACCACCCGCGTACTGACCGTAGAGTAAGCTCCGATCCCCTCTCCCCTAAGGGGAGAGGGGTGAAGGTTTCCTATTTCTTCGGGAAAAGCTCTTTACGCTTGTACGGCTCTGTTTCGCCAGGTTTACGCGTTTTGAGCAACTTCAGGATCCACGTATATTGCTCCTTATGTGGTCCCACCAGCACTTCCACCTCTTCATTCATGCGGCGTGCAATGGTGCGATCGTCCGCGGTCAGCAGATCGTCCATCGGCGGACGTACCTCAATGCTCAGGCGATGCGTTTTACCGTCATAAACCGGGAACAGCGGGATCACGCGGGCACGGCAGACTTTCATCAGGCGACCAATCGCGGGTAGCGTAGCTTTATAGGTCGCGAAGAAATCGACGAACTCGCTATGCTCAGGACCGTGGTCCTGATCGGGCAGATAGTAGCCCCAGTAACCCTGACGTACCGACTGAATGAAAGGCTTAATGCCATCGTTACGGGCGTGCAGACGTCCGCCAAAGCGACGGCGCATGGTATTCCAGACGAAATCGTAGATTTTGTTTCCCTGATTATGGAACATCGCCGCCATTTTCTGGCCCTGCGACGCCATTAACATTGCCGGAATGTCGACCCCCCAACCGTGCGGCACCAGGAAAATCACTTTTTCATCATTGCGACGCATCTCGTCGATGATTTCCAGCCCTTTCCAGTCAACGCGGTCGACGATCTTTTCCGGCCCTTTTAGGGCCAGTTCCGCCATCATCGCCATGGCCTGTGGCGCGGTGGTATACATGTCATCAATGATTGCTTCGCGTTCGACGTCGGTTTTATCCGGGAAGCAGTACAGAAGGTTTATTTGCGCCCGGCGGCGTGCGCTTTTACCTAAGCGCCCTGCCAGGCACCCCACTTTTCCGAGCACCGGATCGCGGAGGGAAGCAGGTAGCAACGCCATGCCAGCAAACGCGTATACGCCAAGCCAGGCGCCCCAGTTACGCGGGTGGCGAAAGGATTTTTCAAACTCGGGAATGTACTCAATATTGTTTTTTTTGGTTTCCATGCGGGTTCCAGGGTCTGGTGACGCAAAAATATATTCAGATAGTGTAGCGATGCAGCCGTCCGCGTACAAAAGAAAAAGCCGGCGCACACTGACGCCGGCTTATTTTTGAGGGTGTTAGCTTAGTCGAAGCGCAGCTGTGGCATCACCTCTTTCACCTGCGCCAGGTATTCTTTGCGATCTTTCCCGGTCAGCCCTTCGGTGCGCGGCAGTTTCGCCGTCAGCGGGTTAACCGCCTGCTGGTTGATCCACACTTCGTAGTGCAGGTGCGGCCCCGTCGAACGGCCTGTGTTACCGGACAGCGCGATGCGATCGCCACGTTTCACTTTCTGGCCCGGTTTGACCAGCAGTTTACGCAGGTGCATGTAGCGGGTGGTGTACGTGCGACCGTGACGAATAGCAACGTAATAGCCAGCAGCACCGCTGCGTTTCGCCATGACCACTTCACCATCCCCTACCGCCAGCACTGGCGTGCCCTGCGGCATGGCGAAGTCAACGCCACGGTGCGGCGCTACGCGACCCGTTACCGGGTTCAGACGACGCGGGTTAAAGTTGGAGGAGACACGGAACTGTTTCGCCGTTGGGAAACGCAGGAAGCCTTTTGCCAGGCCCGTACCGCTGCGGTCATAGAACTTACCGTCTTCCGCGCGAATGGCGTAGTAGTCTTTGCCGTCTGAACGCAGACGAACACCCACCAGCTGGCTCTGCTCGCGCTTACCGTCCAGCATTTCGCGGGACATCAGGACAGAGAACTGATCGCCTTTTTTCAGTTTGCGGAAATCCATCTGCCACTGCATGGCTTTGATCACCGAGCTGATTTCAGCGCTGGTCAGGCCAGCATCGCGGGCACTGGAAACAAAGCTGCCGCCGACGGTCCCTTTCATCACGCTGTTAACCCAGTCGCCCTGCTGCATTTCACTGGTCATTTTGAAACCGTTTGCGGTGCGATCGTAGGTGCGGGTTTCGCGACGGGACATCTCCCAGGTCAGACGTTGCAGATCGCCGTCGGGCGTTAAGGTCCAGGAAAGCTGCTGACCAATTTTCAGGTTACGCAGCTCTTTATCGGATGCGGCAAGCTGGCTAATGTTGCCCATGTCGATACCGTACTGGTTCAGGACGCTGCTCAGCGTATCGCCAGTAGAAACAACATATTCATGAATGCCGGTTTCATTCTGGATCTTGTCATCCAGCTCATCCTGGGGAATAGCTTCATCTTCCTGTGCGGCCTGATCGATAGGCTCGCTGGCCTCAGGCAGCAGAGAGCGGATCTCGCTCTTCTCCAGTTCGATGGTTTTAATAATAGGGGCAGAACTCGGGTGGTAAACATAGGGCCGCCAGACGGCGACCGCTAACGTGAGAACTGTAAGCGACCCCAGCATAACGCGGTGGGGTCGAGGCAGATTGTTAAATGCCAGGGCGACAGAGCGGGCTATCTGTTGCACGTATTCACTTCCTCGTTAATCTCCTTTCAGGCAGCTCGCATACTGATTCGCCAGTTGGCTGAGGAACTGCGAATAGCTCGCTTTGCTCAACTGGATGTTCGTACCTAGCGGGTCAAGGGTTCCCATGCGCACGGATGTTCCCCTGGCCACGGCTTCTACGACCGCTGGCCTGAACTGTGGCTCAGCAAAAACGCATGTCGCTTTTTGCTCAACCAACTGTGTTCTGATTTCATGTAAACGCTGCGCACCAGGCTGAATTTCAGGGTTGACGGTAAAATGCCCCAATGGGGTCAGACCGTAATGTTTCTCGTAATACCCGTAGGCATCATGAAAAACGAAGTACCCTTTTCCTTTAAGCGGTGCGAGCTCGTTACCTACCTGTTTGTCGGTTGCGGCTAATTGAGCCTCAAAATCCTTAAGGTTGGCGTCGAGTTTGATTCGACTTTGCGGCATAAGTTCCACTAATTTGTCGTGGATTGCAACCGCTGTAAGCCGCGCTATCTCTGGGGAGAGCCAGAGATGCATGTTGTATTCACCGTGATGGTGATGGTCGTCACCTTTTTCGCCATGAGCATGGTCGTGGTCGTGTTCGTCGCCCTCGTCCTCAGCCCCTTTCATCAGCAACGGTTTCACAGCGGACAGCTCACCAATCGTCACCTGTTTCTCCGCAGGGACCTGTTTAGCGGATTTCTGCATGAACGCTTCCATCTCAGGACCAATCCAGACGACTAAGTCCGCGTTCTGTAAGCGTTTTACATCAGACGGACGCAGAGAATAATCATGCTCGGAGGCCCCGTCAGGCAGAAGAACCTCTGTGTCCGTCACACCGTCGGCGATGGCAGCGGCGATAAAGCCAAGTGGTTTAAGCGAAGCGACAACGGCAGCGTTAACATCTTGTGCTGTTGTCCCCCAAAGAGCAGCGGATAAAGCTGCGAAAAGAAGCGTATTTTTCTGTAACATAATGCGACTAATCATCGTAATGAATGCGTGGAATGTGATATTATAACATTCGATGACTTCTGCAAGCTTAAATTGACATGACGACTTTAGTTTCTCTTGAAAATGTTTCGGTCTCATTCGGCCAGCGCCGCGTCCTTTCTGACGTGTCGCTGAATCTGAAGCCCGGCAAAATACTCACGCTGCTCGGCCCTAACGGTGCAGGCAAATCGACGCTGGTGCGCGTCGTATTAGGCCTGGTAGCCCCTGACGCAGGTGTTATCGTCCGCGAGGACAAATTGCGTATCGGCTATGTGCCGCAAAAATTACATCTTGATGCCACCCTGCCCCTGACGGTGAGCCGCTTCCTGCGTCTCCGTCCCGGTACGCGTAAAGCGGATATCCTACCGGCGCTAAAACGCGTTCAGGCGGGACATCTTGTTGAGGCGCCTTTGCAAAAGCTGTCGGGCGGTGAAACCCAGCGCGTATTGCTTGCCCGCGCCCTGCTCAGTAGCCCTCAGCTGCTGGTCCTGGACGAGCCGACGCAGGGTGTCGACGTCAACGGTCAGGTTGCGCTGTACGATCTTATCGACCAGCTCCGTCGGGAGCTTAACTGCGCGGTGCTGATGGTCTCCCATGATCTGCATCTGGTAATGGCCAAAACCGACGAAGTGCTGTGCCTGAACCACCACATCTGCTGTTCCGGTACGCCGGAAGTGGTGTCAATGCATCCTGAATTTATCTCCATGTTTGGCCATCGTGGCGCCGAACAGCTGGGCATTTATCGCCATAATCACAATCACCGCCATGATTTACAGGGACGAATTGTCCTGCGTCGGGGAAATGGACACTCATGATTGAACTGTTACTGCCCGGCTGGCTGGCCGGGATTATGCTTGCCTGCGCCGCGGGTCCACTCGGCTCGTTTGTCGTGTGGCGCAGAATGTCCTATTTCGGCGATACGCTGGCCCATGCTTCACTGCTGGGTGTCGCGTTTGGTTTGTTGCTGGACGTGAACCCGTTTTATGCGGTGATTGTCGTCACGCTGCTGCTGGCCGCCGGTCTGGTCTGGCTGGAAAAACGCCCTCACCTGGCCATTGATACCCTGCTCGGCATTATGGCGCACAGCGCCCTGTCGCTGGGCCTGGTGGTGGTGAGCCTGATGTCAAACATCCGCGTGGACCTGATGGCCTATCTGTTCGGCGATCTGCTGGCCGTCACGCCCGAAGATCTGATTTCCATTGCCATTGGCGTGGTGGTGGTGCTCGGGATCCTGCTGTGGCAGTGGCGGAATTTACTGGCAATGACCGTCAGCCCCGATCTGGCCTTTGTCGACGGCGTGAAGCTTCAGCGCGTGAAGCTGCTCTTGATGCTGGTGACGGCGTTAACCATCGGGGTGGCGATGAAATTTGTTGGCGCGCTGATCATCACGTCGCTGTTGATAATCCCTGCCGCCACGGCGCGTCGTTTTGCGCGTACGCCGGAGCAAATGGCCGGTATCGCGGTGATTATCGGAATGATCGCGGTGACGGGCGGCTTAACCTTCTCGGCTTTCTATGACACGCCAGCAGGGCCGTCGGTGGTATTGTGCGCGGCGGTGTTGTTTATTTTCAGTATGATGAAAAAGACCGCGCAGTAGTCAGCATGTCCCCGGTGGCGCTTCGCTTACCGGGGCTACCATTAATCGCTACTTACGGCATCGCGGGCGGCGTAATGCCGAAATGATTCCACGCCCGCACCGTCGCCATACGACCACGCGGGGTACGCTGTAAGAAGCCCTGCTGGATTAGATACGGCTCCAGCACGTCCTCGATAGTCTCACGCTCTTCGCCAATTGCCGCCGCCAGGTTATCCAGCCCCACCGGCCCGCCAAAGAACTTATCCAGCACCGCCAGCAGCAGCTTACGGTCCATATAGTCAAAGCCTTCGGCATCAACGTTCAGCATATCCAGCGCCTGCGCAGCAATGTCAGCCGAAATGGTGCCATCGTGCTTCACCTCGGCAAAATCACGCACGCGACGCAGCAGGCGGTTGGCGATACGCGGCGTACCGCGGGAACGTTTCGCCACTTCAAACGCTCCCTCTTCGCTCATATCCAGCCCCATGTAGCGCGCGCTGCGCCCCACAATATGCTGAAGGTCGGGCACCTGATAAAACTCCAGACGCTGCACGATACCAAAACGGTCGCGTAGCGGTGAGGTCAGCGAGCCGGCGCGGGTCGTGGCACCAATCAGGGTAAACGGTGGCAGATCGATTTTGATCGAGCGCGCGGCCGGGCCTTCGCCGATCATGATATCCAGCTGGTAATCCTCCATCGCCGGATAGAGCACTTCCTCCACCACCGGGGACAGGCGGTGGATTTCATCGATAAACAGCACGTCATGCGGTTCGAGGTTGGTCAGCATCGCCGCCAGGTCCCCTGCTTTCTCCAGCACCGGGCCGGAGGTGGTACGCAGGTTAACGCCCATTTCGTTGGCGACGATATTCGCCAGAGTGGTTTTACCTAACCCCGGCGGACCAAAAATCAACAGGTGATCGAGCGCATCGCCGCGCAGCTTTGCCGCCTGGATGAAAATCTCCATCTGAGAACGAACCTGCGGCTGGCCGATGTACTCATCCAGCAGTTTGGGACGGATCGCGCGATCCACCACGTCATCTGGCTGAATGGTGCCTGCCGATACCAGGCGGTCTGCTTCAATCATCCTTTACCTCACAATGCAGCGCGCAGCGCTTCACGAATCAGAGTTTCACTGCTGGCATCCGGTTTGGCAACTTTACTCACCATACGGCTGGCCTCCTGAGGTTT
This sequence comes from Enterobacter cloacae complex sp. I1M, assembly GCF_014982425.1. NCBI lineage: Bacteria > Pseudomonadati > Pseudomonadota > Gammaproteobacteria > Enterobacterales > Enterobacteriaceae > Enterobacter > Enterobacter cloacae complex sp. I1M. The sequence continues at coordinate 216,208 of NZ_JADCLG010000005.1, read as the reverse complement.
ATAGCCCAGCGCCACCAGCGCGGCAACCGCTTCCTGCTCGGCATCATCATCCGTCGCTGGCCCGCCCGGTGAAGTCAGCACCAGATCGGCTGCCGGAGTGAACAGATCGCCATGCAGACCTTTAAAGCGGTCCTTCATCTCGACAATCAGGCGCTCGGCGGTTTTCTTGCCGATGCCCGGAAGTTTAATTAACGCAGCCGGATCTTCGCGCTCAACGGCATTCACAAACTGTGGCGCTGACATACCGGACAGAATCGCCAGCGCCAGCTTGGGCCCGACGCCGTTGGTTTTAATTAATTCGCGGAACAGGGTGCGTTCCTGTTTGTTATTGAATCCGTACAGCAGCTGAGCGTCTTCACGCACCACAAACTGGGTAAAGACAACCGCCTCTTTGCCCGCCTCCGGCAACTCGTAGAAGCAGGTCATCGGCATATGGACTTCATAGCCCACGCCACCCACTTCCAGCAGCACTAACGGGGGTTGTTTTTCAATGATGATGCCTCTGAGTCTGCCTATCACGTGACGCTCCTGCGTTCTGGATGAAATTAACTGCCGACATAATAAAAAAAGGCTGGATAAACATCCAGCCTGATTTGTCATTATCGTAATCTGCCTCGCGCCAGATTGAGCCTCGACTCGCTCATTTGCATCGCGTTCTGGCTGACGTGGCAGTGGGTAATCGCAATGGCCAGCGCATCGGCGGCGTCGGCCTGCGGGTTCGCCGGGAGCTTCAGCAGGGTACGCACCATGTGCTGCACCTGGCTTTTCTCCGCGCTACCTATGCCCACCACCGTCTGCTTAACCTGACGGGCCGCGTATTCAAACACTGGCAGGTCCTGGTTCACGGCGGCAACTATCGCCACGCCGCGCGCCTGCCCGAGCTTTAACGCCGAGTCAGCGTTCTTCGCCATAAAGACCTGCTCGATGGCGAAAAAGTCCGGCTGAAACTGGGTGATGATCTCCGACACGCCCGCATAAATGAGCTTCAGGCGCGACGGCAGATCGTCCACTTTGGTACGAATACAGCCGCTGCCGAGGTAGGTTAGCTGGCGTCCCACCTGACGGATAACGCCATAACCGGTGACGCGTGAGCCGGGGTCAATCCCGAGGATAATCGACATCACGCGTCTCCCGTAAACGGTTTACAGGCTCTCATCAGAGAGTCGCTGCAACCTCATCAGAGATTTCACCGTTGTGATACACTTCCTGCACGTCGTCGCAGTCTTCGAGCATGTCGATCAGACGCAGCAGTTTCGGTGCGGTTTCTGCATCCATGTCCGCTTTTGTGGAAGGGATCATGGACACTTCAGCGTTATCCGCTTTCAGACCTGCCGCTTCCAGCGCATCGCGCACGGCACCCATCTCTTCCCATGCGGTGTAGACATCGATAGCGCCGTCGTCGTAGGTCACTACGTCTTCCGCACCGGCTTCCAGCGCCGCTTCCATGATCGCATCTTCGTCGCCTTTCTCGAAGGAGATGACGCCTTTTTTGCTGAACAGGTAAGCAACGGAACCGTCAGTGCCCAGGTTACCACCGGTTTTGGTGAACGCGTGGCGCACTTCCGCAACGGTACGGTTACGGTTGTCGGACAAGCACTCTACCATCACCGCCGTACCGCCAGGACCGTAACCTTCATAAATGATGGTTTCCATGTTCGCGTCTTCATCACCGCCCACGCCACGTGCGATTGCACGGTTCAGGGTGTCTCGCGTCATGTTGTTGGACAGGGCTTTATCCACCGCCGCGCGCAGACGTGGGTTAGAGGCCGGATCGCCGCCACCCAGACGCGCCGCTGTTACCAGCTCACGAATGATTTTGGTAAAGATTTTACCGCGTTTGGCATCCTGTGCCGCTTTACGGTGTTTGGTGTTGGCCCACTTACTATGACCTGCCATAAAAAGTTCTCCAAAAATCGCGCCTTCTCAGGCAGCGTTAATTACAAATTCTTCTATCGCCTGCCGGTTGCTCCATGACTTGGTCAGTGCGGCGGCATCCGCCGCATCCACCCAGCGGTAGGTCAGGTGTTCCGTGAACACGATCTCCCGCTCATGGGGAAGCGCAAGGCAGAACCACGATTCCGTATTGCGCTCAATTCCCGGTGCATAGCGATGACGTAAATGGCTAAAAATTTCAAACTCCACCGTGCGCTGACAGTCCTTCAGGGTCAGTTGCTCGCGAGCAACGTCAATGGCGACCTCTTCCTTTACTTCACGCGCGGCGGCCTGCGGCGCGGACTCCCCCTCTTCCAGACTGCCGGTAACCGACTGCCAGAAATCAGGATCGTCGCGCCGCTGCAACATCAGCACCCGCTTCGAGTCTTCTGCATAAATGACCACCAGAACCGAAACGGGACGCTTATATGCCATATCAGTTTTTCTCTTCCTTCTTCACCACCTCAATGCCCAGCTCAGCCAGCGCGGCCGGGTTGGCAAAGCTTGGCGCTTCAGTCATCAGACACGCCGCTGCGGTGGTTTTCGGGAAGGCGATAACATCACGGATGTTGTCGGTGCCGGTCAGCAGCATGGTCAGACGGTCAAGACCAAAGGCCAGACCCGCGTGCGGAGGCGTACCGTATTTCAGGGCGTCCAGCAGGAAGCCAAACTTCTCGCGCTGCTCCTGCTCGTTAATGCCCAGAATGCCGAACACGGTCTGCTGCATTTCACCGCTGTGAATACGCACGGAGCCGCCGCCCACTTCGTAGCCGTTGATAACCATATCGTAGGCATTCGCTACCGCATCTTCCGGTGCAGCCTTCAGTTCCGCCGCCGTCATGTCTTTTGGCGAGGTGAACGGGTGGTGCATCGCGGTCAGGCCGCCTTCACCGTCGTCTTCAAACATCGGGAAGTCGATCACCCACAGCGGCGCCCATTTGCTTTCATCGGTCAGGTTCAGGTCTTTGCCGAGCTTCAGACGCAGCGCGCCCATCGCATCCGCAACGACTTTCTTGTTGTCTGCGCCGAAGAAGATCATGTCGCCGTCCTGCGCGCCGGTGCGCTCCAGAATAGCTTCCACGATGTCCGCATTCAGGAATTTCGCAACAGGGCTGGTAATGCCTTCCAGACCTTTAGCACGCTCGGTTACTTTAATATAGGCCAGACCTTTCGCACCGTAGATCTTGATGAAGTTGCCGTAGTCGTCAATCTGCTTACGGCTCAGCGCAGCACCGCCCGGTACGCGCAGGGCAGCCACGCGGCCTTTCGGATCGTTAGCCGGACCAGCAAAGACCGCGAACTCAACGGCTTTCACCAGGTCTGCCACGTCCACCAGCTCCATCGGGTTACGCAGGTCTGGTTTGTCGGAGCCGTAGCGACGCTCGGCTTCCGCGAAGGTCATGATTGGGAAATCGCCCAACTCAACGCCTTTTACGTCGTTCCACAGGCTACGCACCAGGGCTTCCATCACCTCACGCACCTGCTCGGCGGTCATGAAGGAGGTTTCCACATCGATCTGGGTAAATTCTGGCTGACGGTCTGCACGCAGATCTTCATCGCGGAAGCATTTCACGATCTGATAGTAGCGGTCGAAGCCTGACATCATCAGCAACTGCTTGAACAGCTGTGGTGACTGTGGCAGCGCGTAGAATTTGCCCTTATGGACGCGGGATGGCACCAGGTAGTCGCGCGCGCCTTCCGGCGTGGCTTTGGTCAGCATCGGGGTTTCGATATCGAGGAAACCGTGGTCATCCATAAAGCGACGCACCAGGCTGGTGATTTTCGCACGGGTTTTCAGGCGCTGAGCCATCTCCGGGCGACGCAGATCCAGGTAGCGGTATTTAAGACGCGCTTCTTCGGTGTTGACGTGGTTGGAGTCCAGCGGCAACGCTTCTGCGCGATTGATAATCACCAGATCGGACGCCAGCACTTCGATAGCACCGGTCGCCATGTCGGCGTTGATGTTTTTCTCGTCACGCGCACGCACGGTGCCCGTCACCTGAATGCAGAACTCATTACGCAGCTCAGAGGCCAGCTTCAACGCATCAGCGCGATCCGGATCGAAGAACACCTGAACGATACCTTCGCGGTCACGCATATCAATAAAGATAAGGCTACCAAGATCGCGACGACGATTGACCCAACCACACAGGGTGACCTGCTGCCCGACGTGGGACTGACGCAGCTGCCCGCAATATTCTGTACGCATGAGATATCCCTTAATTAGCCGCAGGCTGATTGTCGCCTGTCTTACAGGCTACGATGTCGCAGCTTTCTGTATGTCACAACTGGATGAAAAAAGGCGGCTATTATACTGGAAATTCTGCCGCACGATAAGAGCGAAGCACGGCCTGACGCGTGTTTGCTGTGCTCTTATTGTCTATTCTCACAAAAATTAACAAAATTATCCGACCGATAACAGGCCATCCCGTCGTAAGGTGTAAAAAAGCAATTAATTTTACTGGAGTGACAATGTTAACGCTTGATGCCACCAAAACCGCCCTTGTGGTCATTGATTTACAGGAAGGGATCCTGCCTTTTGCCGGTGGTCCACACACCGCTGACGATGTTGTAAGCCGTGCTGCGCGTCTGGCGGAAAAATGCCGGGCCAGCGGTGCGCCTGTCGTCATGGTGCGCGTCGGCTGGTCCACTGATTTCGCCGAAGCGCTAAAGCAGCCAGTTGATGCTCAGGCCCCGGCGCATGCGCTGCCGGACAACTGGTGGACGTACCCGGTCTCACTCGGTAAACGCGACAGCGATGTAGAAGTCACCAAACGCCAGTGGGGCGCATTCTATGGCACTGACCTGGAGCTCCAGCTGCGCCGTCGCGGGATAGACACTATTATTCTGTGCGGGATCTCCACCAACATCGGTGTGGAATCCACCGCCCGTAACGCCTGGGAGCTGGGCTTTAACCTGGTGATAGCGGAAGATGCGTGCAGCGCAGCCTCTGCGGATCAGCATCAGGGCAGCATGACCCATATCTTCCCGCGTATTGGTCGCGTGCGCAGCACGGATGAGATCCTCAGCGCGCTATGATGTACGTGGGTTTGCCCCAGTGGTCGCACCCGAAATGGGTGCGCCTGGGTATTACTGGCCTTGAAGAGTATGCCCGACACTTTAACTGCGTGGAGGGCAATACCACGCTGTACGCTCTGCCACGCACGGAGATCGTCGAGCGCTGGCGCGAGCAAACCACCGACGATTTCCGCTTTTGCTTCAAATTTCCGGCAACCATCTCCCACAACGCCGCACTGCGAAACTGCGATGATTTAACCCACGAGTTTTTCACCCGGATGTCGCCCCTGGCAAACCGTGTTGGCCAGTACTGGCTCCAGCTTCCCGCCACGTTCGGCCCGCGCGATCTACAAGCCCTCTGGCAGTTTCTCGACGCCCTGCCCCACGATTTCACGTACGGTGTGGAGGTGAGGCATCCAGATTTCTTTACCAAAGGCGACGCGGAGAAAGCGCTGAATCGCGGCCTGCATGAACGATCGGTCAACCGCGTGATCCTCGACAGCCGCCCCGTGCACAGCGCAATCCCGCACAGCGAAGCCGTTGTTGATGCCCAGCGCAAAAAACCGAAAGTACCGGTTCACGCCATTGTTACCGCGCAGAACCCGATGGTCCGGTTTATCGGCAGCGATAACATGCAACAGAATGAGGAGATGTTCGCCGTCTGGCTGCAAACGCTCGCGAAATGGGAGCAAACCACCACTCCGTACCTGTTTTTACATACGCCGGATATTGCCCAGGCACCTGAGCTGGTCGATGCTCTCTGGCAGGCCTTGCAGCAGGCGGTTCCGTCGGTTGGCCCCGCGCCGTCCATCCCACAACAATCTTCTCTTTTCTGAAATCACCCCCTATCATAGAGACGTGCCATCTGCCAAAAACAGGGAGTTAGTATGGTCAGCGCGCTGTATGCGGTGTTAGGTGCATTACTGCTGATTAAATTTTCATTTGATGTTGTGCGCCTGAGAATGCAGTACCGCGTCTCCTACGGTGACGGGGGCTTTTCTGAGCTGCAAAGCGCAATCCGGATCCACGGCAACGCGGTCGAGTACATTCCCGTCGCGTTAATTTTACTGCTGTTAATGGAGATGGATGGCGCTGAAACCTGGATGGTGCACGTCTGTGGGCTGCTGCTGATTGCAGGTCGTTTGATGCATTATTATGGTTTTCACCACCGCCTTATCCGCTGGCGTCGTTCCGGCATGAGCGCGACCTGGTGCTCGCTTTTGCTGATGGTGCTGGCTAACCTTTGGTATATGCCGTGGGAGTTGGTTTTCTCCTTCCATTAGCGCACAATATGCCCCTTTATTTTTCCCGGATTTTTACGTTATGTCAGATCGCGACACGCTTTTTTCCGCGCCTATCGCCAGCCTGGGCGACTGGACCTTTGATGAACGGGTAGCCGAAGTCTTCCCGGATATGATCCAGCGCTCTGTTCCCGGTTATTCCAATATCATCTCCATGATCGGCATGCTGGCGGAGCGTTTTGTTCAACCCGGCACGCAGATCTATGACCTGGGCTGTTCGCTGGGAGCGGCAACGCTGTCCATTCGTCGTAACGTTCATCACGATGGCTGCAAGATTGTGGCTGTCGATAACTCACCGGCCATGGTTGAACGCTGCCGTCGCCACATTGACGCGTATAAAGCCCCTACGCCTGTGGAGGTGGTGGAAGGCGATATCCGCGATATCGACATCCAGAACGCCTCGATGGTGGTCCTGAACTTTACCCTTCAGTTCCTGGTGCCGGACGATCGTCAGCGGTTGCTGGATAAAATTTATCAGGGCCTCAACCCGGGCGGCGCGCTGGTGTTGTCTGAGAAATTCAGCTTTGAAGACGCCAGCGTGGGCGAATTGCTGTTCAATATGCACCATGATTTCAAGCGTGCAAACGGCTACAGCGAGCTGGAGATCAGCCAGAAGCGCAGCATGCTTGAAAACGTCATGCTGACGGATTCCGTTGAAACCCACAAAGCGCGCCTGCGCAAAGCCGGATTCGAACACAGCGAACTGTGGTTCCAGTGCTTTAATTTTGGTTCTCTGGTGGCGCTGAAAGCCGGAGACACAGCATGATCGAGTTCGGTAATTTCTATCAGCTGATTGCCAAAAACCACCTATCCCACTGGCTGGAAACCCTGCCTGCGCAAATTGCCACCTGGCAGCGCGATCAGCAGCATGGTCTATTGAAGCAGTGGTCCAACGCCGTGGAGTTTCTGCCTGAACTGACGCCTCATCGTCTGGATTTACTGCACAGCGTGACGGCGGAGAGCGAAGAGCCGCTCCCGGCCGGGCAGATCAACCGCATCGAAACGCTGATGCGTAACCTGATGCCGTGGCGCAAAGGGCCGTTCTCGCTGTACGGCGTGAACATCAATACCGAATGGCGCTCAGACTGGAAGTGGGATCGCGTTCTGCCGCATTTATCCGACCTGACCGGGCGCACCATTCTGGACGTGGGCTGCGGTAGCGGCTATCACATGTGGCGCATGATCGGCGCAGGCGCGCATCTGGCCGTCGGTATCGATCCGATGCAGCTGTTCCTGTGCCAGTTTGAAGCGGTGCGAAAGCTGCTGGGTAACGACCAGCGCGCGCACCTGCTGCCGCTGGGTATCGAGCAACTCCCTGCTCTGAAAGCCTTTGATACCGTGTTCTCGATGGGCGTGCTGTACCACCGTCGTTCCCCGCTGGAGCATCTCTGGCAACTGAAAGATCAGCTGGTCAGCGGCGGTGAGCTGGTGCTGGAAACGCTGGTCATCGAAGGGGATGAACATGCCGTTCTGGTGCCAGGCGATCGCTATGCGCAGATGCGCAACGTTTACTTCATCCCTTCCGCGCTGGCGCTGAAGAACTGGCTGGAGAAATGTGGGTTTGTCGATGTACGCATCGCCGATGTGTGCGTGACGTCGGTTGAGGAACAGCGTCGCACCGACTGGATGATCACCGAATCGCTGGAGCAGTTCCTCGACCCGGACGATCACAGTAAAACCATCGAAGGCTATCCGGCCCCGATGCGTGCGGTATTGATTGCGACCAAGCCGTAGTATTTATCCCCTCACCCCGGCCCTCTCCCCAAAGGGGCGAGGGTGAAAAGACCGCACCGTGCAGTCCCCTCTCCCCAAAGGAGCGAGGGTGAAAAGACCGCACCGTGCAGTCCCCTCTCCCCTGTGGGGAGAGGGTTAGGGTGAGGGGCAAGAATAAAAAAAGGCCCCTGTTGAAATTGCAGGGGCCTGGTACAAGCAAGCATCATATTGGGCGACATGATGCGCGGTAAAAATCGGTACGTTGCTACACGTGATGACGTTCAATCAGCGATTTCATTTCCGCAACCGACTCTCCATCCACACCGTAGCGCGAGTACTCATCCGCTTCAGCATCCGTCGACATTGACAACCCTGTATTGCGATAACGCATGGGTGAAGGTATCCATTTACCCGCCGAGCTGTGTAGCTCTTCCACCCCTGCGTTTAAAAACAGTTCCAGATTGCTGGCGCGTACTCCTGCGCCCGCCATGATTATTGGAACACCGGAATGTGCTTTTAGTTCCGTAATTAATTTCAGTCCTTTTTCAGCCGAGGGCTGCTGGCCCGACGTCAGAACGCGCGCCACGCCCAGTTCTGCCAGCGTATCAAAGGCTTGTATCGGATCCTGACACATATCGAACGCACGATGAAAAGTGACCGCCATTCCCTGGGCTGCACGCATGACCTGGCGCATACGCGAAAGATCGATGTTTCCGTCTTCGTCCAGCACACCGATCACCAGCCCCGGAAAACCGGAATCACGGACGAGGGCGATATCCTCAAGCATGGCACTGAACTCACCCGCCGTATAACAAAAATCACCGCCGCGCGGGCGAATAATCGGGTGCACCGGAATAGTGATGGCCTGACGGGCTGATTTCAGCACGCCAAAGGACGGGGTTAATCCCCCTTCTTTCGGTGCCGCGCAAAGCTCGATGCGATCGGCCCCCTGCCGTTGCGCAGTGACGGCACACTCCACGCTGTAACAACAAATTTCCAGCAGCGCCATGTCATCCTCCTTAAATTTCACTCAACGTACCATCGTGGCACGTTGCCCGATTCGTGTCTGGATCGACGCTCACAGTGCTTACGCTTCGCTGGCGACGATCTGCTCAATAGTCCAGGGATGGAATTTCACCGTCACGCTGCCGTCCGTTACGGCAAGCGTAGGGTTCGGTAAGCGTTCGCGCTCACCTTTTGGCGAGCTGGTTTTGACGAAAATACCCGGCTGGCTTAACCCCTCGTCGGAAAGCAGCGCCAGCGCACGGGCGTTCAGCGTCTCGGGCTCCCCAGGCAGAACAATTTCGATATGCTCCCAGCCTTCGTGCGGATAACGCTTCTCTCCTGGCCAGGGCAGTTCCACAACGGTGAATTGCCAGTGCGCCACCGTAACCGGCGCGTGAAGTTTGAACAGGCAAATCGGGCGACCGTTAATGATATTCTCTGACAGCAGTTCTCCGCACTGCTCAAAGCCACGCCGCCAGCGTTCTGCGGTGGCATTCTGGTGGCAGCGCAAAGAGATGTGATCGGCCTCAAGCGGCGCGATATCCAGCCCGAGACGGGTGGCAAGTTCTGTGAACGCCTGGGTGAAGCGCGGTAAATCTGCGGAAATATCATGCAGTTCGTCAATGGTGTGCCAGTTCGCCATAGGTCAGTCTCGTTTCGTGTCGCAAAGCCGCTAATTTACTCTGTTGCCCTCTGTCGACCAACCGCATAATCACGGTTTTTTCGACTGCATGATTATGCATACCGTCTTCGCCTGGATTCTGAGCGATCTTCGCCCCCCGCAGGGCTGACGCCCGAGGGCATTTGCAGTATACTCCCGCCCTAAATTCTTAAACTGGCGTGGGTGTTTTTTACCCGCATCAAAAACGTAAGGTATCCAGGTGAATATTCAGGCTCTTCTCTCAGAAAAAGTCAGTCAGGCACTGATTGCCGCAGGTGCGCCTGCGGATTGCGAACCACAGGTTCGTCAGTCAGCGAAAGTACAGTTTGGCGACTATCAGGCTAATGGCGTGATGGCAGTGGCTAAAAAACTGGGCATGCCGCCGCGACAGCTCGCTGAGCAGGTACTGACGCATCTGGATCTCAACGGCATCGCCAGCAAAACCGAAATCGCCGGTCCGGGCTTTATCAACATTTTCCTTGAGCCTGCGTTCCTGGCAAGCCACGTTGACGCGGCGCTGAAATCTGACCGTCTGGGCGTGGCTCAGCCAGAAGCGCAGACCGTGGTGGTTGACTACTCCGCGCCAAACGTGGCGAAGGAGATGCACGTCGGTCACCTGCGCTCCACCATTATCGGTGATGCGGCCGTGCGTACCCTGGAGTTCCTCGGTCACAAGGTGATCCGCGCAAACCACGTAGGCGACTGGGGCACGCAGTTCGGTATGCTGATTGCGTATCTGGAAAAACAGCAGCAGGAAAACGCAGGCGAAATGGCGCTGGCAGACCTGGAAGGTTTCTACCGTGAAGCCAAAAAACACTACGACGAAGACGAAGCCTTTGCCGAGCGCGCGCGCAGCTACGTGGTGAAACTTCAAGGCGGCGATCCGTACTTCCTCGAGATGTGGCGCAAGCTGGTGGACATCACCATGTCCCAGAACCAGCTTACCTATAACCGTCTGAACGTGACCCTGACCCGCGACGACGTAATGGGTGAAAGCCTGTATAACCCGATGCTGCCGGGCATTGTGGCGGACCTGAAAGCCAAAAACCTGGCGGTGGAAAGCGAAGGCGCAACGGTAGTATTCCTTGATGAGTATAAAAACAAGGAAGGCGAACCGATGGGCGTGATCGTCCAGAAAAAGGATGGCGGCTACCTCTACACCACCACCGATATCGCCTGTGCAAAATACCGTTACGAAACCCTGCATGCGGACCGCGTGCTGTATTACATCGACTCCCGTCAGCACCAGCACCTGATGCAGGCGTGGACTATCGTGCGTAAAGCGGGTTATGTGCCGGATTCCGTGCCGCTGGAACACCACATGTTCGGCATGATGCTGGGTAAAGACGGTAAGCCGTTCAAAACCCGTGCGGGCGGCACCGTGAAGCTCTCCGATCTGCTGGATGAAGCGCTGGAACGCGCCCGTCGCCTGGTGGCCGAGAAGAACCCGGATATGCCTGCTGACGAGCTGGAGAAACTGGCTAACGCGGTTGGAATCGGTGCGGTAAAATACGCGGATCTCTCCAAGAACCGTACCACCGACTATATCTTCGACTGGGACAACATGCTGGCGTTTGAAGGCAACACGGCGCCGTACATGCAGTACGCTTACACCCGCGTACTCTCCGTCTTCCGTAAAGCCAGTATTGACGAAAGCGTGCTGGCGAACGCCACGGTGACCCTTACCGAAGACCGTGAAGCACAGCTGGCTGCCCGCCTGCTTCAGTTCGAAGAGACGCTCTCTGTGATCGCGCGCGACGGTACGCCGCACGTTATGTGTGCATACCTTTACGATCTGGCCGGTCTGTTCTCTGGCTTCTACGAACACTGCCCTATCCTGACCGCCGAGAGCGAAGCGGTGCGTAACAGCCGCCTGAAGCTGGCGCAGCTGACGGCGAAGACCCTGAAACTGGGTCTGGATACCCTGGGTATCGAAACCATAGAACGTATGTAAAAAAGAAACCCGGCGGTTGCCGGGTTTTTTTATAAATGAACGCCATCAGTCGTGAACGAGTACCTGGAAGGTATCTAATTCATACTCTCTGCCGTTATAGCCGATGCAGCAACCTCTGCTGAGGTGACTTCCAGCTTTACCCACAAAGAGACCGTTATCGAATTTTGCACGGGCAACGTAGAGCTTAGTGCCATTGGCTTCATGTCCCGCCTCAACCATATTCGGTGGGAAATGTTTATCCTTAACGTCTACCCATTTTAAAGCGCCCACGTAAACTTCAAATTCATTACAAAAGTGCTCTCTTCCTCCCCATGGGACCCATGCCGTATTGCCGAACACCCATTTCCCCGGATGAATCCCACCATTCACTTTTGCGCGAATAATAAACAATGGAGAAGGTCCTTTGATACCAGGAACACCTATTTCATAACCTGCTACAGGCGCGTCCAATGGGATAAACTCATCTCTTTTCGCTGATTTCCACATAATGATGTCCTTTTCAGTCTAAATAATTATCCGTAGTTAAAATCATTAAAACTCAGAAATTGAATGAATGGCAAAGTCATTATTCAGGCTTTGAAAAATAATCACCTTAACCAGTGATTTTTCCGGGCCTTCCGCATGTATAAAACGGCGAAGCGCAATAAAGGTATGGAACTGGCCAGCCACAAGCTGGCTTCCGACATACAGTAGTGGGAAATAACCCGCACCATCAATATCCTTGAAAACCGTGTCGAACATATTGATATGTTCATCAGACATTTTATCGGCATGCATATTTACAGCAGGGTTAACGATAATACCGCCCATTGTATTTTCCATTGCATCACTCCTTGCATGAATATTAGAAGAATCTTAACGCAGATAAAAAATAGGATAAATACGGATTGTGTTTTGTGAAGAAAATCACGATTTAATACTAAGCGTAATGTATTTTCAGCCTAGTATTCACCCCATCAATATATAACACACCTGATATTGATAGCGTAAGGTATTTTCCCGGTGCCATTATAAAAAAAAGCCTCTTCTAAAAGAGGCTTTGCAGTAATGAGATTATTATTCAGGTATTAAAAATATTTCCGTAAATATTCCGTCAGGCACAGAATCGCCATTGCCTGGCCATACGGCATCGAGGTCAGCGGTATCTGGCGGTAAAACGCCAGATCGCTGCCCATCCCCGTCCCGAAGGACGTTTGCAGCAGTTCCCCTTCCGGCGAGATGTTTTGCACGATACCGCGGATCGCTTTCTCCGCCACCTCTGCATACTCTGCGCCGACATACCGCTTGCGCACGGCTTTCAGAATGCCGTAGGCAAACCCTGCCGTGGCCGACGCCTCCAGATAAGAATCAGGATCGTCCAGCAGCGTATGCCACAATCCACTCTCATCCTGACATTTTGCCAGTGCGGCGATCTGCGCATTTAGCACCTGCACCAGATAGCGACGAACGGCGTTGTTTTCTGGCAGATCCACCAGTTCGAGGAAATCCGGGATCACGATGGTCAACCAGCTGTTGCCGCGCGCCCAGCGGGCCCGGGCAAAGTTGTGATTGCCGTCGTAATTCCAGCCGTGGAACCACAGCCCCGTCTCACGATCCATCAGGTTCTGTACGTGGAGCAGGAACTGATAGATCGCCTCCTCGACGTACTCCGGCTTGTTAAGCAGTTTGCCGATTTTCGCCAGCGGCAGCACCGTCATCATCAGCGTGTCATCCCACATCTGCTGATGGTTCTCTTCCGCCAGTGTGATGTGCTGCATGCCGCCATGTTCGGTGCGCGGCATCTCATTCATCGCCCATTCCGCCCAGCTTTCCAGCCACGGCAGCCAGGCCGGGTTTTTGGTCTCTTCGTAGCGATACGCCAGCGTCAGGAACGGCGACATGGTATTCACGTTTTTGGTGGTTGCGCCTTCTGCGAAACGGTCAGTAAACCAGCTGTCGATAATCTCGCGCATGCCTGCGTCACCGGTCTGGCAGTAATACTGCCAGATACCGTACAAACCAACGCCGTGCGTCCATTCCCATCCGGCCCAGCCTTTGGTGTCGATTACGCGTCCGTCGTCCAGCCGCAGCAAAAACTCACCCGTTTTGTCGTGGATATTGACCAGATTATGCGTCACCTTTTGAATCAGCGATTTCAGTTCATCCCTGGCGATAAAGCGCTCAGGCTGACGCAGTAACGGGCTATGTTTGACAGGCCAAACTTTCATTATCTTAACCTCTGTTGTATGTCGAATTCAGTACCGCACGATCCTTCAGTGAAGGGGCCGCCGGCTTGTTGCGATTCAGGTAACCGATATTGTTGTTGCCCCACAGGGATTCATACGGCATACCGGCCAGCATCTCCACGGTGGCGCGGGCCTGCGGGGTCGCCGCCTCCGGCATCGCATGGCCGGACTCGCGCATTTTCGCGGTCTCTTCACGCAGGGTGCTGTGGGTCTGCAAATTGAGTTTGAAGCGCAGGGAGACCAGGAAGCCGCAGAACAGTACCAGAATGGTGCCGACGCTCAGGATCATCAGGATAGTGTGGCTCACTTCCGCAGGCTGCACTTTTTGACCGCTGACAAAGCCAGACATCTGCATCACGATCCCCACCAGCATTACCGCACCGGCCTGGGACGCTTTACGGGTCAGCGTCATGATGCCCGCGAAGATCCCTTCGCGACGCTGACCGGTGATCACTTCGTCCACGTCAGCAATGTAGGTGTAGGTATTCCACGGTACGTAGTTGATACCCCCGCGGCCAAGACCGGCAACCGCAGAGATCAGCAGCAGCAGAGCGTAAACGTCGCTCAGGCCCGCGTAATAAAGCACCGCGTAAGAGAGCGAGGCCAGGCCAAACAGCACGACCACCATGCGGTAAGACGGCGCAGGTCCGAAGCGAATGCACAGCGGGATCATGCCAATCACGGCGAGGAACTGGAAGATGGCCATCGTGCCCAGCAGGTTGGACGCCATGGATGCTTCCTGCATCAGCACAAACACCACGTAATAGGTGAATACGGCGTTGAACACATCCTGGGCAATATAGCCGCCGAGATACATGCCCAGATGCTGGCGGAAAATCTTGATACGCAGCGTCGAACTTAATTCGACAAAAAGACGGTTCAGGCTCTGTCCCAGGGTCAGCTTTTTCTTCTCTTCTTCAGCGCGCAGGGCTGCTTCAGACCACTCTTCCCGCGGACGCTCCCAGGTGAAGAACCAGACGAAAGTAAGCATCAGCGCGCAAAGTACGGAGAAGACCAGGCTTGCATAGAAGAAGGAGATCGCGTTGTCTTTGCCGAAATGCGTGAGCAGGATCCCCGGCAGAAAGGAGGCCAGAATGGCGGACATCTGGGCCATGGAGATACGCGCCCCGGAGAATTTGGTTTTTTGTTTGAAATCGTCAGTCATTTCCGGCACCAGCGTTTCATACGGCACCAGAATCATGGTGTAAACAATATCAAAGATCAGATACGTCAGCAGGTAATACCAGAAACTCATGTCCCCTACCCACATCAGCGAGTAGCTGAAAACGCAGGGAATACCGAGCAGGATGAAGAACTTACGCCGGCCAAAACGCTTACCCAGCCAGGTGGTACCAAAATTATCGGTTAAAAAGCCCATTAACGGACTGACAACCGCATCCAGCACCCTTGCGGCGGCGAAGATAAAGGTTGCTTCAATCGGTGTGAGTCCACAGAAGGTCGTATAAAAATACAAAAGCCAGGCGGCCGTCAGGGCGGTAGTCCCCGCTCCGAGGAAGTCCCCTGAACCGTAAGCAAGATAATTTGCGAGTCCAATTTTACGTGTTTTCATTGCCGTCAACCCTAATCAGTTTTGGGAGACTCCCTGTAAGCAAACCTCGTCCGGGAGTTTTTACACGGCTACAGTAAAAGTATCGACCTGGTGAAACCTTTCTGTTTCTGCCATCACAGGGTGGTGAATGGCAAAAATGCAAAGAGTGTCAATACGCGTGTCACTGATTTATAAAACAGCGTTTCTTTTGTATCAAAAGGGAAGGTCAATTTTGCGAGCCAGCCTTCAGAAATGCCTGAAGACTGGCGAAAAGGCGGGCAGTTAGCGGTAGTTGACGAGCACCTCGTTGCGCTGAACCTTCAGCGCCGGGATCAGGCGTCCGCCGCCTGGCACTTCCCAGATAAAGCGTAAAGGTTCCTGAGCAGACACCCCGTTGAAGGCCTGGGTGATGCCACTTTGGCCCTCGATTTCCGCGCAGCGGGTCAGCGAGCACAGCCGCACCCGCAACCCGGCCGGTGTGGGTCCCGTCAGGGTGTAATTCCAGGCCACCAGCGTCATCTGCCCGGAGACGGGCTCAGAGGCTGACAGCGGACGGGAGGAGATCGACTCCCCCCGATGGTTGAGCGTTAAGCCGATACTGCTGGCCTGCCATGCCCCCTCGCCTGCGGCCTGCACCGCCAGCGGGAAAAATAAGATCCACAGCCACTTACGCATTATTTCCCTCCTATGGTCGCCGTCATGCGAATATTGCGGTTATCGGACAGCTCCATATTCGACAGCACCACCAGCTGGTTCAGGCTCCGGCGCAGGAAGCGCGACAGCAGCGGACGCAGCGCATGATTCACCAGCAGCACCGGCGGCGCGCCCAGCATCTCCTGACGCGCCAGCGCCTCCTGGGTTTGCGCCAGCAATCTGTCCGCCAGACCCGGCTCCAGCCCGCCACCGCCCTGTAGGGCCTGAAGCAGCAGACGTTCCAGCGGCGTGTCCAGGCCAATCACCTGCACTTCGCCGGTTCCCGGGAACCATTGCTGGGTTATGGCGCGCCCGAGCGCCACGCGCACCACCGCCGTCAGCTCATGTGGATCGCTCTGGAGCGGCGCATGCTCGGCCAGTGTTTCCAGAATGGTGCGCATATCGCGGATCGGCACCTTCTCATCGAGCAGATTTTGCAGCACTTTGTGCAGGGTGGTTAAGGTCAGCACGCCCGGCACCAAATCTTCGGTCAGCTTCGGCATTTCCTGCGTTACGCGGTCAAGCAGCTGCTGCGCCTCCTGACGTCCAAACAGTTCCGCGGAGAACTGGCCAATCAGATGGTTGAGGTGCGTCGCGACCACGGTACTGGCCTCAACAACCGTGTAACCCTGGATCTGCGCCTGCTCTTTCAGGGCGCTCTCAATCCAGATGGCCGCCAGACCAAAGGCCGGGTCGGTCGTCTGCTCACCCGGCAACGTGCCAGCGGCCGTGCCAGGGTTAATCGCCAGCCAGCGGCCGGGGTACGCATCACCGCTGCCGATTTCCACCCCTTTCATCAGGATGCGGTAGCGTGCGGGCGGGAGATCCATATTGTCCCGGATATGCACCACCGGCGGCAGGAAGCCCATGTCCTGGGCGAATTTTTTACGAATGCTGCGGATACGGCCAAGCAGTTCGCCATCCTGCTGGAAATCCACCATCGGGATAAGGCGGTACCCCACTTCCATCCCCAGCGAATCTTCGAGCTGAACGTCGTTCCAGGTGGCTTCCACCGCCTGGGTATTCTCAGGCATTTTGACCGGCGCTGGCTCTGCCTTAGGCTGCGTTTCGCGGCCACGCATCCACCAGGCAAGGCCCAGCAGCGCGGCAGTGAACAGCAGGAATACCAGGTTTGGCATGCCCGGCACCATACCGAGCAGGCCCAGTACCGCCGCGGAGAGCAGCATAACGCGCGGGTTGCTGAACAACTGCCCCACCATCTGCTCGCCTACATCCTGATCGGTGCTGACGCGGGTCACAATCACCCCCGCCGCGGTGGAGATCACCAGTGCCGGGATCTGCGCCACCAGACCATCACCAATGGTCAGCAGCGTATAGCTTTCCGCTGCGTGGCCCATGTCCATGCCGTGTTGCAGCACGCCGACCAGCAGGCCGCCGACGACGTTAATCACCATGATCAGAATGCCCGCGATGGCGTCACCGCGCACAAACTTACTCGCACCGTCCATTGAGCCGTAGAAATCTGCCTCCTGGGTCACTTCGGCACGGCGTTTTTTTGCTTCATCTTCCGCAATCAGCCCGGCATTCAGGTCGGCGTCGATTGCCATCTGCTTGCCCGGCATCCCGTCGAGCACGAAGCGCGCGCCCACTTCTGCGATACGCCCCGCCCCTTTAGTGATAACCATGAAGTTGATAATCACCAGAATGACGAACACCACGATACCGATGGCGAAGTTGCCGCCCACCAGGAAGTGACCGAAGGCTTCGACCACCTTGCCCGCCGCCGCCGCGCCGGTATGCCCTTCCATCAGGATGATACGCGTGGAGGCAACGTTCAGCGCGAGGCGCAGCAGCGTGGTGAACAGCAGGATCGTTGGAAACGCGGCGAACTCCAGCGTGCGCTGGGTGAACATCGCCACCAGCAGCACCATGATGGACAACGCAATGTTGAAGGTGAAAAGCAGGTCGAGGATAAATGCCGGTAACGGCAGCACCATCATCGACAGAATTAGCAGGATCAGAATCGGTCCGGCAAGGATCTGCCATTGCGTCGATTTCAGGTTGCCGGGCAGGCGCAACATTGCCACCAGATTAGCCATCAGTGTCCTTCTCGTTCAAAAAATCCAGTGCTTCAGGCACCGGAAGGTTCTCAGGTTTTACAGGTCGTTGACCGCCCGCTAAACGCCAGCGTTTCAGTTGCCACACCCAGGCCAGCACCTCTGCGACAGCGGCGTAGAGCTGGCCCGGGATCTGTTGTCCAATTTCCGCGTGGCGATACAGCGCACGGGCTAATGGCGGTGCTTCAAGGATCGGTACGCGGTTTTCCGCCGCGATTTCACGAATGCGCAGCGCAATCAGCCCGGCCCCTTTCGCCACCACTTTCGGTGCGCTCATTTTGTTTTCGTCGTACTGAAGCGCCACGGAGTAGTGGGTCGGGTTAGTGACAATCACATCGGCTTTCGGCACATCTTCCATCATGCGACGACGCGCGGCAGCACGTTGCATCTGGCGGATACGGCCCTTGACGTGCGGGTCGCCTTCCATCTGTTTATATTCATCGCGAATATCCTGACGCGACATTCGCAGCTTCTTGATATGGGAAAAGATCTGGAAGATAACGTCGAACGCCACCATCGGAATAATGCTGAGAACCACCAGCAGCGAGCCTAATCCGACCAGGTTCAGAGCATTCTTCATCGCCGTCATGGGGGATTCACTGATTAGACGCATCATCTCCGGCCAGTGGTGCCACAGAAAAAACCCGGCAGCACTGCCCATAAGAAGCGATTTCAGGATCGCTTTAAGAAGCTCAGCCCCGGTTTGAGCTGAAAACATTTTCGCAATACCGGGTAGCGGGTTGAGCTTGGAGAATTTCGGTTGCAGCGATTTACCGCTGAACACCAGGCCACCGAGCATGACCGGCGAAACAAGAGCCACGATGACCACCCCGGCAATCAACGGCAGCAGAGCGATCATGGCGCTTTTAACCAGGTTGATGATCTGAATGAGGATCAGATTGGGGTCATTGACCATGCTGTGATCAAAACGTAAGCCAGCAGAGAGCATTCCCGCCAGTCTGCGGGCAAGCATCTCCCCGCCCCACCAGATTATGCAGACGCCCACCACCAGGATCAGCAGGGAGGTCAGCTCTCGGGATCGGGGGATCTGCCCATCCTCACGGGCTTTTTCAAGTCGGTGGGGTGTGGGGGCTTCTGTTTTGTCGTCGTTCTCTTCTGCCACTGTGCCTGCTCGCAGCCCATTAATTCACGGGTATCATGCCAGCGCAGAGAAAATCCAATGGCGGGAAAAGCCCGTTTATTCGGGCTCTTTTCGCTGTTTTTGTTCTGAACAACCTCAGGCCGCGTTCACAGCCTGAGGCAGAAGGGCAATCAGAAACCAAGACTGTCCAGCAGATCGTCCACCTGATCCTGGCTTGCCACCACGCCCGCTTTGCTGGTGTCAAGCTGTGGACCATTGAGCAAGCTTTCGTTCTCGCGTTTCGGACGGGCAGCCGGTTCCGGAATATTTTCCAGCAGCACCATCAACAGCTGACGTTCAATCTCCTGAATCACATCCATCATGCGCTTGATCACCTGGCCGGTGAGGTCCTGGAAATCCTGCGCCATCATGATGTCCAGCAGTTGCGCATTGGTGAAGCTGGTGTGCCCTGGCACATCGCCCAGGAACTGACGGGTGTCCGTTACCAGTTCGCGGGCATCCGCCAGCTCAATGGGGTTCTCAAACCACTCATCCCAGCGTTGGGTCAGCGCTTTCGCCCCCTTCTCCATCGCATCCTGATGCGGCTGTGACGCCTCAACGCTGTTCAGCGCTCGCTCGGCCGCCTGCGCGGTCATCTGCACCACGTAGTCCAGACGGTCGCGCGCGTCGGGGATGGCTTCCGCCGCTTCGGCGATAGCCTGGTCCAGCCCCAGCTCACGGAGGCTGTCGCGCAGCATGCGGGTCAGGCTACCAATACGGGCAATAATGTCGCTCGGCGAATGTTCTTCAACGGGTTTCATAGCAGGTTGCAACATTTCCATCACCTCACATGCCGAGTTTCTCGAAGATCTTCCCGAGCTTCTCTTCCAGAGTCGCCGCGGTGAATGGCTTCACCACGTAGCCGCTTGCGCCCGCCTGTGCAGCGGCAATAATGTTCTCTTTCTTCGCTTCTGCGGTCACCATCAGCACCGGCAGAGAGGCCATGCCTGCATCCGCGCGGATGGTTTTCAGCAGTTCGAGACCGTCCATGTTCGGCATGTTCCAGTCGGAAATCACAAAACCAAACCCGCCAGCCTGGAGTTTGTTCAGCGCATCCACCCCGTCTTCTGCTTCTTCAACGTTGTTGAAGCCTAGCTCTTTTAGCAGGTTGCGCACAATGCGACGCATGGTGGAAAAGTCATCCACAACCAAAAACTTAAGCTCTTTATCCGCCATAAAATAATACTCCTGAGTCAAATACGTATTGCCTGTCCGGCACTGATTTTCGCCAGCATCTGCTGGCTTATCTGGCTAAGATCGACCACTTCGCTTACGCCACCCATATTGATGGCCTCGCGCGGCATGCCGAACACCACACAACTTGCTTCATTCTGCGCAATCGTCCAGGCGCCAGCCTGGTGCATCGCGAGCATTCCGGCGGCGCCGTCGTTGCCCATCCCCGTCAGGATCACCCCCACGGCGTTGCGCCCCGCATGTTTCGCCACCGAATGAAACAGCACATCCACCGACGGACGGTGCCGGTTAACCGGCGGCCCGTCATGAATTTTGATTTGATAGTTCGCCCCGCTGCGCGCCAGCTCCATATGTTTGTCACCCGGGGCGATATACGCGTGACCTGGCAGCACGCGCTCGCCGTCTTCCGCCTCTTTCACGCTGATCTGGCACAGCTTATTCAGGCGCTCCGCGAATGAGCGGGTAAAGCCCGGCGGCATATGTTGCGTAATCAGGATACCCGGGCTTGAGAGCGGCAATGGCTGGAGTACATGGCGAATTGCCTCTGTTCCTCCGGTTGAGGCCCCAATGACCAGCAGTTTTTCCGAGCTGAGTAACGGTCCGGCCTTCAGGGTTGCCAGCGCGGCCATCGGCTTGTGGGCCGCCAGTTTTGCACGCGACGCGGTACGGATTTTCTCGGCGATCATCTCGCTGTACGCCAGCATCCCCTCGCGAATGCCGAGCTGCGGCTTGGTGACAAAATCCACCGCCCCCAGCTCCAGCGCGCGCAGGGTGATTTCTGAACCTTTACCTGTCAGAGATGACACCATCACCACCGGCATCGGGCGCAGGCGCATTAATTTTTCCAGGAAATCGATGCCATCCATGCGTGGCATTTCGACATCCAGCGTCAGCACGTCGGGGTTATATTTTTTGATTAAATCCCGCGCGACCAGCGGATCGGGCGCTGTTGCCACCATCTCCATATCGCTGTGGCTATTGATGATTTCGGTCATAATCTGACGCATCAGCGCAGAATCATCGACAGACAATACCCTGATTTTACTCATGCTTTTTCCTTACTCAGCGCATAAACCGTTTGCCCACGCAGGCTAAACTCACGCACGAGGTTGCTGAAGTTTTCCGAGTGCCCGGCAAACAGTAAACCGTCAGGCTTGAGCAACGGAACAAAGCGACGCAGGATGTCCTGTTGCGTCGTTTTATCAAAATAGATCATCACGTTACGGCAAAAAATGGCGTCGAATGGCCCCGGCACGTTGTACTGCTTATCCAGTAAATTAACGGGGGCGAATTCCACGCAGTTCGCCAGCTCCTGGCGTACGCGCACCAGTCCTTCATGCGGGCCGGTACCGCGCATGAAGTAACGCTGTAGCTGCTGAGGAGACAGCGTTTTTAGTTCATCCTGGCGATAAACGCCGTTACGGGCTTTTTCCAGCACTTCGGTGTCGATGTCGCTGGCGTACACTTTCCAGCGGCCCGGCGCCATTCCCAGGGTGTCTGCAAGGGTGATGGCCAGCGAGTACGGCTCTTCCCCGGTAGAGGCTGCCGCGCTCCAGACGCGATACTCTCCGCTACGGCGACGGGCGTGTTCCGCCAGCACCGGGAAGTGATGCGCCTCGCGGAAAAACGCGGTCAGGTTGGTGGTTAATGAGTTGATAAATGCCTGCCATTCGGCGCTGTTCTGGTTCGCTTCGAGCATGCTCAGATAGCGGCCAAAATCATCCAGCCCCAGCGTGCGCAAGCGCCGCACCAGCCGGTTGTAGACCATGTCTCGCTTATGGTCCGCAAGCACGATCCCCGCACGCTGGTAGATTAACTGACATATCCGACGAAAATGCGCGTCGGACAGCGCGAGGCGCTGTGTCATCTGCAACAATAATGACGTTTGCCCTGAGGGCATGGGTGATGTCATAGCGCCTTCTCAATCACATTCAGGATACAACGGGTACGGCCTGTGACCGTCCGACTTCTGTTACTGCTTCAACGTGCTCTTTCACATTAAATACGGCGACCAACCCGGTAAGGTGATCCGCCTGGTTTGCCAGCTGATCGGTAGCCGCCGCCGCCTCTTCCACCAGTGAGGCGTTCTGCTGCGTAACCTGATCCATCTGTGTAACGGCCTGCGCCACCTGCTCAATACCACGGCGTTGTTCATCAGACGCCGAGGCAATCTCGCCCATAATGTCGTTAACCCGCGTCACGGAGGTGACAATCTCGTGCATGGTCTGCGCGGCGGTATCCACCAGCGCGGAGCCCTGCTGAACGCGGGAGACCGACTCTTCTATCAGCCCTTTGATCTCTTTCGCCGCGTTGGCGCTGCGACT
Source organism: Enterobacter cloacae complex sp. I1M (assembly GCF_014982425.1). Classification (NCBI taxonomy): domain Bacteria; kingdom Pseudomonadati; phylum Pseudomonadota; class Gammaproteobacteria; order Enterobacterales; family Enterobacteriaceae; genus Enterobacter; species Enterobacter cloacae complex sp. I1M. Next base: position 193,420 of record NZ_JADCLG010000005.1, on the reverse strand, counting down.
GGCGAGGTTTCGGACTTCACCGGCAACCACCGCGAACCCGCGCCCCTGCTCTCCGGCACGCGCCGCTTCAACGGCCGCGTTCAGCGCCAGAATATTGGTCTGGAACGCGATACCGTCGATGACGCTGATAATGTCGCCAATTTTCTGCGAGCTGGCGGCAATCTGCTGCATCGTGCTGGCGACGTGAGAAGCCTGGTCGCCCCCACGTTTCGCCGTCATCGCCGCCTGTTTTGACAAGTCGGACGCCTGACGCGCGTTATCGGCGTTCTGGCTTACCGTCGCGGTCAGTTGCTCCATGCTGGCCGCCGTCTGCGCCAGCGATGCCGCCTGCTGTTCGGTGCGGGATGAGAGGTCGTTATTGCCTGCCGCAATCTCGGAGATCCCGGTATGCATGGCGTAACTGCCCTGACGAACGTTGCTTACCGTTTCCCGCAGCGAACTCTGCATCGCCTTCAGGCTGGCGAAAATCGCTGATATTTCATTCCTGCCATACACGGCCACCGGACGCGCCAGGTCGCCCTTCGCCATACTGTCGAAGTGGCTGCTGACGATCGCCAGCGGCTGGACGATCATTTTGCGCGACCACCACAGCGAGCCGCCGGTCAGCAGGGCGGCCAGGATCACCATGGTCAGGAAAATCACCCCTGACATGCGGTAGCTGGTACGGCTGTCCGCACCGGCACGCGCCACAAACTGGTTAATATCCTGCTGCCATGCGTTAAAGCTGTCGTCAAATGCCGCCTGAGACGCCTGCACCGGCGCGGTCAGGAAGTCAGAGAGCTGGTTGTTCTCCAGCCACGTCGCCTGATGGTCGAGATCGCCGTACCACACATCAAAGGTCTTTTTCATGGCGACCTTCAGCGTTTTCTCTTTCTCACTCACCGCCTCCTGCGCCGTAAACGCCTTAAACTGCGCGTCGGCCTGCTTCAGGCTGCTGCGGGCCACGACCATCAGCGCCTTAATATCCTCCGGCGGATAGCTCAGCGCGGTTAACGTCCCTGCTTTGTTCAGCGCAGTGCTTGCCTGCAACAGCACGGCACGCGTTTGTGCCAGTGCGGAGCGCTGCTGATTACTCGTCTCAACTTCCTGCAAATTCTGATAGCCATCGCGAAACGCCCAGAAAGACAACCCGTTACTGCCAACCTGCAAAACCCCACACAGGATCAGAATCAAAAACAGTGTGGTCGAGATACGAATACGATTTAACATCCACGCTCCCATCAAGCGGCAAGCAGCCGCGGTTTAATTGTCAGTCAAAATGTTTCCCAGTTTTCATCTTGTCCGGTCACCGCTGCGCGCGTAGGTGTTGTCACGGGCGCCGGGGTTGCTTCGCTGTACGCCGACCGCGAGCTGACCGTATTTGTTGTTTTTGAAGTAAGACGGAACGCCGAGACGGCCATTTTCAGGCGGCTCGCCTGATCCTCAAGCGCAGCGGCCGCGGCAGCGGACTCCTGCACCAGGGCGGCGTTTTGCTGCGTCACACGATCCATTTCCGATACCGCCAGAGCGACCTGGTCAATACCACGACTCTGCTCATCCGATGCAGAGGCGATTTCACCCATGATGTCCGTCACGCGCGTCACTGCATTCACGATGTCATTCATGGTTTCACCCGCACTTTCCACCAGCACCGAGCCGGTATCCACGCGTGAAACAGAGTCTTCAATCAGGGCTTTGATCTCTTTCGCCGCATTGGCGCTGCGGCTGGCGAGGTTACGTACTTCGCCAGCGACCACGGCAAACCCACGTCCCTGCTCGCCCGCACGCGCCGCTTCAACGGCCGCGTTCAGCGCGAGAATGTTGGTCTGGAAGGCAATGCCGTCGATAACGCTGATGATATCGGCGATTTTCTTCGAGCTGTCGGCAATGTCATGCATGGTTTTCACCACGCCGTCGACCACCCGACCGCCGCGCTGGGCGGTGTCGGACGCGCTTTCTGCAAGCTGCGACGCCTGACGGGCGTTGTCGGCATTCTGCTTCACGGTCGCGGTGAGCTGCTCCATGCTTGCCGCCGTCTCTTCCAGAGCGGACGCCTGCTGTTCGGTACGGGACGAGAGATCGTTGTTGCCCATCGCGATTTCACTCGTGCCGGTATAGATGGCATCCGCCCCCTCGCGCACGTTGGCGACGGTATCAATCAGCGAACGCTGCATATGGTCGACGCTGGTCGCCAGCTCGGTGATCTCGTTGCGACCAGAAACGGTCAGCGTTTTCGTGAGATCGCCCCGGCCAATATCGCGGATATGGGCAATGACGCGGCCAAGCGGATTAAGAAGGATATGACGAATGCCGTACCACACGGCCACCAGCACGATGACCAGCGCGAGGGCGAGCACCGCCATCTGCCATTTCGCGAAACGGTAGTCGTTCTGGCTTTGCGTAAAGGCGGAGTGATAAAGCTCGCCGCTGGCTTTGGCGTACTCGCCGAGCGCCGCGCCGAGGGCGTTCTGCATGCCCTGGGTCGGCTGCGCGAAATAGGCATCCATATTGCCCTTCTCCAGGAACTGCACCAGCTCCGTGAGGCCGGCGAAGTAGGCCTGATATTTTTCATCTATGTTCGCGCTCGCCTGCACCATTGCGGGCTGAGGGGCGATTTTTTTGAAGGCCTCGTAATGTTTCGCCGCATCTGCCAGGGTGGCGCGCGCATTCTTCAGCAGTTCCGTTTTTGCGCTGCTCTGCTGGTTGTTCGGATCCATCATCATGCGGGCAGACGAGCGGCTCAGATTGATACGCGTCTGCAACATCAGATCCCAGGTTGTGGTCAGTTCGCTTTGCTGCATCCGCAAATCGTTCGAGGCCGCGAAGCTGTCCTGGTTCTGTTTTAACGAGGAGAAAAAGAGGCCGCCAGAAATAAGCTGAAGAAGTGCGAAAATGACCAGCACCATCATAAGCATTGTGACAACGCGGATACGGTTCAACATACAACACCTTCTCATCGATTGATTAACGGTGTTATCGGCAGGGGCCACGGGAACTTTACATTTGCGAAAGGGAAAAGCGCGGGGAGTCAGAACGCGACGTCAACGATCAGCGTGTCGGTGTAGGTTCCGGCAGGCGGCGTGGCCTGGCTGGTCAGGACCTTAGCGCTGTAGTTATAGGTGCGTAAAAGCCCGTCGGTACTGACCTGGGATGAGCTGGCGCTGGCCCAGCGCTCGCTGCCACTGCCGCCCCAGCGGTTGCTGGTCGCCTCTTTATAGATGTCGTAACTCATAAAATTGCTGCCGCTAACCATACGACGAACGTTGTTCAGGGCGTTTGCTCCATTATTAATGCCTATGGTGTAGGTGCTGCCCTTGGTGCAGGTGACGGCGATCGACTGCGAAACGGTGGGAAAATTTTGCACCAGCGGCGCGCTGTTAAAATTCACGTCCGGCGTGGTCATCGTGCTGCAATCGTTGGTGACGGTCATGTTGAGGAGAATGGAGGTAGTTGCCGTGCCGGTTTGCGGGGTCAGGCATAGCCCGCCCGCGCCAACGGCGCACACGTTGTAGTTGATGCTGAACGTTAACAACACCTGGTACGGCCCGGCCGTGACGTTCTGCCCCGGCACAGTACGGAAATAAAGCGGAATGTTGTAGCGCCTTGACCCCAGCAGCCCGAGCAGGGTGTTGCCATTCCAGGTATAGGTTTTGCTGATTTGTACTTCACTGTTTCCGCCGCAACCAGTGGCACCGCACAGGCGCGTGGGGATAACATCCGCGATGGCCGCATTATCGGTACGTTTCATGGTGGCGCGGCTGTTGGCGGCTATCGACGCCGAGGTGTAGGTCAGCGTCACCGAGTCGTTGGTTAGCAGGTTGAGAACAGTATCGCAGGACACCACCAGCGTGCCGGTGGTTTGCACCTCCCCCGTACTGCTCAGGGCGAATGAGGTGACGCTGCCAAACGAGGCGTTCACCGTACTGACGGTGCAGGCCGCCCAGCCGCTGCCCGAGAACAGCAACAGTATGGCTAACAACAGGCGTTTCACGGCGCCTCCCGGCAGGTCAGCGGACCGTAGGTTTGCAGCTTATGCTCGGGATTTGCGCCCACGTTCAACGTTGCGATACAGCGTTTACCGTCCGGGGTGATGACCTCCAGAGGATTCACATCGTTGAGGTTTTCCAGCCAGGCGAGGCCGTCGTAGCCAACAACCGCGCTACTGCGGGACGCGCGTTTGACCTGGCTTCCCACCGGGATCGCATTGCCCTGCGCGTCATGCAGGATCACGCTGGCAACCCGCTCCTGCTCCATCGGGAAATCCACCAGATAACCGTTATGCCGACGAATCGCCACCCGACGCTCGGTCTCTTTCAGCCGGGTATCCGCAGGTAAGTTCAGGGTATCAATGCGGTAGCTCGCCGGGTAATAGGCGGAAACGCCGCTGACCAGCAGATAACCTTTGTTATTGGTTTTACCAACCGGCTGGTTCTCGTAGCTGACGGGTACGTCCGGATGTCCGTCGGTGCTGATCACCACAAACGCATCGTTGATTTTGTTCGCCGCAAACAGCTCACCGTCCATCAGGACGACAGAGCCCATCGCCTCGCCCCACCAGGTCATCATCCCCTTCTCACCGTAGCCGCCGCCCTGAAGCTCAACATTGTTATTCCGCCAGCCGAGCGTGGCCTGTTGATAGTTACTCGACCGCGACTGGTTGGCCCAGGCCATGTTCCAGCTAAAGCCGCCGTCAGACGGCATCGAGTGGTTGTAGTTAATGCGTTGAGTGCTGCCTGCATCAGGCGTGTTTTCAAAGGTAACGGCGGCGCTGTCACGTTCGCCCAGAGGGACCTGCAACGACAGCGCAACCGTCCAGTCGTCCCGCTGCTGGTCACGGCTGGCCGCCAGGTAAATACTGCTTGAGCGCCACAGATTTCGGCTCCAGGAGAGGTTGAGCAGCTCGGTTTTCCGGCTGTCAAAACTCTCCACGCCGATCCACGCCGCACCGATATTGCCGTAATCACCGAGGTTAAAGGTTAAGGAGTACTGGTCGGTATTGCGGCTCAGGCTGGCAACGGGGTTATCATATTCATCATAAACGGTGGGCTGATCGTACAGGGCGAGGTTGCCGAAGCCGCGGTCGCGTCGGGTATGCTGGGTCGCTACGCTAAACTCGCTGGTGCTGTACTGATAGCCCCAGTTCATCTGGCCCCCTTCGTCGCCGCGCATCCGGCTTTGGGTATAAGACGTATTCACCACGCCAAAACGCCCGAGCTTTAGCACCGTGCCCGCGCCGCCGAGCGCCAGCGACTCCGCCCCTTCCGCATGCCCCTCCAGCGTCAGCCAGTCGGTCACCCCGTAGCGATACGATCCGCTGCCCGCCGCCGGGCCATAGTCAAAATTCTCTATACCGTAGTTGCGCCGCAGGCTGCCCAGCGTCACGGCGCCGTCGCTTAACCCCTGCTTCAGCAGATCGCTGCTGACATAAAACGGCAGCGTGGTGCTCACCTGACGTCCCAGCGCGTCGGTGGTGACCAGTACCGCATCCCCTGCGCCGTTGATGTACGGCAGATTAGTGAGGGTAAACGGCCCCGGCTGAAGGCGGGTGGAGCCGGAACGGTAGCCATTAATAAAGAGATCGACCGAGGTCGGGACGGCCGCCTCACCGGAAAACGCCGGCAGCGGCCAGGTCACCAGATCCGGACGCAGGGAGAAGTCGCGCCCATAGCTGATCCCGCCCATCCGCACGCTGGTGCTCCAGCTCAGCGCATCGCTGATGACGTCCCCAACGGTCCAGGTGGTGGCATCCTCCTCGTTGGTGATCAGCAGGGTTGAGTCATAGCGCACGTATCCTTCCTGCTGCCCGCTGCTTCCGGCGAAATTCTGTCGGGCGTACCCTGTCGAAGAAAACGAATAGTCTTCGTTGAAATAGCGGAACTCATGCCACACCGACGCCTGGCCGCCCGTATGTTCGGTATGGTTGGTATAAACGTCGTAGTTGAGCAGCGCGCCCCGGCCATAATGCGGCTTGCTTTGCGCGCTCTGACCGCTAAACGACGTGATCCGCGCCGCAACCCAGTCCCGGGGGACCGTCAGCATGAGCCGCTGGGCGCTGCTGTCATACTCTACGCGTACCGATGAGAGCGTTGAAAGGTTCACCTCTCCGGCAGGCACATGCTCCTGCGGCAGTCCGGCGCGAAGCAAATCCGCTCCTGAAATAAACCAGGCGCCCTCGCGCTGCGTCATCGGCACCACCAGACCCGTGTCATAGTGGTTCAGCACCAGAGCGAGCTGGAATACAGCTTCGCCGTTCATCGTCCGCGCGTCCGGCGGCGGCGGTAAACTGTCGTCGCCGGTTTCGGCAAATGCGCTGGTACTGACGCAAAGCAGGATCATCATCGCCGGTTTCAGTTGACGGGCGTCGATTGCCATTGCGTATCCCTGGCATTAATTTGCGCGCTCATCCGATTCGGCTGATAAATCCCTGCCGGAAGCGGCCAGCTTCGGGTGCTGCCTGGCAGCACATAACCCAGCAGCCCCTCGGCAACCGTGCGTTTTTGCCCGCCCTGCTCAACCGCAACCTGGCTGAGCCTGACGTGAACGTTTCCCTGATTGCGGACCTCAAGCGCGGGTTTCCCCTCCTCCTGAATGACCCGCCAGTTGAGCTGCTGAGTGTTCGCCAGCGCGTGATGCTCACCTTCGTTGAGGGTGGGGATCCCCTGTCCATAAACAAATAAGGGAATGGAATAGCGCATTTGCAGTTTGAGGCCCATAGACGGTTCCGCTTTGGCATCCGGCTGGGGAATCTCATCCACAATGATGCGGTAGGCTTGCTCGACGCCGGACGGGATCGTCCCCTGCTTAATCAGGCGAATAAGCTGTTTACTGCCCTTAGCGATAGTCACGATCGGCGGGCTGGCGACCACATCCTGCTGGGCGGTGTAACGCTCATATCCGCCCTCCTGTTTCCAGCGCACAATGCGTATCTGCATTGTCGTGGCGCTGTTGCCCTGATTCTGGATCCACAATTCAGTTGCTCTGGCGTCTGCCGAAAGCCACGGATCGATAGGCCAAAGAAGAATGGTTGCGGCTGCTTGCGCCTTAACCGCTGTAAGGGCCGTTATCCCCAACAGACTCAACAGGCCTGACCGCCTGAAAAATGGCTTCATCAATGCTCTCCCTTTCCTACCATGACAAGGTCACGGTGAGTTGATCTGAATACGTTCCTGACGGGCTAAACCCGGTCAAAAGCGCGACGCCAAAAAGAGGCAGCGCGATGTTATTGCTGTTGGTATAGGTAATCGGTATTGCCTGGTTAACCCCAATTTCACTGTTTGCGGCCAGAGAGCTGCTGCTGTAGAGCCGGTAACCGACCACCTCTGTCCCGCCTGAACGCGTCATCCGCCGCACAGAGCTATAATTCTGACCGCCATTAATGCTCATACTTAGCGCCACACCCGGTGTGCAGGCGATGGACAACGCGCCGTCGGCAACAAAGCTGGTGCTGACCGGTGCGCTCTCCACGCCGCTGCGGGTCCCGAAATTCAGCGTACCGAAACGCCCGCCGGTGCCGGTGCTCACCGAGCATCCAGGCACAACCGTCGCGCTCACCCTGAATGACTGAGATGTCACCGCCCCGGCGTCTGGGATCAACATCAGCCCGACCAACAGGGTCAAAAAAGGGTGCACGACGCCCTCTGCGCTGTCGCGCAGACATAACAATGCCTTCATGGCTGAATCAGTAGGTGACGCTGACGTTAATCGTGTCGGTATAGGTTCCCGGTACGACCGTCACGCTATTGCCGCCGCCCGTAATGCGTGCATAGAGGGTGTAGCTATCCACCCCACCCGCAGTAGAGGCGACCGGCAACGCGGCATTGTTCGCAACCACGTTGTTGTAACCGCTATCGCTGAACAGGCTGTAGGCAACGCCCTGCGCCGCATTGGCGGTGTTGACCAGATAGCGGCCCGGCGTACCTGGGGTGCCGACAACGGTTCCGGGTGCGGTAGCGTTAGTGTTGCCGGTGATCGCCACCGTGTAACTGGCAGTGGTACATTGAATGGTAAAGGTGTTTCCTCCGCTGGCACCGGTTAACTGGGTTGTCAGGGTGGAGAATGTTGCAGGATGAGTGCCGAAATCGAGCGTCCCGAAGTTAATGCCGTTTTGCGTTGGCGAGCCGTTGATCAAGCAGCCGTTGGTCAGCGTCAACGTCGCGCCAATAGTGCCGCTACTGGTGACCGCGAGAGCCTGACCGACCGTTGCCGCCGTCAGCAGCGTGCCCGCGCAGATAAAAAGAAGTTTTCTTTTCATTTACCACCCTCCAGAAGAAATATAGGTTCGCTTGCCATATTTTATTCATACTGTTCAGTATGTTAGCCCCGCTTAAACATTCCCCGGCGCGGTTACTGAGAATTTAGTTTATGGTTAGCACTTCAACCACTTTCATCAAAAAGAGGGCAACCCCGCTCGAATTAACAGGTTATTAACAAACATTACAAAGGGTTAGCAAAAAAAAATGGGCATTATTCTTGCTTAACTTGAGGATATATCGCCTGTAGTGTGATCTGAGTCACAATATATCGTCATGATAAAAACAACGAATTTCATAAAAAATAAAAACAAGTTGTAACTCACGCAGCTTTACTTCAATTTATGCCCCGAATATTTTCCTGCGCTTAAATAAAAATTTTGTATGCATTGACGCAGGAAACTCTTTTAGCGCATAGAGGATCTTTTTGTGGCAAGTGCAAACAAACTCACGCTCTTCATCGTGATTTTCATGCTGGCGGGCATTCTTTCCGGTGCGGCGATCCATGAGTATGCTTCGTCCGACGCGATACAGGCCTGGTCGGAGAACATCACCCTGCTGACCGATATTTTCCTGCGGCTGATCAAGATGGTGATAGCCCCGCTGGTGTTCAGCACCCTGACGGTGGGCATTATGAGGCTGGGTGAAACGTCGACGATTGGGCGCGTCGGGGGTAAAGCGATGGTGTGGTTTATCAGCTCATCCGTACTTTCCATTCTGGTGGGGCTGTTTATTGTTACCCTTGAACAACCCGGCAGCGGTCTGAACCTGAGCATTCCGACAGAGACGGTTGATACCGGCCTGGCCGTGAGCGGGATGTCGCTGAAAGCCTTCCTGTCACACACCATTCCAACCAGCATTGCCGGCGCGATGGCCAACAATGAGATCCTGCAAATTGTGGTCTTCTCGATGTTCTTCGGCATTGGCGGCGCGTCACTGGGCCAAAAATTCAACGCCCCGCTGGTCGCGGCGCTGGATGTGGTATCCCACATTATGCTGAAGGTGACGGGCTACGTGATGTACGTTGCGCCGCTGGCCATTTTCGCGGCGATTTCGTCCGTCATTGCCACCCAGGGGCTGGGCATTTTGCTGAACTATGCCTCGTTTATTGGCGGTTATTATGTGGCGATCCTCCTGACCTGTCTGGTATTGCTGGCCGTGGGTTACATGGTACTGAAGAAAGAGATTTTCCGTCTGGTGGCGATGCTGAAAGATCCGGTGCTGGTGGCGTTTACCACCAGCAGCTCTGAAGCGGCATACCCAAAAACGCTGGAGCAGTTAGCGCGCTTTGGTTGTTCACGGAATATCGCCTCTTTCGTCCTGCCGATCGGCTACTCGTTTAACCTGGTCGGCTCCATGGTGTATTGCTCGTTCGCCTCAATGTTTATTGCCCAGGCGTACAACATTCACCTGAGTTTTACCGAGGTGACGGTGCTGATGTTAACGCTGATGCTGGCCTCGAAGGGCATTGCGGGCGTACCGCGCTCGTCGCTGGTGGTGCTGGCGGCAACCATTCCGAGCTTTAATATTCCGGTGGCCGGGATTCTGCTGCTGATGGGGATTGATCATTTCCTGGATATGGGGAGATCGGCCATTAACGTGCTGGGGAACGGGATTGCGACGGCGATGCTGTCGCAGAATGAAGGGGCGCGGGAAGTTGAGGCTGAGCTGGTGGAGCAGGAGGCGTAAGGTTACAAAAGAGCCGGGTGGCGGCTTCGCCTTACCCGGCCTACGAATGGCTCGAACACGTAGGCCGGGTAAGCGTCAGCGCCACCCGGCTTTATTTTATGCCACGTGATTCGCCGCGATATCCAGCAGCGCCATCTCTTCGCTGTTCAGCAGCTTCTCAATATTCACCAGAATCAGCATACGCTCGCCGAGCGCACCCAGCCCTGTCAGGTATTCCGTCGACAGCGTGACCGCAAACTCCGGCGCAGGACGGATTTGATCGGCGGTCAGCGACAGCACATCTGACACGCCGTCCACCACAATCCCCACCACGCGCTGCCCCAGATTCAGAACAATCACCACCGTGTTATCGTTGTACTCCACATCGCCCTGGCTGAACTTCACGCGCAGATCCACGATAGGCACAATCACACCGCGCAGGTTGGTCACACCCTTGATAAACGCTGGCGTGTTCGCGATGCGCGTTACCTGATCGTACCCGCGAATTTCCTGCACTTTCAGGATGTCGATACCGTACTCTTCATCACCTAAAGTGAAAACCAGGAATTCCTGCCCAGAGGGCTCGCCCGCCAGTTTCGTTACGTTACTCATACCGGTCATGTTATTACCTTTTACTTAATCAGGCGGCTGTGTTCGCCACACGTTGTTCACGATTTAATCCCTGAAGTGCCGATACATCGACGATCAGCGCGACGCTACCATCACCCAGGATGGTGGCAGCAGAGATCCCCGGCACTTTGCGGTAGTTACTTTCCAGGTTCTTAACCACCACCTGATGCTGACCAATCAGCTGATCGACCAGCAGCGCGTAGCGGCGACCGGCGCTTTGCAGGATCACAACGATACCCTGCGTGGCCTCGGTTTTTGCCCCGTCCACTTCGAACACTTTCCACAGTTCCACCAGCGGCAGGTACTCGCCGCGCACTTCGAGCACGCGCTCGCCGCCCGCCAGCGGATGCAGATCTTCTTCGCGCGGCTGGAGGGATTCCATCACCGCGTTCAGCGGCAGAATAAAGACTTCGTCCGCCACTTTAACGGACATGCCGTCAAGAATGGCCAGCGTCAGCGGCAGCAGGATACGGATCGTGGTGCCCGCGCCCTGCTTAGACTGGATCTCAACGTGACCGCCCATCTCCTGAATGTTACGTTTCACCACGTCCATGCCCACGCCGCGGCCGGAAACGTCGGTGACCTGCTCTGCGGTTGAGAAGCCCGGGGCAAAAATCAGCATGCCCACTTCTTCGTCAGTCATGTTTTCGTTGACCGCCATGCCCTGCGAAATCGCCTTCGCCAGAATGCGCTCGCGGTTCAGGCCCGCGCCGTCATCGGTCACTTCGATGCAGATGTTGCCGCCCTGATGTTCTGCTGACAGGATCAGGTTGCCCACTGGCGATTTTCCGGCTGCCACGCGGTTTTCCGGCAGCTCAATGCCGTGGTCGAGGCTGTTACGCACCAGGTGCGTTAACGGGTCGATAATGCGTTCAATCAGGCTCTTATCCAGCTCGGTGGAGCTGCCCATCAGCGTGAGTTCGATCTGTTTGTTGAGCTTGCTGGCCAGGTCGCGCACCAGGCGCGGGAAGCGGCTGAAGACATATTCCATCGGCATCATGCGGATGGACATCACCGATTCCTGCAAATCGCGGGCGTTACGTTGTAACTGGCCCATGCTGGTGATGAGATCGCCGTGGGTCACCGGGTCCAGCTCGTTGGAGCGCTGGGCCAGCATCGACTGGGTGATCACCAGTTCACCCACCAGGTTGATCAGCTGATCCACTTTCTCCACCGCCACGCGAATGCTTGTGGACTCGCTGGAACGCGCCGCCGGTTTTTCACCGCGGGCCGGGGCGGCCGTCTCTTTTGGCACGGCTTTCAGGGCCGGAGCAGCGGCAACTACCGCAGGGGCAATTTCTGCCGGCGCGGGCACTTCAACGGCCGCCGCCTCGGTTTCAAACGCAATTTGATCCGCTTCAATCACGAAGCACAGCACCGCCACAATGTCATCCTGACCGATCCCGCCGTCGAGCGTCGCGGCCAGGCTGTCTTTACCCTTCACCACGTTGCTGAGCGTCGCCAGGTTACCCAGCTCCTCTTCCAGCAGGTTGACCTCGTTCTCTTTCAGCCGTGACAGCACTACGCGCAATTTTCCTGCGGGCGCATCAGGCGCACTGTCTGGTTTGGCCGCGGCGTCAACAACGCTCAGTTTTGCCGCAGGGACAACGGGCGCAGACGCCTCACCTTTGGCTTCCAGCGCTAACTGACGCAGCGCGTTGCAGATGTATTCAAAGCTGGCGGCATCAGGCTCTGCCGAACTTTTATAGGCGTCGAGCTGTTCCTGCATAATATCTTTCGTTTCCAAAAACAGGTTGATAATGTCGGTATTGAGCTGCATCTCACCGCGTCGTGCTTCATCCAGCAGGTTTTCCATTAAATGGGTCGTTTCCTGCAAAATGGTAAATCCAAACGTTCCGGCTCCGCCTTTAATGGAATGCGCCGCACGGAAGATGGCGTTGAGCTGTTCTGAGTCCGGTGCCTCGGGCACCAGATCCAGCAAATGTTGCTCCATATCGGCCAACAATTCGTCGGCTTCATCAAAAAATGTCTGGTAAAAATCGGTAATATCCATGCTCACGCTATCACCTCGGATTGGCTGGTGGCGATGTTGGAACGGCAGCCGAAGGGACGGCCCCAGGCTGTTTTAAATCGTCCAGTGACTCATTCTGACTTTCGGCGTTTTCATGCAGGATGGCCTGCTCCGCCTGCTGGTTCAGCACTAAAAGACTGATACGACGGTTGATGGCGTCATCCGGTCCGCGGTCGGTCAGGCGCATGGTTGCAGCCATGCCGACCACGCGCAGGACCTTGCCATCATCAAGCCCACCCGCCACCAGCTCGCGACGCGAGGCGTTGGCGCGATCGGCAGAAAGCTCCCAGTTGCTGTATCCCTTCTCTCCCGTGGCGTACGGGAAATCATCCGTGTGACCGGAGAGGCTAACGCGGTTCGGAATGCCGTTCAGCACCGGTGCAATCGCACGCAGAATATCGCGCATGTAGGGCTCCACGTCGGCACTGCCGGTTTTGAACATCGGTCGGTTCTGGCTGTCGATGATCTGAATACGCAGCCCTTCCTGCACCAGGTCAATTTTCAGATGCGGACGCAGCGCGCGCAATTTAGGGTCCGCCTCAATCAGCTGATCCAGGTCACCGCGCAGTTTTTTCAGGCGCGCCTGCTCCATCCGTTTTTTCAGCTCGTCGATGTTAGGCTGTTTTTTCACTTCGCCCTGCTGCTGGGTGTAATCGTCACCGCCGCCGGGGATCGGGCTGTCGCTGTTCGATATGCGCGGCCCGCCGGTGACCGCCGTCGCCAGCGGCGTTCTGAAATATTCCGCAATCTGAATAAGCTCTTTCGGGCTGGAGATGGAGATCAGCCACATCACCAGAAAGAAGGCCATCATGGCGGTCATAAAATCGGCGTACGCGATCTTCCATGAGCCGTGAGAACCGTGTCCGTGCCCCTTATGCTTGCGTTTTTTTACGATGACGATCGGATGGGACTGGTTTTTCATGCGTCCTCAGTTGTCGTCTGTTGGTTGGGGTTTTTCACCGCGCGCACGTGCTCTTCCAGTTCGATAAACGACGGACGTTCGCTGGAGTAGAGCGTCTTACGGCCAAATTCGACGGCGATCGGTGGCGCATAACCGTTGAGGTTTGAGAGCAGCGTAATTTTCACGCACTGCATCATTTTGGTGGTTTCCGCGCTCTTTTGACGCAGAACGCTCGCCAGCGGGGAGATAAAACCGTACGCCAGCAAGATACCGAGGAAAGTCCCGACCATCGCGTGGGCAATCAGGGCGCCCAGTTCAGCCGCCGGACGATCCGCCGAGGCCAGCGCGTGAACCACCCCCATCACCGCCGCAACGATACCAAACGCCGGAAGCGAGTCGCCCACCAGCGCCAGGCTGTTGGCTGGCACTTCAGATTCGCTTTCGTGGGTTTCGATCTCTTCGTCCATCAGGGCTTCAATTTCGAAGGTGTTCATGTTGCCGCTGATGATCAGCCGCAGGTAATCGACGATAAAATCGAGCATCATCGCGTCAGCCAGAATACGCGGGTAGCTGGCGAAAATTTCGCTCTCTTTCGGGTTTTCAATGTCCCGCTCCAGCGAGAACATTCCTTGCTGACGTGACTTCGCCATCAGGCGATAGAGCAGCGCCAGAAGATCCATATACATGCTTTTGGTGTATTTCGAGCGACGAAACAGCAGCGGAATCGCCTTCAGCGTGCCCTTGATCGATTTACCGTTGTTACCAACGATAAAAGCCCCTACCCCTGCACCGCCGATGATGACAAGTTCAGCCGGTTGATAGAGTGCTCCAAGGTGCCCGCCGGTCATCATGTAACCGCCGAAAACTGTACCGAGAACTACCAGGTAACCTAATAAGATAAGCACGACATCATCCTTCCGCTAGTGACTATGGCAGGACGTTCATTTCGAGCGCGTGACCTGAACGCAGGGTAAAAAAAAGCAGCGGTAATCGCTTACCGCTGCTGGAATCTTGCCCACAGGTTCGGGTTAAACAGCGTGTTCGATCTGTTCATCCAGCAGTTGTGGAATAATATCGGCAGCATCCCGGGAAAGTTTACGTCTTTTTACGGCTCGGGATGGAGGCTGGCATAAACTACAGGCGAAGCTGCCCGCAGGCTGGTGCGCGTGGGTAATAAAATTGCCGTCACAGCAGTTGCAGCGCGACAATTCAAGCATTCCGCTTTCAACAAAACGCACCAGCGTCCAGGCGCGGGTCAGCGCCAGCAGGGGTCCCTGTTCCTGCTGCGGGCATTGCTCAAGGTAAAGTTTGTAGGCTTTAATCACGGCATCCACGCCGCTGCATAAGCCTGTTTTAAGCAGGTACTGCCAGGCGTTACAGAACATGGAAGCATGGATGTTCTGCTCCCATGTCATGAACCAGTCAGTCGAAAACGGCAGCATGCCTTTTGGCGGTGGGCTACCACGCAATTCTTTGTACAGCTTGATCAAACGACCACGGCTCAGTTGCGTCTCGCTTTCCAGCATTTGTAAACGCGCACCCAGCGTGATGAGTTCCATTGCCAGCTGGATATCACGGGCTTCCTGAACAATGCTTTTTTCGCTCATTGTTAAGCCCTTTTCTTCCGGGCTACGTCGTCAGGCTGGCTGATTTCGTTGAGCAGGCGGGTGGAGAGAAGAATACCGGTGTGGATCTGTTGCAGATCGTCCACGCGGGATTCCTGAGTCAGACGCGTAATTGTCTGCGGGTTATCGAAACGGAACTGGCAGACAAGCTGATTGGTTTCAGCCAGCTTGACCATCTGCGGAAGTGTTAATCCCCCCAGCATGGTTGCCATCTCTTCGTTAACACCCAGACGAAACATCGCTGACGGTTTGTCCTGACTAATCAAACGCTGCGCGAGCAATAAATACGACAAATTGATGTCGTAAATATGTTTTAGCAACTCGGATGTATGCATTTTTCCCATCCCGAATAACCAACTATTATTTTTATGCGGAAAGACCGCACCCCGTGATGTCGCCGGGAAATCACCCGGTATAAAAAGAAAAGGCCAAATGCATAGTTGAATTTAGGTTTGTACGTCGTAAAGCGCGTGACCGTTTAACATGGCCAAAATGGCGGTTACACATTTTATCTTTTCTTACAAATAACTAAGATTTTTCCTAATTCGACGCAAACTCTACTCGTCAGTTTTGACACATACAATGCAGCCCCCCCTGGAATTTAAAAAAATGTGATCTGCGTCACATAATTTACGCGAATGTAACCTATAAATCCATCAGCGTGACTTGTAATTTGGGTGTTTTTTATCCAACCCAAGCTTGTTTATATTCTTCAGGAACGAATACTCATGCATCCGGACGGGGGAATTGGGTCTGGGAAATGTAAAGACAGGGCAAATCCGCATTGATCTGCTATGGGGAAAACTTCACGCTGAAACTACCATTAATTAATAAAGTAAAAACAGGGGGTTAACGCTGGCAACACAAAAATCAGTTTCGTTGCGTAACGATCTACGCCGGGTTGATGATGAGTTAAGGCGTGTTAACCACCCGGGAGGGAAAATGTGTAATTTACGTTAAGCTGTTAATTTTTTTCATTTAGGCCATCTTTTCAGTTATTCTTCTTATAAGAATAATTAATGAATAATTATGATAAGCTTCACACTAATGACGCATTCACCTCTTGCAGTAATGACAGTTTCGCGGTAAAGCTGGGGAAACTTGTCATTCTGACATCAAAGGAGTGCGTGATGAGTTACTCCCATCTGCTTGTTTCAGTTGCTGTTTCTCCCGAAAGCCACCAGCTTGTCGCCCGAGCCGTATCCATCGCCCGCCCCGCCAATGCCCGCATCAGCCTGATCACGCTGGCCGCGGAACCCGAAATGTATAATCAGCTGGCTGCGCCGATGCTGGAAGATATACGTGAGGTATTGCAGGAGGAAACGCACCAATTCCTGCAAGAGTTGGTGGAGAGGGCAGACTATCCGATTCATCAGACCGTTATCGCGACCGGTGAATTAAGCGCGCATATTCTCGACATCTGTCAGAAAGAGAATATTGACCTGGTTATTTGCGGAAATCATAACCAGAGTTTTTTTTCTCGTGCGGCATGCTCGGCAAAATCTATCGTTTCGTCAAGCCAGGTTGATGTCCTGCTGGTGCCTCTTGGGGGCAATTAATGCCCCCGGAGAAAATCAGGCGAGTTTAGGGAAGGTCGCGATCTTTTTTTGCAGATCACCTTCCTGACTTTGCGGCTGGATCGCGCGCAAATCGTCAATAAAACGCGCCTGCCAGCGGTTAATATCATTCTTCATGATGGTCTCCATCATTTCCGAATGGCGTGAAATACGTTCCGCAAGCGGCATAGTTAACGCACGGTTCAGGGCATTTGCCACGTCATCGCGATCGTAAGGGTTTACAATCAGCGCTGAGGTTAACTCGTTTGCCGCACCGGCAAATTGAGACAGCACCAGCACACCCGGGTCAGCAGGATCTTGTGCTGCAACATACTCTTTTGCCACCAGATTCATCCCGTCGCGCAGGGGCGTGACCAGCCCGACGTCCGCATAGCGGAACACTTTCATCAGAATTTTGCGCTCAAAGTGCTGATTCAAATAGAAAAGCGGTGTCCAGCCAAGCTGCCCGTAGCGCCCGTTGATGCGCCCTGCTTCGGTCTCAAGCTGGTGACGGATATCCTGATAGGCCTGAACCTCACCGCGTGAGGTCGGCGCTATCTGGGTATAACGAATCTTGCCGTGATGCTGCGGGAATTTTTCCAGCAGGGTTTCGTACGCGAGGAATCGCTCCGGCAACCCTTTGGAATAATCAAGTCGTTCAACCGAAAAGATATTCTTAACGTGCTTGAGTTCATCCTTAAGCTGGGCAAGCTTCGGAGGCAATGGACCGGAGGCCTGCTCGGCAATTTCGTCTGGCTCAATACCAATCGGGTAGACCTCGGTATGGAAATTACGTCCCCACGCGGTGTGAGATTTGCCGCCGTGAGTGACCAGTCGGGTTTTACCGGACACGCTGTCGAGGAAGGCCAGCCTGTCGTTTTCCGTCTGGAAACCGAGCAGGTCGTAATCGGACAGCGCCTCAAGGATCTCTTCATGCTGCGGCAGTGCCGTGAAAATCTCCGGCGTCGGGAAAGGGATGTGCAGGAAAAAACCGATTCGGTTATTCACACCACGTTTTCGCAGCTCTCTGGCGAAAGGCAGCAGATGGTAATCGTGGATCCATAAAATATCGTCTTCTTCGATTAGCGGCAGCAGTTTATCTGCCAGCAGCGCATTAACGCGCATATAGCCTTCATAGGATTCACGCTGGAATTTCACCAGGTCCAGACGATAGTGAAACGCTGGCCACAGCACGGCGTTTGAGAACTCGGAATAATATTCATCATAGTCCTTCTCACTGAGTGCGAAGGAAGCCCACGTGATATTGCCCCGTGACACCTTTTTAAGCGGTTTCTCATCATTACTGATTTCCCCGCTCCAGCCAAACCAGAGACCACCCGCGGCTTTGAGGGCACCTAATACCCCGACCGCCAGGCCACCGGCACTGGCTTTTTTATCATCCGGCGGTGCGATGCGATTAGAGACGACGACTAAGCGACCCATAATGATTTCTCCCGTTGTTTTGCGCTATTTGTTGTTGTTGCTGGTTAGCGACATCAGATATCCACTGCCAGACGCTGGCGACGTTTTCCAGCCGCCATCCGGCAACGGTTTCACCCGGCCCTACCTTGACAGACATGCCACTGGCCCGGTTTACCACGCTGAACCCGGCCTCATCGGTCAGGTCATCCCCAAAAAATACTGGCGTACGCCCTTTAAACGGCGCTTCCGCCATAAACGCTGCAATGGCAGCGCCTTTATTAATTCCTGCTGGTTTAATCTCGACCACACATTTACCGGGCTGTAACGCCAGCTCCGGATGGGCTTCCGCCACGCTTCTTGCTACCGAAAAGATCGCCGCCTCATGGTGAGGCGCCTGACGGTAGTGCAGCGCAAAGGCCATGCCTTTGGCTTCCAGTTCCGTACCGGGAAGCAGTTCCAGAGCAGAAGAGAGTTGCGCATGCAGCGCCTGAACCAGCGTATCGGGGAGTGAAACTATATGCAGTTGATCATGGATATCGCGGCGCTCCGCTCCGTGCACACCGGCTAGCGGAAAGTGATAAGGACTGGCGAGCACATCCAGCTCGGCCATTGAGCGCCCTGAAATCAATGCCAGTGCCCCCTCGTTCTGTCGGGAGAGCTGCTGCAAATTCTCTAACACCAGATCCGGTACAACGACGTCGTCAGGATGCGGTTCAATTCCGGCGAGCGTCCCGTCGAGGTCAAAAAAGAAAGCAAATTTTCCGGGCAGTACAGGCGGTGCGGTTAACAAGTCAGCCACCCTAATCCTCCTTACAGTGAATAAAACAGCCATGTAAGTATAGACAGTGTGACGGCGCTCGCCATTTAGCAACCGGCCCGTCAGCATAACTGGCGGGCCGGTCAGGGAGTCAACTATGGTTAATAGTTGAGCAGATACGTGGCTAAAAATAAATCAGATGGTACGCTTCGCTTTTTGCTTGTAACGGTCGAAGATCACTGCTGCCAGCAGGATCAGGCCGCGTACGACGTACTGAGAGAACGGAGAAATATTAAGCAGGTTCATGGCGTTCTCCACGGTCCCCAGAATCAGGATCCCCGCCACCACATATGAGATTTTTCCGATGCCGCCCTTGAGGGATACGCCCCCCAATACGCAGGCGGAAATGACAATCAGCTCATAACCGATAGAGGTCATTGGCTGGCCGCTGGTCATACGCGACGCCAGAATAATCCCCGCCGCTGCCGACACCAGCCCGGAAAGCACAAAGATAATGATCTTGGTCCGTACGACCGGGACACCCGCCAGACGCGCCGCTTCCTCGTTCCCGCCAATCGCCAGGGTATTACGACCAAAGGTGGTGCGGTTAAGCAGGAAACCAAACAGGATCAGACAGGCTACCGTCAGCCAGATAGGCGCAGGCAAGCCCAGCCAGTTGGCATAGCCCAGCGTAAAGAAGCGCTCGTCTTCAATCCCCACCGCCTTACCGTCGGAGATGATATAAGCCAGACCGCGCACGATTTGCATGGTCGCAAGCGTCGTGATCAGGGCGTTAATCTTCAGGCGCGCAATCACAAAGCCGTTCACCAGACCGCTCAGCACGCCGAGCATCAGCCCCGCCAGCACGCCGATCCACAGGCTTTCGGTCATATTGATCACCACGGCAGTGGTGACCCCGGCACAGGCAATCACCGAGGCGACCGACAGGTCAAAATCGCCGGAGGCCAGGCAGAATAGCATTCCGCAGGCCACCATGCCGGACATGGAGATAGCCAGCCCCAGCCCCTTCATGTTGATGAAGGTCGCAAAGTTTGGCACAAAAATCGCGCACGCAACGAACAGGGCGGCAAAAACCACCAACATGCCGTACTGGTCCCAGATGCGGCCAAAACTGAAAGCCGACTTCGGCGCTCCGGATGTAGTAACAGAGGACATCATTGACTCCTTACTCAGGCGACAGCCTGGCTAACTTTAGGCATGGCGAGACTCAACGCCTGTTGTTCATTCGCCTGTTCATGCAGCAATTCACCGGCAATTTCGCCTTCACGCATCACTACA
This sequence comes from Enterobacter cloacae complex sp. I1M, assembly GCF_014982425.1. Classification (NCBI taxonomy): domain Bacteria; kingdom Pseudomonadati; phylum Pseudomonadota; class Gammaproteobacteria; order Enterobacterales; family Enterobacteriaceae; genus Enterobacter; species Enterobacter cloacae complex sp. I1M. The sequence continues at coordinate 173,302 of NZ_JADCLG010000005.1, read as the reverse complement.
ATGCGGTCGGCGACGCCCAGCACCTCGGGCAGATCGCTGGAGGCGAACAGCACCGCCACGCCGCGTTTTGCCAGCTCATAGATGACGTTATAGATTTCGTGTTTCGCCCCCACGTCGATACCGCGCGTTGGTTCATCCAGCAAAATGACCTTCATGTCTTCCGACAGCCAGCGCCCCAGAATGGCTTTTTGCTGGTTGCCGCCGGACAGGTTCATGATCAGCTGTTCAGCCCCGGGAGTTTTGATGTTCAGCGAACGGATATGGTGATCAGCGTTGCGCGCCTCCCACCCGTCGTTAATCAGACATCCCGCGCGGATGAACTTGCGCCGGGCAGAGATGTTGATGTTGTCGCGCACCGAGTGCACTGGAATAATGCCTTCGGCCTTTCGATCCTCCGGACAGAGCATGATGCCCGCGTTAATCGCCTGCGCAGGCTTCTGTATATCGACCTTTTTCCCGTCGACGAAGACCTGGCCCTGGGTAATACGCGTCCCGCCAAACAGCCCTTTCATCAGCTCGCTGCGCCCTGCCCCCACAAGGCCAAACAGCCCGACGATTTCGCCGCTGCGCACCGAGAGTGAAATAGGTGTGCGCACGCCTGGGGCTTTAACGCTATCCAGACGCAGACGCTCAGGGCCGTAATCGCGCGGCTTCCAGTGGTAAATATCCCCCAGATCGCGCCCGACCATCGCCTGCACCAGCTGGTCATGATTGACCTGCTGCATATCGGTGAAGGTGCGCACGTAGCGGCCATCCTTAAACACGGTGATGGCATCGCTTAAGGCAAAAATCTCTTCCATACGGTGGGAGACGTACAGAATGATGCGGCCCTCTTTGCGCAGCTCGCGGATCACGCGAAAGAGGTTTTCAATTTCACGCGCCGAGAGCGAGCTGGTTGGCTCGTCAAAAGCGATGATCTTGGCGTTACGCGCCAGCGCTTTGGCAATTTCCACCATCTGCCACTGGCCGATGGAGAGATACTTGAGGGGCGTTTGCGGATCGACATCCAGCCCAAGGTGCCTGAGTTGCAAGCCCGCTTCATAGTTGAGCAGCGAGCGGTTGACCACGCCGCTTTTATGCGGAAGCTGGCCCAGGTAGATGTTCTCCGCCACGGTCATTTCAGGAATGAGATGCAGCTCCTGATAGATGATGGCGACGCCCGCGTTTAACGCTGCCGTGGTGTCGGCAAAGGCCACCTCTTCGCCGCGAATGGCCAGCGTGCCGGTGGTGGGCGTGTAGTTGCCGCTGAGAATTTTTAGCAGCGTGGATTTTCCCGCGCCGTTCTCCCCCATCAGGGCATGAACCTGGCCGGCATAGCAGTCGAAGCTGATATCGGTCAGCGCGTTTACGCCGGGGAATGTTTTACCGATGCCGCGGAAAGAGAGATACGGATCAGACTGTTGCATAACGACTCCGTGATTCCTGTAGTGTGTACGTCAGGCCCCTCACGGCGTGTGAGGGGCGCAATCACAGCGTATTACTTACCGCCCAGTCCTTTTTTCGCCAGCTCCTCTTTGAAATTATCGCGGGTGATCAGCACCACATCGGTTACTTCGGTGAATTTCGGCGGCTCAACCCCCTTGGTCACCCAGTTGTAAAGCATTTCGCTGGATTTATAGCCGTGGACATCCGGGCTTGGCAGCAGAGAGCCGTAGAAGCCGGTCGCCTGCGCTTTAGACAGTTCGCTCACGGCGTCCACGCCGTTGATGCCGATCCCGATAATGTCCGGTGCTTTAAAGCCCTGGCCTTCCGTTGCACGCACGCCGCCCAGCACGGTGTTATCGTTCATCCCCACCACCAGCCAGTGTTTCACCTCCGGATGCTGGACGAGCATAGAGTTCGCCGCATCAAAGGCGCCCGGGATATCGTTGGATTTGGTCGGGACTTTGTAGATTTGTTTTTCCGGGAAGCCAGCCGCTTTTAGCGCGTCCATGGAGCCCGTGGTGCGACGACGGGCGGTATCCAGCTCGTCAGCGGTAATCGCCATCACGGCGGTCTCTTTTACATCCCAGCCGCGTTTTTGCATCTCTTTATAGAGCTCCTGGCCCTGACGCTCGCCGATTTTGGTGGCCGCCATCATCACCAGCGGAACGGTATCCATCGGTTTGCCTTTGGCATTCACGAACTGATCGTCCACCGCAATCACTTTCATGTCATAACCGCGCGCTTTCGCGGCAATCGCTGAACCCAGCTTTGGATCCGGCGTACAGATAACGAAACCTTTCGCGCCGCTCGCCGCCAGGCTATCAATGGCGTTAAGCGTTTTCTCGCCGTCAGGTACGGCGATTTTAATTACCTCAAATCCCAAATCTTTTCCGGCTTTATCAGCAAATTTCCATTCGGTTTGGAACCACGGTTCTTCCGGCTGTTTAACCAGAAAACCGAGCTTTAAATTTTCAGCGATAGCGGATTGTGACATAACGGCAGCCAGGCCGATGGCCGCCAGCGCTTTAGTAAATTTGTGCATGGTAAACTCCAGCTTTAGCATTCTTATCTGTAGGGAATAATGGCGAACAACTTATTTAATCGGACTTAAAACAAGGCATTAGCGCTTACCTCGTTATAAGCGTTATTGCTGGAGATAGTTTTAGCGGGAAATTAATCATCCATAAGAGAGCGACATCACACCGCAGAATTACAGTAATTGCGTACATAAATTCAGCGAAAAATGACATAAAAAAGGACGTAATTGTCCTACAAATGGAAAGGAGTTAAGCAGGATTATCCATAAGGTCAGCTAAGAAATCCCTGTAACCCGGACGCCTTAGCGTCCGGCAGAAAATTTACCAGCGGTAATAGATGTGTTCAGCATGATCGCGCACGGGGGCATCGTCGCCCAACAGACGCGCAGAGAGCGTCAGCGCAAAGTCAAAAGCGTGCCCCAGCCCCTTGCCGCTGATGAGGTTGTTATCCTCCACCACCGGCGCATCTACATATACTCCATCATCAACGGTCTGCCACAGATCGCCGGAACAGACGTAGCGCCGCCCCTTCAGTAGCCCGTTTGCGCCCAGCACCCGCGCGGCCGCAGAGCAGATCGGGCAGATGAGTTTGCCGTGCTCGTCATGCGCGGAAACAAAGCGGATCACCTCCTGGTTAGCCGCCAGATTGATACTCCCCTGCGGCCCACCGGGTAACACGACCGCGTCATACAGCCTATTAATACGTTCCGTTAAGGTACTGTCAGCCACCATGGGGATATTGTGGTAACTCACTACCGCACGGGACTCCGCGCAGGCCAGCGTTTCTACCTCAATCTGCAAGCGACGCAGGATATCCACTGTGATAATCGCTTCTGCTTCTTCAAAACCAGGTGCCAGCAGCACCGCAACTTTTGTCATCATAAACCTCTACGGGGGAAAAGATATAAAACATCGTTTCATTTTCCAGATCTGTTAGATAACAATCTTACGACGCGATCACAGAACCGTATATTGCGGGAAAATTGATTTAGCTCAAATTTGCTACAGCAGGATATATTTGCAGTTATTATTTCTGATTTAACACTTTCACAGAATTTCCCGCCACAGAAGGTTTCCTGAAACGATAAAAATGGGAAGTACTGATTTTAATATCATTAAAATCATATAGATAAAAAATATTATATCTCGTCACCTGTTTTCTGTTCTGCGCTATATTTAAATTTGTAATGTATGGTAAACACAGCCCAACTAAGAGTTTTCTTAATTCAAAGAGAAGCGTATGCTTATTTAAATCGAACACAGGACGTGAATTTTCGAGTTTGTTTACCTTGCAGAAATCTTTTTCTGTTATTCAATCGTCAGTACCTGCCGGGTCAGGTTTCGTAGCGGACATCAAGTCCCACAGTCAATAAGGATATGAGTATGACTACCCAAACGATGATGCAAAAACTGAATGCCCAGATGAACCTGGAGTTTTATGCTTCAAATCTGCATCTGCATTTGAGCGCCTGGTGTTCCAGAAAAAGCCTCAACGGCACTGCCACCTTCTTTCGTACTCAGGCGCAAAGTAACGTCACGCACATGATGCGTGTCTTTAACTTTTTGAAAGCCATCGGCGCCAATCCCACAGTCAAAGAGCTTGAAACGATTGAAGATAATTACTCTTCTCTGGAGGAACTGTTCCAGAAAACGCTTGAAGAGTATGAGCAACGCTGTACGAAGCTGAACAAGCTGGCCGATGAAGCCAAAGCGCAACAGGACATCATTACCCTCAAGTTTTTACGTGATATGGACAGAGAGCAGCAGCAGGATGGCATGCTGCTGAAAACGCTCGCAGACGAAATCCGCAACGCGAAACGCGCGGGGATCTGTCTGGAGCAGACGGACCGCCATCTTCTCGACATAGCTACCGTGCAACACCACTAAGTCCCTTCACCCGCTCCCGTCAGGGCTGAGAGTTCCCCACAAAATAATGCCTGCACAGACGGCCCCCTCTCCCTTGAGGGAGAGGGCTGGGGTGAGGGGGAACATACGGCTCTGGTGGTCATTCCGTTCACTTTATGTTCCTTGCTACTCTGTCACGGCATAACCGGTGAACGTGCCAGGGTGGCTCAGTCGCCACCACCCTGGCGACCCGGGCTTCCGGCGGAAAATCGCCGCTTCGCGGTGCCTTCGGCTTATTCCTTCCGGCTTATCGGGGACGGGCGGAGGTAACATCCCTGTAAAGCCCGCCCTCTCGGCGCATCCCTGCGCCTCGCCCCGGCCTACAGGAAACGCCTCAGCGATTTACAGCCGGACCGAGGCATCGCTGAAAGCCCTCAGTTATTCTGAGGCAACGTTATCGCTTTTGCTTTCAAATTACTGGGGATCCCTCAGCCCACAGGGAGAGGGAGAATATCAACACCGGGCGATACAGCATCAATCTTCCAGTGAATACGGCAGCGGCTCAATGCTGAGCGTGTTTGCATCGTCCCGCACGCGGAACACGCTGTCGGGCTCCATATCATTATTCATGACAACCTGCACCAGCAGGCGGCCATCATCGAGCTGGACGGCGGCTAACACGGTGCCGGTACGGCGCCAGTTTTCGCCCATCTTCATCTCGAGATCTTCACCCGCTTCCGGCACACGGCTGGCGTGACCAGCCAGCGTCCACAGGGCACGTTTGTTCGCGCCGCGGAATTTCGCACGCGCCACCATTTCCTGTCCGGTGTAGCAGCCCTTCTTAAAGCTGATACCACCCAGCGCCTGGATGTTTGTCGCCTGCGGGATAAACTGCGCGCTGTTTGCCGCGTCAATAACTGGCAGGCCCGCTTCGATGTTCAGCGCCAGCCACTGCTGGCTGTTGTTGAGCTGTGCTTCACCGCGCAGGGCGTCAGTGACGCGTTCCGCCGTTGCTTCGTCGGTTACCAGCAGGAAGCGCTCCGCAGGGTGTTCGAACCACAGAATGGAGGTTTCTCCCTCGCTGATCAGCTGTTTTCCGGCATCCGGTAGCTCGGCAAACAGGTTTTTCAGCGCTGCACGCGCCTGGAAACCCGCTACCCCCAGCAGAACGTGTTCATCGTCCGGGGCGATGGTGACTTTAGAAAAGACCGCGTATTTTTTCAGCTCTTTAAGCTGGGCGTCACGCAGGCTGCGACGCTCAATGAAGGCGAATCCGTCCTGACGGCGGAACAGACGCAGGTTGCTCCACATTTTGCCTTTTGGATCGCAATGCGCGGCCAGCAGATGCTGGTGCTCAGTCAACTGCGCCACGTCCGCCGTGACCTGGCCTTGCAGGTATTTTTCGCTGTCCGCACCGGTCAGTGTCGCCAGTGCCCAGTCATCAAGAGTAATCAGCGTCAGCGGCAGACGCGCAGAGGCGGCGGGCTGGCGAGGAGAAAATGGTGTAAATGCCATAGTGATGTCCTGAATTGCTTAACGCTTTGATAATACCTAATGGTAAAAGAGACTGTATTCAATGCAAGCGCTTTCAGCAGGCCATTCGTGCCATTACGCGGTTATGCGTGGCGCTACGCAAAATAGTGTAATCCGCTGTCTTTATAAGGATTATTCAGGAAGCCTGCTCGAGGTTCGCAATATTCCAGTAAAGAAACGGTCAAAAACACGTTACACTAGCAGGTGTTCCCGAAGAGCAATAATGAATACCGAACGGGATACCGACTGTGCCAAACGTAATGCAGGAAACAGAACATGGATATTAACAACAAGGCCCGTATTCACTGGGCGTGCCGTCGCGGCATGCGTGAACTTGATATCTCCATCATGCCTTTCTTCGAGTATGAGTACGACAGCTTAAGCGATGACGATAAGCGCCTGTTTGTCCGTCTGCTTGAGTCCGACGATCCGGATTTATTCAACTGGCTGATGAATCACGGCAAGCCCGCCGACACCGAGTTGCAACGGATGGTGCAATTAATTCAAACACGGAATCAGGAACGTGGTCCTGTGGCAATCTGATCTTCGCGTCTCGTGGCGCTCACAGTGGATGTCCTTACTGCTCCACGGTCTGGTCGCGGCAATGGTGTTATTGGTGCCGTGGCCGCTAAGCTATACCCCTCTGTGGCTGCTTTTGCTGTCGTTTGTAGTGTTTGACAGCGTGCGCAGCCAGCGTCGAATCAACGCCCGTCAGGGTGAAATTAAGCTGCTGATGGATTCTCGCCTGCGCTGGCAGGGAAAAGAGTGGGAAATGATAGGGACGCCGTGGATGCTCAACACCGGGATGATGCTACGGCTGCGTCGGGTCGAGGACAATCGTCGCCAGCACCTGTGGCTGGCAGCAGACAGTATGGATCCTGCGGAGTGGCGAGATCTGCGCCGGTTGATCGTGCAACAGCCGACGCAGGAGTAAATCAGCTGAACTGCTCGGCCATCTCACCCAGAATCTGCTCGCACCAGCTCTGGAGGCGCTCGTCGCTAAGATCGTACTGGTTGGTTTCATCCAGCGCGAGCCCGACAAACAGCTGACCGTCGGCAATAATCGGTTTTTGACTGGTGAACTCATAGCCTTCCGTGGGCCAGTAGCCGATAAAGGTCGCGCCCTTTGGCGCCAGTTTGTCGTGCAGCATGCCGAGTGCGTCAAGGAACCACTCCCCGTAGCCCAACTGGTCGCCCATGCCGTACATCGCAATGATTTTGCCTTCAAAATTGACTGAATCGAGCTGATCCCAGATCGCTTCCCAGTCTTCCTGAATCTCACCAAAGTCCCAGGTAGGGATACCCAGAATCAGCACATCGTACTGCTCCATCAAGGCAACCGCGTCATCTTTCAGGTTATGCAACGTCACCAGTTCCGGGCCAATAATGTCGCGAATTTTCTCCGCCGCCATTTCGGTGTAGCAGGTGCTGGAACCATAGAACAGACCAATATTCATCGCGTAACTATCTCAATTCTTGCTATGACTTTGCGCGTAGTGTACCAGAAACCGATGGCAATCAGGCATAATGGCCAGATTGCAGAACCATAGGGGTTGATGTGGAAAAGGATCTCGCACTCATCGAACAGTTTCTCGACGCGCTGTGGCTGGAGAAAAACCTCGCTGACAATACGCTCAGTGCCTATCGTCGGGATCTCACTCTGCTGGTCGAGTGGCTGGCGCACCGGGGGCTGACGCTTGAAAGCGCACAAAGCGATGACCTGCAAGGGTTACTGGCTGAGCGGATGGAAGGGGGGTACAAAGCCACCAGCTCCGCACGTCTGCTGAGCGCCATGCGCCGCCTGTTCCAGCACCTTTACCGCGAGAAGATCCGCGCGGATGATCCCAGCGCACTGCTGGCATCGCCTAAACTACCTCAGCGGCTGCCAAAAGATCTCAGCGAAGCGCAAGTTGAGAGATTATTACAGTCGCCCGCAGTTGACCTTCCGCTGGAGTTACGCGATAAAGCCATGCTTGAACTATTGTATGCCACGGGCTTGCGCGTTTCCGAGCTGGTGGGCCTGACGATGAGCGATATCAGCCTGCGTCAGGGCGTGGTGCGCGTTATCGGTAAAGGGAACAAAGAACGGCTGGTGCCGCTGGGTGAAGAGGCGGTCTACTGGCTGGAGACGTATCTGGAACACGGGCGTCCGTGGCTGCTGAACGGCGTCTCCATAGATGTATTATTCCCGAGCCAGCGCGCGCAGCAGATGACGCGACAAACGTTCTGGCATCGCATTAAACATTACGCCACACTGGCGGGTATTGACAGTGAGAAGCTGTCGCCGCACGTTTTGCGTCACGCCTTCGCGACGCATCTGTTAAACCACGGCGCGGATTTACGCGTGGTGCAGATGTTGCTTGGACACAGCGATCTTTCAACGACGCAAATATACACCCATGTCGCGACGGAACGCCTGCGGCAGCTACACCAACAGCACCACCCTCGCGCGTGAGTGCCGACGAATTGTTACAGGATCATATATGAAAAAGTCTTTAGCGCTGTTCACCCTGCTGGCAGCTTCGGTTTCCGGTTTTGCCCATGCGGATGATGCCGCCATTAAACAGTCTCTGACGAAACTCGGCGTCGCCAGCAGCGAGATCCAGCCAGCGCCGGTGGCTGGCATGAAAACGGTGCTGACCAACAGCGGCGTGCTGTACGTGACCGAAGACGGAAAGCACATCATTCAGGGGCCAATGTACGACGTGAGCGGTGCGCAGCCGGTGAACGTCACCAACCAGCTACTGATGAAAAACCTGAATGCGCTCGAAAAAGAGATGATTGTCTACAAAGCGGCGCAGGAAAAGCACGTCATTACCGTCTTCACCGACATCACCTGCGGCTACTGCCACAAGCTGCATGAAGAGATGAAAGACTACAACGCGCTGGGCATTACCGTGCGTTACCTGGCCTTCCCACGCGCTGGCGTGCAGAGTCAGCCTGAGCAGGATATGAAAGCGATCTGGTGTGCGAAAGACCGCAACAAGGCCTTTGATGATGCGATGAACGGTAAAGGCGTGAAGCCCGCCTCCTGCGATATCGACATCGCTAACCACTACGCGCTGGGCGTACAGTTTGGCGTGAGCGGTACGCCAGCCATTGTGCTGAGCAACGGCTATGTGGTGCCGGGCTACCAGGGGCCAAAAGAGATGAAAGCGTTCCTCGACGAACACCAGAAACAGACGGGTGGTAAATAATTCGCGTGAAAGCCCCGATAAAACTGCGCCGCCGCGATGCGGTTGAAACCGCGGATTTACCAGATACGCTTCCGCTGCTGTTAAAGCGGTTGTACGCCAGCCGTGGCGTGCGTACGGCAAGCGATCTTGAGCGCAGCGTCAAAGGCATGCTGCCCTGGCAAGCGCTGAGTGGCATCGAAAAAGCGACTGAAATGCTCTACGACGCGTTCCGTGACGGGACGCGGATTGTCGTGGTGGGCGATTTCGATGCCGACGGCGCCACCAGTACCGCGCTGAGCGTACTCAGCCTGCGTGCGCTGGGCTGCGATAACGTGGCTTACCTGGTGCCGAACCGGTTTGAAGACGGCTACGGCCTCAGCCCGGAAGTGGTCGATCAGGCCCATGCCCGTGGTGCACAGATGATCATGACCGTGGATAACGGGATCTCTTCTCATGCGGGGGTCGATCATGCCCATGCGCTGGGGATCCCGGTACTGGTCACCGATCACCACCTGCCAGGAGAAACCCTGCCAGACGCTGAAGCCATCATTAACCCGAACCTGCGCGACTGCGATTTCCCGTCGAAATCGCTGGCCGGAGTAGGGGTGGCGTTTTATCTGATGCTGGCGTTACGCACGTTGCTGCGTGATAAGGGCTGGTTCGAATCGCGCGGGATTGCCGTGCCGAACCTCGCGGAGTATCTCGATCTGGTGGCGCTGGGAACCGTGGCGGACGTGGTGCCGCTCGATACCAATAACCGTATTCTCACCTGGCAGGGCTTGAGCCGCATTCGGGCGGGCAAATGCCGTCCGGGGATCAAGGCGCTGCTGGAAATTGCCAACCGCGATCCGCTGAAGCTCGCGGCAAGCGATTTGGGTTTTGCCCTCGGCCCGCGCCTGAACGCGGCGGGGCGGCTGGACGATATGTCGGTTGGCGTTGCGCTGCTCCTGTGCGACAACATCGGCGAAGCGCGCGTGCTGGCCAGTGAGCTGGACGCACTCAACCAGACCCGTAAAGAGATTGAGCAGGGGATGCAGGCCGAAGCGCTGACCCTGTGCGAAAAACTGGAGCGCAGCGGCGATAACCTGCCGGGTGGGCTGGCGATGTATCACCCCGAATGGCACCAGGGCGTGGTGGGCATTCTGGCGTCGCGCATTAAAGAGCGTTTCCACCGCCCGGTGATCGCGTTCGCCCCCGCCGGGGACGGCACGCTGAAAGGCTCCGGTCGTTCCATTCAGGGGCTGCATATGCGCGATGCGCTGGAGCGTCTCGACACGCTTCATCCGAACCTGATGATTAAGTTCGGCGGCCACGCGATGGCGGCAGGCCTGTCGCTGGAAGAGGCGAAGTTCGACGAGTTCCAGCGTCTGTTTGGCGAACTGGTCACCGAGTGGATCGATCCGTCTCTGTTGCAGGGTGAAGTGGTTTCTGACGGTGAGCTTTCTCCGGCTGAAATGACCATGGAGGTGGCGCAGATGCTGCGCGATGCCGGCCCGTGGGGGCAGATGTTCCCGGAGCCGCTTTTCGACGGACGTTTTCGTTTGCTGCAACAGCGCATCGTGGGCGAACGCCATCTCAAAGTGATGGTGGAACCGGTCGGCGGCGGGCCGCTGCTCGACGGCATCGCCTTTAACGTTAATACCTCCATCTGGCCGGACAACGGCGTGCGCGAGGTTGAGCTGGCCTATAAGCTGGATATTAACGAGTTCCGCGGTAACCGCACCCTTCAGATCATCATCGACAATATCTGGCCAATTTAGCGTCAGTAATCTCTATAAAAAAGGGCGTGGATTCGGTACAATCCCGCTCTTATCACCGCATTTTGACAAGCTCATAAAAGAAAACAGACCATGTTTGAAATTAATCCGGTAAAAAACCGCATTCAGGACCTCACGGAGCGCTCTGACGTTCTTAGGGGGTATCTTTGACTACGATGCCAAGAAAGAGCGTCTCGAAGAAGTAAACGCCGAGCTGGAACAGCCGGACGTCTGGAACGAACCTGAACGCGCGCAGGCGCTGGGTAAAGAACGTTCCTCCCTCGAAGCCATCGTAGATACGCTGGATCAAATGGCGCAGGGTCTGGAAGATGTTTCTGGGCTGCTGGAGCTGGCTGTCGAAGCCGACGACGAAGAAACCTTTAACGAAGCCGTGGCAGAGCTCGACGTGCTGGAAGAGAAGCTGGCGCAGCTGGAATTCCGTCGCATGTTCTCCGGCGAATACGACAGCGCTGACTGCTATCTCGATATTCAGGCAGGCTCTGGCGGTACCGAAGCGCAGGATTGGGCCAGCATGCTGATGCGTATGTATCTGCGCTGGGCAGAAGCGCGCGGTTTCAAAACCGAGATTATCGAAGAGTCCGAAGGTGAAGTGGCGGGTATTAAATCCGTCACCATCAAGATTATTGGCGATTACGCCTACGGCTGGCTGCGTACTGAAACCGGCGTTCACCGCCTGGTGCGTAAGAGCCCGTTCGATTCCGGTGGCCGTCGCCACACCTCCTTCAGCTCCGCGTTTGTCTACCCGGAAGTGGATGAAGATATCGATATCGACATCAACCCGGCTGACCTGCGCATCGACGTGTACCGCGCATCCGGCGCGGGCGGTCAGCACGTTAACCGTACGGAATCTGCGGTGCGTATTACCCACATTCCAACCGGGCTGGTAACACAGTGCCAGAACGACCGTTCCCAGCATAAGAACAAAGACCAGGCCATGAAGCAGATGAAAGCGAAGCTTTATGAGCTGGAGATGCAGAAGAAAAATGCTGAGAAGCAGGCGATGGAAGACAACAAGTCCGACATCGGCTGGGGCAGCCAGATCCGTTCTTACGTCCTTGATGACTCCCGCATCAAAGACCTGCGTACCGGGGTTGAAACCCGTAACACGCAGGCGGTGCTGGACGGCAGCCTGGATCAATTTATCGAAGCAAGTTTGAAAGCAGGGTTATGAGGAACCAACATGTCTGAACAACAATCACAGGGCGCTGACGCGGTAGTCGATCTTAATAACGAACTGAAAACCCGCCGCGAGAAGCTGGCAGCGCTGCGCGAGCAGGGCGTGCCGTTCCCGAACGATTTTCGTCGTGACCACACCTCAGACCAACTGCACGCAGACTTCGACGGTAAAGAGAACGAAGAGCTTGAAGCGCTGAACGTTGAAGTGTCCGTGGCGGGCCGCATGATGACCCGTCGTATCATGGGTAAAGCCTCCTTCGTGACCTTACAGGACGTTGGCGGCCGCATTCAGCTGTATGTCTCTCGTGACGACCTGCCGGAAGGCATCTATAACGAGCAGTTCAAGAAGTGGGACCTGGGCGACATCCTGGGCGCTAAAGGTAAACTGTTCAAAACCAAGACCGGTGAACTGTCTATCCACTGCACCGAGCTGCGTCTGCTGACCAAAGCCCTGCGCCCGCTGCCGGACAAGTTCCACGGTTTGCAGGATCAGGAAGCGCGCTATCGTCAGCGCTACCTGGATCTCATCTCTAATGATGAATCCCGTAAGACCTTCAAAATTCGCTCCCAGATCATGGCCGGTATTCGCCAGTTCATGGTTAACCGCGACTTTATGGAAGTAGAAACCCCGATGATGCAGGTGATCCCAGGCGGTGCCTCTGCCCGTCCGTTCATCACCCATCACAACGCCCTGGACCTGGACATGTACCTGCGTATCGCGCCGGAACTGTACCTGAAGCGTCTGGTGGTCGGTGGTTTCGACCGCGTGTTCGAGATCAACCGTAACTTCCGTAACGAAGGTATTTCCGTACGTCATAACCCAGAGTTCACCATGATGGAACTCTATATGGCGTATGCGGATTACAAAGATCTGATCGAGCTGACCGAATCCCTGTTCCGTACCCTGGCGCAGGATATTCTGGGCACCACGCAGGTCCCTTACGGTGAAGAAGTGTTCGACTTCGGCAAGCCGTTCGAAAAACTGACTATGCGCGAAGCGATCAAGAAATACCGTCCGGAAACCAATATGGCGGATCTGGATAACTTCGACTCTGCGAAAGCGATCGCTGAAAGCATCGGTATTAAGGTTGAGAAGAGCTGGGGTCTGGGCCGTATCGTGACCGAGATCTTCGAAGAAGTGGCCGAAGCGCACCTGATTCAGCCGACCTTCATCACCGAATACCCGGCGGAAGTGTCTCCGCTGGCGCGTCGTAATGACGAGAACCCGGAAATCACTGACCGCTTCGAATTCTTCATCGGTGGCCGCGAAATCGGTAACGGCTTTAGCGAGCTGAACGATGCAGAAGATCAGGCGCAGCGTTTCCAGGATCAGGTTAACGCGAAAGCGGCAGGCGACGACGAAGCGATGTTCTTCGACGAAGACTACGTAACCGCGCTGGAACACGGCCTGCCGCCGACGGCTGGCCTGGGTATTGGTATCGACCGTATGGTGATGCTGTTCACCAACAGCCACACCATCCGCGACGTGATCCTGTTCCCGGCGATGCGTCCGGTGAAATAAGCCGTTAAGACGTAAAAAAAGCCCCGTGCGTTCATCGCCGGGGCTTTTTTATTGCGCCGCAAAAGCGCTGAGTTTTTCGCGCGCAGTGTTCGCTTCCTGCACCATCCACGGACTAAATGCCCACGGTGTGGCGTCCAGCGCGCGGAAGAGCGCGTCCAGCTCCACCCACTGATACTCCATCACTTCGTCGCTATTGATTGCGAGGGTATTCGTTACGCGGGCGGCATAGACCGGGCAGATTTCGTTTTCAACGATCCCTGAAGGGTCGGCTTCACGGTAGCGGAACTCCGGGGCAACGGGAGTGATGTCTATGATTTCGGCGCCGACTTCAAAGCGGCAGCGGCGGATAATCGCCTGCTCTGTCGCTTCGTCGGCCTGTGGATGTCCGCAAACGGAGTTGGTCCACACGCCGGGCCAGGCTTTTTTACTTAAGGCGCGCCGGGTAATCAGACATTCTCCGTTAGCGTTAAACAGCCATGAAGAGAAGGCCAGGTGAAGCGGGGTGTGTGACGTGTGCGCGGCGTACTTCTCCTGAGTGCCAATCACCTTTCCCTGGTCATTTACCAAAATAACGTGTTCTTGAATACTCATTGATGCTCCAGTGCCATAATGCTTAATGGTTCAGCACCATCAGCGGAATTATTATACTGCATTCTTATGCGAACGGTTTGGCCCACAGAGCGGAAAAGGGCATGACCCGCATCAGTTTGGGCTGCTATCATAGTGCGCCATTCACGCTGACCGAGGAGCTGTTTTGTTTGCAGGAAGCCTGACGAGAAACCCGATCATTGCCGTTTTCTGCCTGACGCTGACGCTACTTGTAGCAGGATGCTCGGGGAGTAAATCTTCGGATATGGGCAGTTATTCCGGTGCCGTCTATACCGTTAAGCGCGGGGACACGCTCTACCGCATCTCACGTGCCACGGGGACCAGCGTGAAGGAGCTGGCGCGCCTGAATAATATCTCTCCACCGTATACCATTGAGATAGGGCAAAAGCTCAAGGTTAACGGCGGTTCCTCCTCAGGGAATAAGTCCTCAACGCGTAAAACAGCCAAAGTGACGCCATCCTATCAGGTGCCTAAATCATCCTGGCCGCCGGTCGGTCAGCGCTGCTGGATCTGGCCTGCAAGCGGAAAAGTGGTTGCGCCGTACTCGCTCTCGGAAGGGGGCAATAAAGGTATTGATATCGCTGCCGCACGCGGCACGCCGGTTTACGCTTCAGGGGCCGGGAAGGTGGTCTATGTCGGTAACCAGCTTCGTGGATACGGTAACCTGATCATGATTAAGCATGGTGAGGACTACATTACGGCATATGCGCATAACGACACGATGTTGGTGAATAATGGCCAGAACGTGAAGGCGGGGCAGAAGATTGCGACCATGGGCAGTACCGGGACGGATACGGTGAAGCTGCATTTCCAGATCCGCTATAAGGCCACGGCCATCGATCCGCAGCGTTATCTTCCGGCGCAGGGCAGTAAACCGAAGTGCTAAGTGATTATTTAATCGCCACTTAGTGGGGTAAAGGCTTGTATGAAGAGGCGTAAGGTCTATAATGCCTTACGCACCTCAAAGCGGGCGTAGTTCAATGGTAGAACGAGAGCTTCCCAAGCTCTATACGAGGGTTCGATTCCCTTCGCCCGCTCCAGTCTCCTCATAAATCAAGAAGTTATATTTCATCAGTTAGTTACGTTGCTCTGCTTTAGCAGGTACAACTAAAACTACCCACTGTTCTATACCCGTACCTGTCGCGTGATAGGTCTGTGGTACAAGGGAACATATCCTCACGCTGGCGGTGGTTCCAGGTTCTTACCGCGATAGTACAACAACGAACAAAAAGCCGCATACCTGGCATAACTCCCGAACAGATTGAACACACGCATTTAAGCCCGATGTGTGGCCCTATGAGCCACGTAAACAGGTGAATAGTGGTAATGCCCCGGTAGCTACAGATCCGGCTCTGCCAGCGCTTTGCTCACGCTCCGAAAGGTACACGAGCACCCTGATAAGGTGTGATCCCCCTGACAATCTGATTTGGTCACTGGTGACTTTCGCAAAGCGAAACCAACTAGGTTGGCCTGTTGCAGTCGCTATGCTCCGCTTGTTGCTTCTACCACTAACGGGGCTTTATGGCTTCTATTGTCTGAAATCTGATACATTGCACAAACATCATGTGGATTACTGTAAAGTTCATCACTATGATTATGTGTGCCATTGCCAGTTAAGAAATGCGGAGAGGACAATATGGATGTTACTGATGAGGCTTTGTTGAGTTCTGGCTTTACACCATCGGATTTGAAGAAGATAAAGAACAACGTTGAAAGCTATGGTGGAACGTTGGGGAATGCAATCAGGGACCTGGCTAGGCGATTTATTCTTGCCGTGTGGGTTGTATCCGGTTGCCTTGCTGTATTCATTTTTCTTGTGATGTTCGCATCTGAGCAGAGTGTTTTCTCTGGTGCTATTGGCCTTTCTTGTGGCGCAGCGGTTGCAATTTTTATACAACCGCCTGTACTTGCTTATAAATCTTGGCGATTCTGTAGAGCGAACAAATCTTAATTAGTACTGTTATCAGTAGCCAGAAGATCAAAAATGACTTTCGCTTTGACACCATATCCAGCGATTTTCATCGTTAGCTTAGGCTTGCTCATTGTGTCAACTTTTCGGTAGTAATCACGCGGCAGCCAACGGAATAATCGCCAAGCTCCGGGTTTCCTTGCTAAGCCGAAGATACTATAGACACTCGCCCCTAGAGTCACCGTATTATAAAGAGCTAATCCACTTTTTGGGCTAAACCCCATAAATTGCGCGGTCTCCATTGCGCCATCAGCAAAAATTCCTTCCGATTTGGATTGTTCACCATAGCGAAGATGGCTTGCTTCTTTTGTTATACCGTTAATACCATCAACAAATAAAACTGCTCCTGCAAGAACTCCAACAGGGGTCATAGTGGACATCATAACCATCCCACCAAATAATGCTGCTCCAGATACCACTATATGGATTGCCGAAATCACGTATCCGACGATTTTATTGTTTTCCCTGACAAACTCGACCTTTGCATAAAGTTGGGCGGCTCTGGTTCTTAACAGGCGTTCTTGTTCTTGCAGATTATCCGTTTCGGCACGCAGATTTTTGATGCATGCAATGCATTCTTCATCGGTTTTGGCCCGTCGTGCAGTTTCAAATTCTTTCTCTACGACCTGCCTTATCTCTTCGACAAACTTGATACGTGTTATCCCATCTTGCAAATAGAATGCTGATAGCCGATTTGCAGTTTCGACGAGTTTCCGGGCTTCCAGATTTACCATGGTATCTGACCATGTTCTGTTCCAGCCCCTGTTAAGCAACGCAATATCCATTAAAGACTCCTTTCCAAAATGTGTCTGGTCATTTGACGTGCAATAAGGTCGAAGACAACAGGAAATACTTACACAACCCGCCCCCGTAGGTGTCCCGTCTCTTTATCCTCCCAGTTTACATCCTCCTGCTTAAAATATCCCCGGCTCTATTATAGATCCGCTGAGTGGATCGATTAGCTGCCTAATAATTTCACTGGATCTGCATGAAATATCCTGGTGTTATCACTGCGTTACACTACTTTGCTTGCGTTGCAATTTGCCTCGCTTTATTACAACAGGCGAAACGCTGTCTTCCTGTGCCTTTGCCGTAACACTGCTGACTTGCTGGCAACGGTTGAGCGGTTAACAGAACGGGGTGTAGTTGTTCAGTTCCACAAAGAGGATTTTAAGACCGGGAAGAACTCTCCAGCAGGTAATATGATGCTGACCGTACTGGCAGCAGTCGCACAGATGGAACGTGAAACGATGCTGGAGCGCCAGCGTGAAGGTTATGAAGCAGCAAAAGCCGCAGGCAGGATCACCGGACGGGGCAAAGGTCGCTCTATTGATCGTGAAGCCATTAAAGCAGAACTCGCAGCAGGTAAAACCATTCGTGCAATCGCAGAAAGCCACAACGTCAGCACCAGAACAGTCATGAACATTAAGGCCGAAGCCTGAACAATTCTAAAACATCCCCACTTTGACCTCGCTCCGGCGGGGTTTTTTATTGCCTGAAATCCACACCAGCGCGAGCACCACCACCAATAGCTCCGTATGCTCCACCAGAAACTCTACAGCTCGTCATCCCCCTCACAATTGTAAACTGACAGACCCATATCACAGCGTCCCGCTGATAGGCTCTCACAGGCCCAGAAATGGAGGGTTTTTCGTTGTCAAAAATTCCGACATAAACCACTAAAGGAAGGTAAGTGGCTTTCCTTTGTCAGAGGGTAGGGAGGTTTTAGCAAAGTTTGTACATGAATCAATACTAAGTGTTAATCAATACAAAGTACTTCTGACTTTCGCAAAGCGAAACCAACCATTGTCGTAATGTCCTTGCATCACCCAGATAATAAGAAAGGGGAGATGGAATCTGCCGAAAAGTTTCGGCTGGATTGCTGTAAAGTTCATCATTATGATTGCTTGCATAATCAGCGATTGGAAAAACACTTTTGGGAGATAAGGAACGAGACGATATGAAAGTGACTGATGAGGCTTTGTTACGTTCAGGGTTTACGCAGCCCGAATTGCAGAAGATAAAAAGCAATATTGAAAAATATGGAGGAACGCCTGGAGAGGCCATAAATGACCTCGCTAGACGATTTGTTACCCTGGCGGGAGTGGTGGCTGTGTGTACCTTTACCCTACTGCTACTTTTCGTCTTCAGCTCACCTGATAGAGCAGCTGCATGGGGGCTGGCGATGATCTTTGGGGTTGCCATTATGTCCTTCGCACAGCCGCCGGTAATTTCCTATAAATCCTGGCGTTATCGAAAAAATACAAAGGATTAAGGGGTTCCATTTTCTGCTGTTAACAGGTCGAAAATCACTTTTGCTTTAACGCCATAACCGATAATCTTCATTGTTATCTTAAGAGTGCTTATTGTGCTGACATTGCGATAGTAATCGTGTGAAAGCCAGCGGAATAATCTCCAGACTCCAGCTTTCGAGCAAGTCCTACTGGGCTGCTGAATATACCTACAGGCTGGATAAAGAAAAGCTCACTGATTACTCTCTTGAACAGCAAGCCTCTATTTTAGCTGATCACTGGTTACTGCTGGTTTATGGGATTAGTAAGTGGTCTTATTATCAAAGGCCTGGGCGCATGGGGATGTACAGGGGCGTTAAACATGAAATACAAAATGTTGCTGGGTGTTGTGTTCATCTTAACGGGATGCCCTGGGCCTGGTGATCGAATGGTAGATCGTGAATCTTCAACGGCATTAATCAAAGATAATCAAGTTTGTGTGTTGTCACCACTGGAGCCACAGGAACGGATCACTGCTATCCAAATCAACAGTGATAATAGCGACTCTCTTCACAAGATTTTTGATGACAAGCCCGTGTATGTTCAAAAGGGCGGGTGTCTTCCTGTGTTCGGATTTAAGTTTACACCTGGAGAGCGGTATAACTTCGCCTATGACGTCCAATCTGATAAATCAGGGTCACATTTAGTCACTGCTGTATTTTCTTATCCTAAAGAATAAGGGGCTGAACGCCCCATATTCTTAACGGCGTGTAAACGCCAATCTGAGCCCTAATCCAATGAATGTTACACCAACAATTCTATCCAGTATTTTCTGCAACCTTCTGTTTTGCGAAACGGTTCCGGCTGCACTACCTGCAAGTACGGCGAACGTTAAATCAGTCATAAAAGCGATCAATGCGTAGGTCATTCCCAGGAGTAGAAAAGAAGCTGTCTGGTGCTCGCTTCCAGGCGCAACGAATTGAGGGAAAAAGGAGATGAAGAATAACAGTACCTTCGGGTTGGTTAAGGTAGTTATGAAACCTTTAGTAAGTAGACTCGTCAGAGTCGCTTTTGCCTTAACGCGTTCAGCTTCGTTGTGATTCGTGGTTTGCTTTGTCAGCGTTCCCCAAATCATCTTACTACCGAGATACACCAGATAAGCCGCACCGAGAGACTTAATGATGGTGAACATCATCGGAGATGCTGTTATCAACGCGGTTAATCCCACAGCGCTTGCAATTGCATGTGTGCAACTACCTAATGCTACACCAGCGGCAGAGATAATTCCCGCGCGTCTTCCATTAACCACGCTTTGACCTACCACGTAGGCTATATCAGGCCCAGGTGTAACGGAAAGGAGAAATACAGATAGGGCGAAAAGCCCAAAATGAGTTATGTCCAGCATAGCCATCTCCAGAAAAAAATTATGTACCTCCATGCTAACACTGAATTTTTATGCGTAAAGGGTGATTTTATATGCTTTTAGTCTGCTTTTGCTAAACAACGAATCACTCATGGCGTAACACGCTAAGTTGCACATTTCCTGTACCCTGGATACCCTGAGATTAATCCTAATAACTCAAGGGTGAGTATGGCTAGCGGGAAGAGAAAGAATCAAAAGGAATCGCCTGAAGAAGAGTTAGATCGCCTGCTGGATGAGCTTGAACTCACACCGGAGCAACGGGAGTTTATCGAATCCATGCGAGAGGATAAGGGCGATCCCAGTAGTGAGTAACGCTTGTCTTAAGCCGAACGAGTACAAACGGCATTGTAAGAAATTCCTCTCCTGGTGCATGCAGAATCACGGTGCCTTTGTTCCGGCTGTCGCTGGAGTGTCATAAATATAATTACGCGCGCGCATAATTTAAAATTAAACCCTCTTTCTTTTTACGTAATCAATCGCCGCTGTTATATCTGTCGGCAAATTTTTTATTTCCCGGATCGCAGATGAAAACACGACTCCTCCTGTGCGCTGGCTTATTAGCTGCCTCCAGTGCCCATGCCAGCGCCCTCTATTTTTATGAAGCTGGCACCGAAGATACCGCGCTTGCCGGAGCAGGGCAGGCGGCTCGTGCGCAGGATGCCTCTACAATTATGACCAACCCGGCTGGCATGACGCGCTTACCGGATCATATGGTCACCGGTGGGTTACAGGTTATGGATGGCTCCATCGACAACCAGCTGGATAACGATGCCCATCAAAGCCCCGGCGATGTGATGAAAACCATCCCGAATGCCAGCGCCTTTTATAGCCAGAAGGTGACCGATAATCTTTATGCCGGGGTCGGGCTTTACGGTAATTACGGCCTGGGGATCGACTACGGCAGCTGGGCGGGCGACAGGCTGATTAAAAAGAGTACCATGGTAGCCATGACGCTCAGCCCCTCGCTGGCCTATAAGCTTAACGACCGTCTTTCGATTGGCGCGTCCGCCAACGTTAACTACGGTTACTTCTCGCTGACTCGCAGCGTTAACGATGATGACTACCGGCGACGCGATGAAGACCTGGCCATGAGCTATCGGCTTGGGCTGCTGATGCAGCTAACTGACCAGACCCGAGCCGGTATTACCTGGAACAGCGAAACGGACTACAGCTTCAATATTGACGGCAACGCGCGTCTACAGAACGGCACCTACGACCTGCCGGTGTCAGCACAAATCAGCGCGCCGCAGCAAATTATGCTCAGCCTTGTGCATGACATTAACCCGCAGTGGTCGGTTATGGGCGATCTCGGCTGGCAGGACTGGAGCCAGTTCGGCGCGCCGCAAATCGTCGTCGGGGACCAGCAGCTTAACAACGTCAGCCGCCTGAAGGACACGTGGCACGGTGCGGTGGGCGTGCAGTATCGTCCAACGCCTCAGTGGCGACTGAATGCCGGTGTGGCGTTCGACAGCTCGCCGTATGAAAGCCAGAGCGATGTGGCCTTAACCTTACCTACCGGCGATGAGTGGCGATTTGGTACGGGAGCCCAGTATCAGATCACCCCGGCCAGCAATATTGGTATTGCCGTGTCGTATCTTCATATGCAGTCGTCGCATGTGAAATCGCCGGTGGCGTTTGCCGGAAGTTACGACCATCCTTATCTTTGGTTTGCCAGCGTCAACTACAGCTATCAGTTTTGATCGGCTAACCGCTTAAAATATATGGTCTATAATGGCAGATACTGAATGTCAGAAGGTTGTACCATGCATATTTTACCGCCTGTTCGACCCGAAAAATCCATCGAACGACTGACCGCTATCCTTGAGTCGATAGCGGAGAAAGTGCACGTTGTTCCACGTAAGCGACTCACCTGGTTACGGAAGGGGAAACAGCAGATGTACCTCTTTCTGGAAGGGGAGCTGTCCCTGCTGCGGACATCGGATGGACTGGTGGTCGTGACCGTTTACGAGCCGCATTTGTTTGGTATTGCTGAGATGATCCAGCCTACGCAAGGCCATTTTCTCCGTGCGGAAAGGGAGTCGACCATTTTACGTCTCGATGCGGACAAGGCGGCCGAGTTATTCCGTGCCGAGGGCGTCTGGGAGGATGTCGCAGCGCTGCTCTCATACCATACGGCCTATTTGATATTCCGTGATGCGCAGGTACTCCAGCAGCGTACCTATTCCGTTATTCGTAACCACCTTCAGGAAATGATTTTGCTCCCGGAGGAGACGCGTTTGCGTACCACGATACTGGAATATATTCAGGATCGTACGCTGCTTTCTCGCAGTAGTATACTCAATGTATTATCCGCCCTTAAACAGGGAGAATATATCTCCTTTAAGCGCGGTGGGTATTTGCTTGAAGTCAGACACTTACCTGAATCATTCTAGGGGAAGTTTAAAATTAAACAGAAATGGAATTAACGAGGCTGTTAATTTTCTATATCGTTTGCTTTCTAAGTTTTATCTTTATTAAGTAAACGGTATATTTATGAAAAAGACAGTTCTCGCTTTGATTATGGTTAATGCGTTTACCGCCACTTCCGCGTTCGCCGCCGCTGATGCGGGCACCTGGTATGGCGGAGCGAAATTCGGCTGGTCACACTATTTTGATACCAATATGGGTTCAAAAGCGTTTGATAACAATAATTCCGACCACTTCGATTTTGACCATGATAATGTCGGTGGGGGTGTTTATACGGGTTACCAGATTACCCCATGGCTTGCGGTAGAAGGCGGTTATGATTATTTAGGCAACATGCAGATCAAGGGTCAGCATGGCGCAGGGGCGCAAATGAAGACGCAGGGTCTGCAAATGTCCCTGAAGGCCAGCTATGCCTTGACCAATGACTGGGATATCTACGGCCGTGCCGGTGCGATGGGCTATCGCGCTGAATCCGATGTAAGTGGTCACAATCGTTTTGAAACCGGTGTGCGCCCGCTTGCAGCTGTGGGTACTGAATACGCCTTCAATAAAAACTGGGCTGGCCGCCTGGAATATCAGTGGGTAAGCAATGTGGGTAATGCAAACCAGATCGGTGTGAGCAGCGACCTGAGTTCCGTCACCGCAGGGCTTAGCTATCGCTTTGGTCAGTACGACTGATGCATGTGATATGGCGATTAAGAAAAACCCGGCTGCTATGTTGCCGGGTTTTTTGTTGTCAGCTGGCGAATAACGGTTCAAGCATAATATGAATATTTTGCAGGCCCGTGACATTATTGTCTTTCAGGTATTGCTGATTAACCATATCTAACTGTTCCAGTTTGGTCAGCGAGGCGTAAACGCGTTGAACAGCGCTGTCCGCAACAAAAATTTCTTTTGCGGTAGTGTCCTGAAGATACTGTGATTTTACGCTGCGCGTTAAGTTATCGATCTGCTGTTTATTTTCCTGATAAAGAGACGCGATATGAGATATCTGTGCCTGCGGCGGTTTTTCCCCCGGTAATACCAGCGGAATTTGCAGATGATTAATCTTTTCAACGTTGTCTGGTGGTGGAGAGCTACATGCTGTTAATGTGCTCAGACTTAATATAGCGAAAAAGAACGGCAGGCTCTTCATCGAATCACTCCGGGGAAATAATTGGACTCAGCATTATCCCTGAAGGCCGCAGCGACGAAAGAATAAACTTATTTATTTATAAACGTTATTTCCATAGGTAAAAGAAAAGCCCGGTGATAGCCTCCTTTCCCCCCATGTACCGCCAGCGTGAATATGACGCCTCGAGGATGTATGAAATTTAAAACTCTCGTTAGTGCGATGGCCGTTGCTGGTCTGCTATTGGCCTCGTTGATCTCATTGCCTGTCCTGGCACAAAAGGAGGTGAAGGAAGCTACTGCCCATACGAAACAAATGAATGATGCACTTTATGGTCAACTGCCCTTCTTTGATAAAACCGATTTCCGAAATGCGCATAAAGGCTTTATTGCCCCGCTGCCACCTGCGGTGATTAAAGGTGAAAAAGGCGCCGTTATCTGGAATCCCCAGAAATACGCTTTTATCAAAGAAGGGCAAAAAGCGCCGGATACCGTCAACCCGAGCCTGTGGCGTCAGGCGCAGCTGAATAATATCGGCGGTCTGTTTGAAGTCACGGAAGGCGTCTACCAGATCCGCAACCTCGATCTGTCGAATATGACAATCATAGAGGGCAAAGAGGGGATCACGGTTATCGATCCGCTGGTGTCTGCGGAAACGGCTAAAGCGGGCATGGATCTTTACGTTAAGCATCGCGGCAAACGTCCGGTTGTTGCCGTTATTTATACCCATAGCCACGTCGATCATTATGGCGGCGTGCGTGGCGTAATTGATGAAGCCGGGGTAATGTCCGGCAAAGTGAAAGTCTATGCGCCAGCCGGTTTTATGGAAGAGGCGGTATCGGAAAATATCATGGCCGGAAACGCCATGAGCCGCCGTGCCAGCTATATCCACGGAAACCTGCTGAAGCCCGGTGCGAAGGGGCAGGTGGGGGCAGGTCTGGGGACTACCACCTCAGCCGGAACGGTCACGCTCATCGCGCCCACTCACTCTATTACCGAAGAGGAGCAGAAAGAGGTCATTGACGGTCTCACCTATGACTTTATGCTGACGCCGGAATCGGAAGCACCGTCTGAAATGCTCTGGTATGTGGAAGAGAAAAAGCTGATCGAAGCAGCAGAGAACGTCACTCACACCCTGCACAATACCTACTCGCTGCGCGGGGCGAAAATACACGATCCGCTGGCATGGTCAAAGTACATCAATAACGCCATCGATCGTTGGGGTGATAAAGCGGAAATCATTATCGCGCAGCACCACTGGCCCACGTGGGGTAACAAAAAAGTGGTGAAGTTGATGAAAAGCCAGCGTGATATCTACCGCTATATCAACGACCAGACGCTCAGACTGGCGAATAAGGGGCTGACGAGGGATGAAATAGCCGCTAATTTCGCCCTGCCTTACGGGCTGGCTAAATCCTGGGCAGGCCGTGGCTATTACGGCTCGGTAAGCAACAACGTCAAAGCCACCTATGTCTACTATCTTGGCTGGTTCGACGGCAATCCGGCGACGCTCGATGAACTGCCTCCGGTCGAGGCGGCGAAAAAGTATGTCGATTACATGGGCGGAGCCCGCGCGATCCTTGAAAAAGCCCGTGTCGATTATGCCCGGGGGAATTATCGCTGGGTGGCTCAGGTGGTCAGTAAAGTCGTTTTTGCCGATCCGAATAATAAAGCGGCGCGCGAACTGGAAGCCGATGCGTTTGAACAGCTGGGATACCATGCGGAGTCAGGGCCGTGGCGTAACGCCTACCTCACCGGTGCGCAAGAGTTGCGTAACGGCGTGAAGATAAAGCCGACGCCCAAAACCGCCAGCCCGGATGCGGTCCGTGCCATGTCGACTGAGATGATTTTTGACTACTTCGGCGTTCACCTTAACGGCGTCAGAGCGGCGAATGCCAGAGGCATTTTTAACGTTGATTTAGGCCGCGAGGGCGGCAGGTATAAGCTGGAGCTGGAGAATGGCGTGCTAAACCATAGTGCCAATATCCAGGCAGAAGATCCGGATGCAACCATTACGCTCAGCCGCGAAACGCTGAACAAAATCATCCTTAAGGAGACCACGCTGAAAAAGGCGCAACAGGCAGGAGAGGTGACGATCGTCGGCAACGCCGCGAAGGTAGACGAAATGCTGCGCTGCATGGAGAGCTTCAGTTTCTGGTTTCCTGTCGTCACCCCTTAAATGTAAGAAAGGCTGCTTTCGCAGCCCTTTAGCATTCGCCTGCAACAATTTGCCGGGTGGCGGGTTCGCCTTACCCGGCCTACACTCTGCGCTGCTTGAGCGCTAGATGACGCCGTCGCCGCCGTCTGAACACCAGACCTGCCCGGAGGTGTATGAACACTCATCCGAGGCCAGAGTGACATACAGCGGTGCGATCTCCACGGGCTGTCCCGGGCGTCCCAGAGGGGTACTCTCGCCAAAATGTTTCACTTTTTCCTGTGGCTGCCCACCGCTGGGCTGGAGCACGGTCCAGTAAGGTCCGGGCGCTACCGCGTTCACGCGGATCCCTTTCGGACCCAGCTGTTTCGCCAGCGCTTTGGTAAACACCGCGAGACAGGCTTTGGTCTGCGCATAGTCAAGCAGTACGGCGCTCGGTTTTACCGCCTGTACAGATGAGGTGTTAATGATGGAAGCGGGAGCTTTCATGTGGCGCAACGCCGCCTTTGTGATCCAGAAAGGCGCATAGACGTTGGTTTTAAAGGTCGCGTCAAAATCTTCCGTGGTCAGTTCTTCCAGCGTCTCACGGTACTGCTGGCGGCCTGCGTTATTCACCAGGATGTCCAGCCCGCCCAGTTTTCCGACGGCCTGTTCCACCAGGTTCTGACAAAAAGTTTCGTCCCGCACATCGCCCGGTAGCGCGACGGCATTCCGTCCTTCCGCTTTAATCAGGGCGATCACTTCCGCAGCGTCTTCTTCCTCTTCCGGCAAATAGTTAATGGCGACATCTGCCCCTTCGCGGGCATAGGCAATGGCTACTGCGCGTCCGATGCCGGAATCGCCCCCGGTAATTAGCGCCTTCTTACCAGTAAGCCGGCCATGCCCTTTGTAGCTTGTCTCGCCGTGATCGGGAACAGGGTCCATTTCAGAGGCCAGGCCCGGTGGCGTCTGGGGCTGCTCCGGGAAAGGTGGCGTTGGGTAAGCGTTCGTACGTTGTTCATTATCACTCATAGCTAACTCCTTGTTAGGGGTGAGATTTGATGGATAGTTACAGCGTTAACGCTTCGCTGAATTATTTTTGCAAGTGGCTGACCCGCACTACGGGTGGGGATGATTTTTTATCGAGCGAGCCGCTAATACTGATCATGTTGTCAGGTTCCACGGTTCTGTCGTCAAATACGGCTTTCGGGATAATAACGTCGATTTTCCCGGTTTTATCCTGGAATACGTATTTATCGCCGTTGCCATCAATAAGATTGCCGCGCAGTGAAATAGAGGCGCCATCATGCATCTCTTTCGCCTGAGTAATGGTCATAATGCGCGCATCATCGGTACCACGATAACCACTGTCCAGGGCGTGCGGCGGTGGCGGCGCTTCACCCTTTTGTAACCCGCCGTTATTATCTGCCCATGCGGAAGGGATAATTAATATTAACAAGGCTGAAATCACTGATAATTTCATCTGATATCCTTCATTTTGGATGTCTTGACTTATTAAGTATTGTTGCTATTCCTTTATGTGGCAAATGTGATAAGTCTTAAAAGCATTTGCGTAGAAAAATCAAAAATTTCGGCAATTAAGCGAAACGGTGACAAAAGCCATGGAACCAAAAAATGAAAAAGTGCCTGGGATAAAAGAGAGTTATCGTTTACTGACGTTTGAGTATGCATTTCGTCAGGTGGGTTTTATTGTTCTGTTAGGTATTATCGTGGCCGCGTTAGCCGGCCTGTTTTCCAGCGGTGCGGTTAGCGACGTGGAGAAAACAAACGAAGCAAAATCCCTGAAGCTGAGCTATGAGCGCTTCGGCCGCCGCCAGACCGAATCGCGGATGACGCTGACGTTTCCGGTGACGTCTGAGGGTAAATATATTCTCAGCCTGACCAGCGAAAGCAGCGACGTATATGAGCCGGGCAGCGTCTGGCCGCAGCCGGACAGCATGTATAGCCGGGGGAACACCCTGTTTCTCGTTTACGACAATCTGAAACAGAGCGATAAGTTCACCGTCCTGCTGTTCATCACGCCGACAAAAGCAGGGAAATGGACAAACAGCATCCGCGTAAACAACGGGCCAGATATCCGCTTCTGGCAGTTTATTTACCCATAGGAGTCGAATATGGACATGGTTTTTCGTGCCCTGGCAATATACCTGTTTCTGGTGATCGTGTTTAAAGTCGCCGGACGGCGCGCCCTGCTGCAAATGACCAGCTTTGACCTTATTTTGCTCTTAATTATCAGTGAGGCGACACAGCAGGCGCTACTGGGCGAAGATTTTTCCGTCACCGGTGCGATGATTACAATAACAACGCTGGTGGTGGTGGATATTATTTTTGGCCTGATTAAAAAATATTCTTCTTCTGTTGAGAATATTCTTGATGGCACCCCGGTGATATTGGTAGAGAATGGTATTCCCATTGCGGATAAACTGAAAAAAGTCGATGTATCCTGCGATGATATATTGGTTTCAGCACGGCAGAACCACGGCATAACGGAATTAAAGGATATTAAGTACGCGATCCTTGAGCGTAACGGCCATATTTCAATTATTCCTGAAGAAAATTAACTAAGGGGCACATCCATGAGCAACCTTATTCACGATAATAATACGACCATCAGCGAGCTGACGAAAAAGCTTGCCACGACGCTCACAGAAAGAGGACTGCGTCTAACCACGGCGGAGTCCTGCACCGGCGGTAATCTCGCGGTTGCGCTTTGTGCCGAAGAGAACACGGCGGAATTTTATGATGTTGGCATGGTGGTGTTCAGCGATGCGGCGAAGGAGAGGATCCTCGGCGTGCGGCACGAAACGATTGAGCGCTTCACCGCCGTCAGTGAACAAACGGTTACTGAGATGGCCGCTAAAATTCGCGATATTGCCGAGGCGGATATTGGTGTTGCCATCAGCGGCTATGCGGGACCGGAAGGCGGAGACGATGGCACGGCAGCCGGTACGGTCTGCTTCGGCTGGAATATTTGCGGACAGACGGAAACCCGCACCGTGCTGTTTTCCGGTGAATGTCAGGATGTGGTGGAAAAAGCGGTGCGTTATTCGCTGTCTGAACTGATCGAAATACTCTCCGGATGGGATAGCGTCTGAGACAAGGGGAAAGGCTATGGCTGTTATCGTTATTACCGGCGGTACGGCGGGCGTGGGGAAAGCCACGGCGCTGCACTTTGCTAAAGCGGGCTACGATGTAGGCATTATTGCCCGCGATGAGCAGAGCCTGCGCTCCACAGAAGAGGAGTTGCGCCGTTTCGGGATCAACGCGTGTGCCGTTCAGGCCGACGTGGCGGACAGCAAGGCGGTGACCGATGCTGCTAACGAAATTGAATACCGGCTTGGAGCCATCGATGTGTGGGTGAATAACGCCATGGGCGGGATGCTGGCGCCGTTTCGCACCATGTCCCCGGAGGAGTTTCGCCGCGTCACCGAGGTGACCTATCTGGGCTATGTTAACGGCACCCGCGCCGCGCTGGAGTTAATGACCCCTCGCGATCGCGGAACGATTATTCAGGTTGGCTCCGCGCTGGCCTACCGTTCCATTCCCTTGCAGTCAGCCTACTGTGGCGCGAAGGCCGCGATCCGCGGATTTACCGATGCCGTACGCACCGAGCTGATGCATGAAAACAGCCGGGTGCAGATCGCAATGGTACAGATGCCGGGCCTCAATACGCCGCAGTTCGAGTGGGCGAGGAATAAATTTGCCTGGGCGATGCGCCCGGTTCCTCCCGTATTTCAGCCGGAAGTGGCCGCCAGCGCTATTTTTAAGGTGGCGCAGAAACCGGTGCGGGAGCTATGGGTGGGCAGCAGCACCGTCCAGTCGATTGTCGGGCAGTTTCTTTTCCCCGGTTTTCTGGACCGGCTGATGGTTAAAAAGGCCTGGGAAGGGCAGATGACCGATACGCTAAATGCGGATGACCGTCAGGACTATCTGGATCAGCCGGTTAACGATCTGCATAAAATCCACGGGCATTTCACCGACGAAGCAAAAGAGCGCGCCACCAGCGTTACCTCCGGCATGCCGGGGAAAGTGCTGCTCGGCTCCCTCGCCGTCACGGGCGCGATCGTGGCGCGTCTGCTGCTCTCGCGGAGACGATAATCAGCGCAGTGCGGTACGATCGGTCCAGAACCAGCGGTAGCCATAGCCGCTGAGGTTAAGCGCGACGGTTTTGCCGCATACCAGCGCGTCGTCGTAGCGTTTGTCCGCCAGGCATGCGGTCCAGGTCGCATGCCGGATCCCTCTGGCGGTAAAATTAACGGGCTTATCGCTGAAGTTAACGAAGGTCAGAATGCTGCGCGTGTCGGTTTCGTAATAGATCCCCAGTACCGCATCGTTGTCGATAGTAATAAGACGAAACGGCGCGACGCCGATCTCAGGAAACTCCGAGCGCGTATTGGCGATATCGATAATGCAGTGCAGGAGGGAGTTGCGGTGCAACAGCGAATCCGCCACGTTGATTTTTTGATAGCGGTACGGACCATGGTCAATCATTGGGGCGATAAAGGTTTCCGGGTCGGCATCTGAGAAACCGCCGCCCTGCGATCCGGCCCACTGCATCGGGGTGCGTACGGCGTAACGCTCCTCCAGATCTAAATCATCGCCCATTCCAATTTCATCCCCGTAGCGCATGACCGGTACGCCCGGCAGCGAAAACAAGACCGCATGGCAAAAGGCCAGCCGCTTTCGATCGCCCTTAAGCATCGGCGCCAGACGGCGGCGGATCCCTCGCTGATACACGCTCATCTCTTCATCAGGGGCGAAGGCATCAATGACGGTCTGCTTTGCTTTTTTGCCTATCCCTTCCAGATCCAGCTCATCATGATTGCGCAGCCAGTTGGCGAAGCAGCAGGAGTCCGGCGGCACAATCATCTTTTTCACCGCGTTGCGCAGCGGTCGTGCGCTCTTCTCTGCAAGGCTGACGTAAAAGTACTTATTGAGCCAGAAATTCAGCACCAGGTTGAGCCGGTCATTCTGACCAAAATAATCTTTGTAGGCGTCGACCTCCACGTCGACTTCGCCGAGCAGGATCGCGTCCGGATTGCGCTGTTCGATAAGACGGCGCAGATGCTCCAGGATCCACAGGCCGCGTTTTTCATCTCCACGCCCGGCCTGTTTTGTCAGGTGCGACGCTGCATCCAGGCGAAAGCCCGACACCCCGAGCTTTAGCCAGAAGATGATGATGTTCTCAACCTCCTTCAGCACCGCCGGGGAGGCCAGATTGAGATCCGGCTCGTGGTGATAAAACATATGCCGGTAGTATTGCCCCGCTTCGTCGTCCCATGTCCAGACGCTCTTTTCCACGCCGGGGAACATCGGTGGCGTATCGTCCTCGTCCGTGTCAGACCAGAGATAATAGTCACGGTAGGGTGACTGCGGGTTGCGGCGGGCTTGCTGAAACCAGGGATGCGCATCCGAGGTGTGCTGGATCAGCAGCTCAATAATGACCTTCATCCCCAGCTCCCGCGCCTGTTCAATAAAGGCGATGATATCGTTGAGCTTGCCGAAGCGGGGATCGACCTGCAAATGGTCGCTTACGTCATAGCCTTCATCGAGAAAAGGGGTGAGGTAAAACGGGGTGATCCAGATAACCGTCGCGCCCATCCGGCGGATGTAGCGCAACTTCGCGGCGATCCCGGCGATGTCGCCACAACCATCGCCGTTAAGATCGTAAAACAGGGCGGTATCAATCTGGTAAATAATGGCGCGTGTATGCCAGCCTGCCATAGCAATCCTTAGTGATAACCTTCGGTATCAGACACTTTGCCCCGGAAGACGTAGTAGCTCCAGGCGGTGTAAACCAGGATCACCGGGATGATTAACAGCGTGCCGATCAGCATAAACAGCTGGCTGGCAGGCGGCGCGGCGGCTTCCCACAGGGTGATGTGCGGCGGGATAATGTGTGGCCACAGGCTGATGCCCAGTCCGCTAAAGCCGAGGAAAATCAGGCCCAGCGTTAACAGGAACGGACGGGCATGGCTGTCGGGATTGCGCGTCAGCCGCCAGATCCACAGGCTGAATACCGCCACCAGAACCGGAACCGGCAGGAACCAGAAGAAGTTAGGCAGTGTAAACCAGCGCTCGGCGACAAACTGCCAGCCGAGCGGGGTCCAGATACTCACCACCGCAATAACGGCGATCAGGGCCAGCAGCACGTGCCGGGTCAGCTCACGCATCCGGTTTTGCAGCGCGCCTTCGCTTTTCATGATCAGCCATGTGGTAGCCAGCAGGGTATAGGCGACAATCAAACCCAGCCCGCAGAACAGGTTAAACGGGGTTAACCAGTCCAGCGAGGAGCCCACAAAGCGTCGCCCTTCCACGTCAAAGCCGTTGATCATCGCGCCGACCACGATCCCCTGGCTGAAGGTTGCCAGCAGGGAACCGCCAGCAAAAGAATAGTCCCAGAATTTGCGGTGGGAAGGGGTCGCCTTAAAGCGAAACTCAAATGCCACGCCGCGGAAAATAAGCCCGATCAGCATGGCCGTGAGCGGGATGGTCAGGGCATCGATAATCACCGCGTAGGCCAGCGGAAACGCGCCGAACAACCCTGCGCCGCCGAGAACCAGCCAGGTTTCATTTCCGTCCCATACCGGTGCGACGCTGTTCACCATCACGTCGCGTTCTTTGGCATCGCCCACAAAGCTGAACAGCATGCCGATACCGAGATCGAAACCGTCCATGATGATGTACATCAGCGTGGCGAAGACAATAATGGCAAACCAGATGACCGGGATATCGACGCCCATCAGATCTTCTCCTCTTCCGGAACAGACTCGGCGGCGGACAGCGGACGGGCAGGGGTGCCCGACGTATTAGACGTTAGCGTGCCGACAGGCTGCGGCCCTTTCTTTATCAACCGGGCGAGATACACATAACCCACGCCAAATACCGAACAGTAGACCACGATAAAGGCCAGCAGGCTGATGCTCATCTGCAACGTGCTGTGCAGAGACACCGCATCTATCGTGCGCAGATAGCCGTAGACGACCCACGGCTGGCGGCCCACTTCGGTGGTGACCCACCCGGCGAGCAGCGCAAGCAGTCCGGCTGGCCCCATGCACAGGGCAAACCAGTGGAATGGTCGCGAGTGATAGAGTCGGCGGCGATAGCGCAGCCAGACGCTCAGCACACCAAGCGTAATCATCAGCAGCCCCATGCCGACCATAATGCGGAAAGACCAGAAGACGATGAGCGAGTTCGGGCGGTCCTCTTTCGGGAAATCTTTCAGCGCCGGGACCTGTTTATCCAGGCTGTGCGTCAGGATCAGGCTGCCGAGCGCCGGAATTTCAAGCCCGTATTTGGTGCGCTCCTCCTCCATATCCGGTACGCCGAACAGCAGCAGCGGGGTAGCCTCGCCGGGCGGATTTTCCCAGTGGCCTTCAATCGCGGCGATTTTGGCAGGCTGATGCTCAAGCGTATTCAGGCCGTGCATATCCCCAACGACTGCCTGGATGGGCGCGACCAGCAGCGCCATCCACATGGCCATGGAGAACATTTTGCGAATAGCGGGCGTGTCGTTGCCGCGCAGCAGATGCCATGCCCCGGACGCGCCCACAAACAAGGCGCTGCACAGGAAGGCGGCGATGGACATATGGATCAGACGGTATGGGAATGAGGGGTTAAAAATAATGGCCAGCCAGTCTTCGGGAATGACCTGACCGTTCTGAATACTGAAGCCCTGCGGGGTGTGCATCCAGCTGTTGGAGGCGAGGATCCAGAAGGTGGACATCAGCGTGCCCAGCGCTACCATGCAGGTGGCAAAGAAGTGCAGGCCGGGGCCGACCTTGTTCCAGCCGAACAACATCACGCCCAGGAAACCGGCTTCGAGGAAGAAGGCGGTTAAGACTTCATAAGTGAGCAGAGGGCCGGTTATGCTGCCTGCGAACTGGGAAAATCCGCTCCAGTTAGTCCCAAACTGGTAGGCCATTACCAGCCCGGAAACCACGCCCATACCAAAGTTAACGGCGAAAATTTTCAGCCAGAAATGGTAAAGCGAGCGCCAGACATCATTTTTTGTGCGAAGCCACATGCCCTCGAGAACCACCAGATAGCTCGCAAGCCCGATGGTGATTGCCGGAAAGAGAATATGGAAAGAGACGGTAAAGGCGAACTGTATCCTGGCCAGATGAAACGCATCAAGCTCGAACATGCTCCGTACCTCTGGAACTGATAGCCCACAAGGCATTGCCAGACAGCCTCAGGCTGCCTGGCAAAACCGGTTACGGTTTTTTCTTACCCGCGCCAAGCTCGGCACCGGTAAGCGGATCGGCTTTAGGATCGGATTTCGTACGTGCGCACATTGCTTTGACCAGCGTAGCCTGCTCTGTTGTGAGCGTTACGCTTGCGCCGCCGTCACCGCCATCGACCGCTGGCTGAGGAGATTCCACGTAGTCGAAGTGCTTGTCGCTGTTCCAGCTTCCGCGAACTTCTCCCCCCTCAGACATTTTGTAGTACTTGTTGGTGTACTCTTCGATTGGCGGCAATTTACCCGGTGGGAAGTTGTTACGGATCGACTGGAGCGCCTTCTCAAACGAAAGCTGGTGTGCTGCCTCACGCGTCATTAAAAACGCCAGCGCATCTTTAACACCTGGATCGTCCGTTACGTTAATAAGCCGTTCGTAGATAATTTTGGCGCGCGCCTCGGCCGCAATGTTAGAGCGCAGATCCGCGGTGGGTTCGCCAATGGTATCCACGTACGCCGCCGTCCACGGTACGCCTGCGGAGTTAGTGAGCGGAGTACCGCCCCCGTAGAGCAGGGAAGTGATATGACTGTCGTTGCCGTTTTCGGTCATGGACCGGTACAGCTCCGCTTCATTTTCAACGCCTTCCGCCAGTTCACCTTTCGCACCCTTATTAAGCATACCCACCAGGGTGCCGATAATTTCCAGGTGACTTAACTCCTCGGTCGCGATATCCATCAGCATATCTTTACGACCGGGATCGTCGTCGCTCAATCCTTGCGTAAAGTAACGACATGCCGCGGCAAGTTCGCCCTGTGGCCCGCCAAACTGCTCAAGCAGAAGATTAGCCAGACCCGGATTCGGTTCGGCTACGCGTACCGTGTATTGCAGCTGTTTTACGTGTCGAAACATAGTTTCTCCCTCTTCCGTTATTTTTTCGCTTCAACGCCGTCCGCGTCGGAGCGCAGCAGGAACTGTTCCGTCGTCTGTGGAATATGTTGAATCAGCCAGTCCGCCATCTGGCGCTCTTCTTCCAGAATGGATTCAATGGCTGGAATGGAGGCGGTATCGCCCGCTTGTTTGGCCGCGGCCAGCAGAGAGGTGTAGCAGGCAATTTCAAACTGCTCAAAAACGTAGCCGCTGATGGAGCCTTTAACAATTTCGTCGGAAGGGAACATGCCGCCAATGGACTGGCCGAGCGCCGCCATTTTGCTCATGGAATCTTTTATGACCGAACGGGAAATATTATTGCGGTCGAGAATTTCTTCCAGCACGGTAATTTGATGTTTAGTTTCATTAACGTGTTGTTCAATTCGTGCACGTAAGTCGGGATAATTATCAATACGGCTGGCCATTGATTCCAGCATGGATTCGGCTTGCTTTTCCATCGCATGGGCATCGCGTAGCCAATCATGGTAGTGTTCTACATGATTCATAATTAACTCCTGTGATTTATTTTCTGGTTAATTGTTGGTGCTGATGCTCATTAAATTATTATTTATCCTTTCTGGGCTTTTTGATTAATATTGCCGACAGCCAGATCGGTTAATTTGAGATCGGTTTCTTTTTCTTCTTCCAGTGTTTCTGCAAGAAGTTTAACGGCTTTTTTATAGCCTAATTGTTCAGCCAGGGTGGCCAGGGTGCCGTAGCTGGCAATTTCGTAGTGCTCGACTTTCTGTGCGGCGGCAATTAATGCAGCGTCACGCACTTCGTTTTTCTCAGTGCTCTCAATAACTTCGTTGGCTTCTTCAATTAAGCCTTCCATTGCAACGCATTTCATGCGCTTCAGCTTGAGGCCGGATTCCTGCTCAATAATCTGATCGATACGTTCGATCTGTCCCTGCGTCTCCTCAAGGTGAGCCGTGAACGCAGCGCTCAGCTTCTCGCTTGATGCGGCGCGGGCTAACTTGCTTAGCGCGCGGGTCAGCTGCTTCTCAGCGCTATAGGTATCGGATAACAGGTGAATAAATACATCTTCAACAGTTTTCATATTCATATATTCGCTCCAGTGAAATAAAGGGAAGGTACTGCGAGCCGACAGGCCCGCAGCATGCTCTCGGTATATTTATAAGAGCTTTAAATAAGATCAGGAGTTATCAGATTTACGGCCCCCGCCGTGACTGTTCTGTCCCCCTTTCTTACCCGCTTCAGATGCGCGTTGCGGATCGTTTTTGAAATTACCGCCGCTGTGCTGGCCGCCTTTACGTCCAGCTTCTGATGCTTTTTCACGGTCTTGCGCGAAATTACCGGAACCACCACGATGTTGCTCTGCCATATATCAACCCTCATGTTGCGTTTATGTCAGGTGATACGATAAGTAATTCGTATCAGTTGTCGTTCAGAAATTAACATTAGTCGTTATGTGAGAAGAGTCAAATTTCCTGTCTGGGTTGTTTTGCGCCATTTCCAGAGATGCGGGGAAAATACCGCTTCGTTACGTTTTTTGAAAATTGGAAGTAAATCCATTGCTTAGGGATAAATAACTTGTGTCGTTAGGATTCCGCTTAGCTAATAATCTTAATATGAACGCGGCGGAAATGATTACAAGAATTGACGTAGCGCAAAAATATATCTTGCCGACCTGATTCTTTATAATCGGAATAGTCTTAAGCGAGAAGTAAAATAACGAGCCGAAACAGTGTATCCGATCGTCGTTTTTGACGTGGTCAGGCGGATCGGGTGAGGGTATGCTGCATTTGTCACCACAATAATTACAGAGGCAATGTCATGGATCAGGAGCTACTGGATGCAGGGTACCGGGCCTATACCGGTGAGAAAATCGATGTCTACTTCAACACAGGGATCTGCAAACACTCGGGCAACTGCGTACGCGGCAGCGCGGCGCTGTTCGACCTGAAGCGTAAACCCTGGATCGCACCGGATGAAGTGGATGCAGAAACTGTTGCGCGCGTAATTGATACCTGCCCGAGCGGTGCGCTGAAGTACCGCCTAAAATAAGTGAGGAACCATGGATATTCTTGAAGGCCATAACAAGTTTTATGTCAACGACGCCGAAGGCAATCAGGTTGCGGAGATCGTCTTTGTCCCGACCGGCGAGCATCTGAGCATCATCGAGCACACCGATGTGGATCCGAGCCTGAAAGGGCAGGGAGTGGGTAAACAGCTGGTGGCAAAGGTGGTAGAGAAGATGCGCGGGGAGAACCGTAAAATTATCCCGCTGTGTCCGTTTGCGAAACATGAGTTTGATAATACGCGGGAGTATGACGATATTCGGGCGTAAAACAGATGCCCGGCATTGCGCCGGGCAGCACACTCAACCGACAAACATCACCGACACACACAGCACACCCACAATCAGCGTCAGCAGGTTACCGATGGAGCGGTACGGTTTTAACGACGGGATCAGGTACGTCGACAGCGTCGGCATGATGAACAGGATCATGGCGATAAGCGGACCGCTGATGGCGTAAATCATTGAGATCGCATTCGGGTTGATGCAGCAGACCGCAAAGGTAATCAGCGACACGCCGAGAATCGAAACCGCGCGGTTAAAGGCGCGACTTTTCTTCACCCCCACCTGATTCAGCGACGATTTCACAATTTCCGTTGCCCCTTCAATCACGCCAAAATAGGTGCCGAGGAACGATTTCGACATCGCTATAATTGCCACGATAATGCCGGAAATGCCCAGCCATGCCGGGGACGAAGGCATCATCGACAGCGCGGACAGGATCGTCACCCCTTCCTCTTTTGCCGCCACGATATAGGACGGTGGAATCGAAAGCAGGCAGCTGAACACAAAGAACAGCACGCTGAGGCAGATGATCAGGTACGCCACTTTCATGATTTTTTTGCATTTACCCATAGCCTCTTCACCGTATTTCTCGCGACGATCTACGGCGAAGGTCGAGATGATCGGGGTATGGCTAAAAGCGAAAACCATCACCGGGATCGATATCCACACCTGGTGCAGCGTATGCTGGTCGAAGGCCATCTGGCTGGTCAGCAGCGACGGCTGCCAGCTGCCCGTCAGATACAGCGAGACAAACAGGAAATAGGCGATCAGCGGAAAGACAAGGAAACCCATCACCTTAATGGTGATGTGCCGCCCCATCAGGAAGATCAGATTCAAAATCAGCACCACGCCAAAACTCACCAGCATCCGCACGCTGGTATCCACCGTCATCCGTTTCGCCAGCTGTTCAGTAAGTGAGTTGGTTATCGCCACCGCGTAAATCAGAACCACCACAAAGAAGGCCACGAAATAGAGCGTGGTGATGAGGTTGCCGATCTTTTTGCCGTAGTAATGGGAAACGGCACCGGTGATCCCTTCGTTGCCTTTCGTCTTCGACGACAGAATAAATTGCGCCAGCGCTTTATGCGGCCAGTAGGTTAAGGGATACGCCACAAGGGCGGTGATCAGCAGGACAATTGCGCCAGCAGAGCCGAGCTGAATGGGCAAGAACAGGGTTCCTGCGCCCACGGCAGTGCCGTAGAGGGCGAAACTCCAGAGAGTCTCTTCTTTTGACCAAATTTTCGACATTAGAGCAACGTATCAACTATAAAACGAACAAAAAGGAGTGCAATTTACCATAATTATGCGTTGAGGTCGCCGTTGCTTCGCTGGGGTTGGGCCGGAGAAGGTCTCCGGCCGGAAGGTCATTCGCTTGCCAGGGCGCGACGTTGCTGGCGGCGCTTGATAATTTTCTCCCGCAGGGTGTCATACGCCCAGTTGTAGAGCATGGTGTACGGCAGGAAGAACAGGAAGAAACCAATCTCCAGCGTGAAGGCCTGGAGCAGCGTCACGCCCAGCACGGCGGCAACGATGGTTACGCCAATCACAATAAAGCCGCATTCAAAACCCAGCGCATGCAGGGCGCGCACTTTTGCCGTGCGCTTCACCCGCTGGACAGGCCAGAAACGGTCGAAGCCAAAGTTATAGATAATGTTCCAGAGCATTGCCGTGGTCGCCAGAATAATAGTGAGACCCCCCATTTCAACCACCGAGCGCTGCATTAGCCACGCGGCCGTAGGGGCGAGGATCGCCGTAGCAATACCTTCAAAACAGACGGCATGGAAGATCCGCTCCGGCAATTTACGTTGGAGTGCATCCTGATGTTGCATATTTACCTCATATAGACGCCAGTATGGGCGTTGATGCGGCCTATTCTTATCGCTTAAGGTGATATATAAAAGATGGTATCCATCGATAAAGTAGATACATCATGCGTTATTCTCCCGAAGCACTGACCGCGTTTGTTGAAACTGTCGCCGCAGGTTCGTTTTCAGCTGCGGCACGACGGCTGCGTAAAAGCCAGTCCACCATCAGCACCTCCATCGCCAACCTTGAAGCTGACCTTGGCTTTGAGCTGTTTGATCGCTCGGGCCGTCATCCGGTGTTAACCGCCCAGGGTGAACAGGTGCTGGGCTATGTCCAGTCAATCCTCGCCGCCAGCGCGCGCCTTGATGAGCTGGCCGTATCCTTAACGGCGCAAACGGAGGCGCGTTTTACCTTTGTTCTCTCCGATACGCTTAACCCGGCCGTACTGGAAGAGATGATGAGCCAGTTCGACCAGCGTTTTCCGCACACCGAATTCGAGTGTCTGATTGGGGAAGAGGAGGACGTGATCGATCTGCTGCAAAAGGAGCGGGCGCAAATTGGCCTGACGGAAGCACGCGACAGCTACCCGACCGATATTGGCGCGACCCGCCTGCCTATGCAGACGCGGATGGCTATTTACGTTTCTGCCGGACATCCTCTGGCAGGGCAACATGAGACGCAGGCGGACGAGCTGCATGGCTGGCGCGAGCTGCGGCTGAGTACCTATCTTGAACGGGAAGCGCCCCTTGCGCGCGGGCCGGTCTGGTCTGCGCCGAACTACCTGCTGCTGCTGAGCATGGCGGTACAGGGCTTTGGCTGGTGCGCGTTACCCTGCGCGCTGGTCGACGAATTTGCCGCATCGAAATCGCTGGTGCAGCTGAACGTGCCGGGCTGGCCGAGGTCGATTGCCATCGATCTGGTATGGAACAAAAGAACCCCGCCCGGCGTCGCCGGAAGCTGGCTGCGCCAGTACTTGCAGGACGCACGATAATCCTGTGACTAAACTCACTAATTTTAAACATTTGCGTCAATTGTTGATAACAATCCTCTACTATCGTCATGTCATTTTGCACAGAGGTCGTGATGAAAGATGTCGTTATAGTGGGTGCGTTACGTACGGCTATCGGCTGTTTTCAGGGAGCGCTTGCGCGTCACTCTGCGGTTGATCTCGGCAGCGTGGTGGTAAGAGCGCTGGTGGAACGCAGCGGGGTTGCCGCACATGAAATTGATGAGGTGATCCTCGGCCAGGTGCTGACCGCTGGCGCGGGACAAAACCCTGCGCGCCAGGCGGCGCTGAAAGGCGGCCTGCCTAACACCGTTTCGGCGATTACCATCAACGACGTCTGTGGTTCAGGTTTGAAAGCGCTCCATCTTGCGACGCAGGCCATCCAGTGCGGTGAAGCGGACGTGGTCATTGCCGGAGGGCAGGAAAACATGAGCCGCGCCCCGCATGTCCTGACCGACAGCCGGACCGGCGCGCAGCTTGGGAACAGTCAACTGCTTGACAGCCTGGTTCATGACGGGCTGTGGGACGCCTTCAACGACTACCATATGGGCGTAACGGCGGAAAACCTGGCGCGGGAATACGGCATCAGCCGCGAGCTTCAGGATGCGTATGCGCTTAGCTCGCAGCAAAAAGCACGCGCGGCGATCGACTCCGGCCGTTTTCGCGATGAAATTGTCCCGGTCAGTACCCAACGCCAGAACGGCGAAGCGCTCATCGTTGATACCGACGAGCAGCCGCGCACCGATGCCAGCGCAGAAGGGCTGGCAAAACTCGATCCGGCCTTCGAAACGCTCGGTTCTGTAACGGCAGGTAACGCATCCTCCATTAACGACGGTGCGGCGGCGGTGATGATGATGAGTGAAAGCAAAGCCCAGGAGCTGGCGCTGCCGGTACTGGCGCGCATCAAAGCGTTTGCCAGCGTGGGTGTTGATCCTGCGTTAATGGGGATCGCCCCGGTCTATGCCACGCGCCGCTGTCTTGAGCGGGCGGGCTGGCAGCTGAACGATGTAGATCTGATTGAAGTCAATGAAGCCTTTGCTGCACAGGCGATCTCGGTCGGGAAAATGCTGGAATGGGATCCGCTGCGGGTCAACGTCAACGGCGGTGCGATCGCGCTCGGTCATCCTATTGGCGCTTCCGGCTGCCGCATTCTGGTGTCGCTAGTCCACGAAATGAAAAAGCGTAACGCCCGAAAAGGGATCGCAACGCTCTGCATTGGCGGAGGGCAGGGGGTAGCCCTGGCTATCGAACGGTAATCTCCCCCTCTGCGCACAGAAAGCCTCCCTCGGGAGGTTTTTTTATGTCCGCAGAATCCTTTTTTAACACTTCTGCGTTCTTTCTTGAGCCCACAATAATTATTGCGCGGTGAATTATTCGCTTTGTGAAGTTCTTAGTGTGATCTCACGCCTGGAATTTATGCGTTATACGCCTTTTTTGTTGATGAGGTTCACGTCGATCTTTGCCAAAAAAAATGAAACAAATAATTTCGATCCTTGTCACTAAAATAACGGTACATAAAAAATAAACTCAAGTTTCATAAAAACGAAACGTTATTTTAATTGAGGGTTTTTTCATGTTTAAGAAATCTCTGCTCCTTGCTTCCCTTATTAGTGCCTCTTTTGCGGCTAGCGCCGTTACCGTCGATCTGCGTCACGAATATATTGACAGCGGCTCGAATGCCGACCGTGTTGCCGTCTCGCACCGCTTTGACAATGGCTTCGGTTTTTCAGTCGAGGCGAAGTGGAAATCAGGCGGGGACAAGGCAGATCAGCCATTCGCGGATGTGGTGGGGAACGGTCACGAAGATCAGATTAGCTGGCGCTGGAAAGCGACAGACAATATCGCCCTGACGCCTGCGTTTACGATTGAAAGCACAGACAGTCGTACCATTTATAAACCGAATCTGCATGTGCAATATAGTTTCGATAATGGCTTCTACGTGGCCGCGCGTTACCGTTATGAATATACCCGCTACCCGTCAAGCTCAAATAAGGACGATGATAAAGTTAACCGTGGTGATGCGTGGGTCGGTTGGGTATTAGGTGACTGGCGTACCGAGCTGAACTATGTTTACGCGAAAAGCTCTGAAGGCGTGGCCCGAAATAACAATAAAGATTATTCCAATGAATATAACGCCAAGCTGGCCTACAAATGGGATAAAAACTGGGCACCGTATGTTGAGGTGGGCAACGTGGGGGTTAAAGACACTGACGAACGCCAGACCCGTTTCCGTTTAGGCGTGGCGTACTCCTTCTGATAATCCAGCTTCTTCGCTAAAAACCGCCGGGTGGCGCTTCGCTT